>JBDTWO010000065.1:0-21802 GCA_040006635.1 Chloroflexota bacterium
TGATCGCGGTCAGCCGGGCCACCACCTATCCCATCTTCACCAACTACCTGAGTTTCGATGTTGCCACCCGCTCGCTGAAACCGAACAGCCAACTTTTCTATGAACTGCCCTTTGGACCTGCCGTTGCGATGTTCTTGCTCATCTCGGCTGTGGCGCACTTCTACCTGGCGACGATTGGCTACGGACGCTATGTGGAGAACCTGAAGAAAGGTATGAATCCGGTGCGCTTCTATGAATATGCCTTGAGTTCTTCACTGATGATTGTGCTGATCGGCATGTTGATCGGCCTTTGGGATCTGGGTGCGCTCATCTTGATCTTCACGCTGAATGCCACGATGAACCTGTTTGGCATCATGATGGAGCTGCATAACCAGCACACCCAAAAGACAGACTGGACCGCATTCATCTATGGCTGTATTGCCGGGTTCGTCCCATGGGTGGTGATCGCGTTGTATTTCGTGGGCGCAGTAAATTCTGGCGACGCCAAACCGCCCGCCTTTGTTTACGCCATCGTGCCTACGCTGTTTGTCTTCTTCAATATTTTCGCCATCAACATGGTGCTGCAATACAAGAAAATCGGTCCCTGGAAAGACTACCTGTACGGGGAACGCGTCTACATCATCCTGAGCCTGACTGCCAAAAGCGTGCTGTGCTGGTTGATCTGGACTGGCACTCTTGCGCCTGTCTAAAGCATACGCGACCCAACAACCCATCCTCAGCCGGATTGGCTCTAGTCCATAATGACATCCTACATATTTGTTCTTTAGGAAAGCTTTTAGAATTATTCTTCTGCCATTAATCGGGTATGAAAAATATGTGCGATTGTGCCCCCTTGCCCAGAAGGATTCAAGGCAGCAATTATCTATTACTTGACATCGATTATCAAAGAACAGAGCTACAAGGATCACCTTGTAGCTCTGTGGTTCATATATGATGTTAAATTGTTGTAAATGGGGAACCCGACAGATAAACTACTTTTCACTCGAACACAAGACTAAGCAGTCAGTTCCATTTTCTCGTCTTCAGCTACATTTACTTGTTCGTCTAGTGCAGTAGCAGTACGGCTGTCAGATAGAAACTGGACGAATTGTGAATCGATCTTCGTAAGGGTGATTGTCAATCCCAATTTTGTTGGTCCATTATTCGTTGTATCGTCCAAGTGCTTTATTTGCAAGTTGTAGGTTTTCCCAACTATTTAGTGTCTGCATTTCATATCGAGCATTATCAATGATTTCAGAGCCGAATTCGAAGTGAAATGCAACGGTTTTTTGGGCATAACGTGCTGATGGTTGGACCAACCCAGAACGGCTTCTTTTTTCACGAATTGTTGATATTATTGGTCAGATTGCATGATCGAAGTAAAGCCTTGCTGTAAAGCAATCAAATCGATAAGTCTTCCATTCAATGAATTTGCGTTGGCACACCTTGGAAATAAGTGGATACCAATAAAACTGCCAATTCGATCGTAAGGAGGAAAATGACTGATTCAAATCAGGAGCCGGTATGGGGTTTCCATCTCAACGAAACTCTCCACTCAATATCGTGTCTACCATGCCCAAACTGGGCAAACTCTTGGGAGCGACAGAATTGGCATAAATTGGGAGTTGTTGTATGGGATGCTCAGATAAAACGAATAGCTCACTTACATGGCAGTCAAGCGGTTGATATTCTTGAAGTGTCAAGACAGTCCGAATCCTGGAAGAAGGAAGGACTGTTGGTAGGAGAGGTTGCATACCAGATTGCTATTCCTTCAAACAAGAAATCGAAGAGGAAGACTGAGGATCAACCAGAGCAGAAGATATCGGAAGAGGATGGTTGGTGTTTGACAAACACTATTCAATTAACTCCCGACCAAGCTCAGGTGTTGTTGTCCTTCTTAGGACAACAAGAAACAATCTTGGAAAAAGTTGTTCAAGCAGAAGCAGCCGAAAGAAAGAGGATTTTGGGACAGGTATATTCACTGATTCTGGGCTGGAGGGATGAACGTAAAAAGGGCAACGCCTCTGTAAACACGGGGAAGGTTCAGGAATCCAAAACAGTTGCGAACGATGCGATCTCTATTCCTCGCGGCAAATATCTCACCATCGCCCAAGTAGCAGAAATCTGTTCTGTGAGAGAAAAAACTGTTTCTGATTGGTTGAGTAAGGGCGTTTTGAAAGGACTCGAGTTACCCGGATTGGGGCAAATTATAGAAGAGAAAGCCCTTGACCAATACCTGGCGAAAAAGCGAACCCGAGCTTAATTGCGCTTGGTACCCCGCAGTATAATCATTCCATGTAAATTTGAATTTCTACTCTGCAGTGATTTTCATAAGCACGGCTTTCAACCGTTCCACTTCTTCGAGCGTGTTGTAATGAGCAGCACCAACCCGCACCATACCGCCGTTATTTTCCAGCCCAAGGCGTTCGGTTACATTGATGGCGTAGTAGTTTCCGTCCCATACATAAATTCCCTCTTGTGCCAATTTTTCAGCAACAACACGTGGGTTCAAATCCTTCAATCGAAATGAAAAAGTAGCCACACGCTCCGCTAAACGGTTAGCATCAGTTAGTCCAAAAAGCTGCAGTCCGGGAACGGATTCAAGAGCGGCAAGCAGCGCTTTACCAAGTTCCAATTCATAAGCATGAATTGAGGACATTGCCTTTTTGAGTTCTAATCGGCGGCCTTGATAATTATCCTTAACCAGACCTTCAACATGCTCGCCGCCAAACTCTTTTCCAACCCATTCAAAATATTCAATTGCGCCAAGGACCCCAGCAATGCCTTCGTGATTTTGCGTACCTGTTTCGAATTTACCCGGAAGTTTATTGGTTGCAGGGCGGACCTTGTATGCAAATAATTTTTCCAACAAATCATGTTTCCCGTACAGAATCCCCGAATGAGTGCCGAAAAATTTATAGGCGGATGAAATTAGGAAGTCACAGTCTAACTTTTGGACATCGATGGGACCATGTGGAGCATATTGAACTGCATCAATATAAACCATCGTGCCAGCATCATGTGCCATTTTGATAATCTTTTCCACCGGGTTGATCGTTCCAAGGGCGTTGGATGCATAACCCACGGCTAACAGACGCGGTTTTCGTTCGAGCACTCTTTGCAAGTCATCCAATTTCAGAGTGCCATCCTCGACATCAAAATCTACCCAGTTAACCTTAACTCCTCGATCTTGAGCAGCCAACACCCAAGGTGTCACATTGGCATCATGGTCAAGACGGGTGACCGCGATTTCTTCGCCTTCCTTCCATTCCCGTGCGAGTGAGCGACTAATGTGGAGGGTGAGGGTGGTCATATTATTTCCGAAGACGATTTCCTCTGGCGATGCCGCGTTGTAAAAGTCAGCCATTGCACGATGCGCCTCATCCAGAACTGCATCTGACGCAATACTTGTTGCAAACGCGCCCTCATGGTTGGCATTGGACTCGATTAAATATCGAGTGATACGATCAAGGGATTGTTTTGCGATTTGGGTCCCCCCAGGGTTATCAAAGAAAATGGCCGGGCGATTGAGGGCGGGGAACTGACTTCGTATAGCAGTTAGGTCGAGTGTCATTGAATGTACTCCGAAAAAGAAATGGGTGACAGGCGTTGATTATAGCCCATCACCCATTCAGGAATTTGGTTCCCAATGGTCACTTTTTGATCTTTCCGATGACCAGGCGGACCGTAAAACTGAAGGTGCCCTGTGAATTGTGTCTCATAATACTTATAACTTGAACACGCCAGGAAATCACAACCGATATCCTGCACATCGATCGGACCATGCGGCGCGTATTGCACGGCGTCAATATATACGAGCGCGCCTGCGTCGTGTGCCATCTTCGTCAACTTCTTGACCGGGTTCACCGTTCCCAGCAAATTGGATGCATATCCGAATGCTGCGATCTTGGGCTTCTTCTCCAATGCGCGCGCAAAGTCTTCTACATCGAGCGTACCGTCTTCCACATCGATATCCACCCAGAGCAAATTGCAGCCTTTGTCTTCCGCGATCAAGATCCAGGGTGCGATGTTTGCATCGTGATCGAGTCTAGTCACGAGAATGTTATCGCCTGCTTGCAAGTTCCGCGCGAGGGTGCGCGACATGTGCAGGGTGAGCGTGGTCATGTTATTGCCAAAGATGATCTCTTCGGAGCGCGAGGCGTTCAGAAAATCTGCCATGGCGGCGTGCGCTTCATGCAACACCTCATCCGATCGGCGGCTGGTCTCGAACATGCCTTCGTGATTGGCGTTGTGTTCCAGCAGATAGCGGTTGATGCGGTCAAGGCTGGGTTTGGCGATCTGCGTCCCGGCGGGATTGTCGAGAAAAATGGCTGGGCGGTCGAGCGCAGGGAATTGCTGGCGGACGAGATTGATACTTGCACTGAGCGAAGTTGAAGTGTCGAGCGACATGTTGATACTCCTCTGATTGAATTCAAAGATGAAAAGTACTATACTTTAATTGTACTCTACTGAAAGGAGTCACATGTTTGAAAGAATCTTGCTCGCCGTAGATGGTTCGGAACACAGTTACAAATCTGTCCGCACGGCCGCCGATCTGGCGCGCGCCATGAACTCTGAAAAACTGCGGATCGTGGTTGTCTTTGATAAGATCCCCGCATACCTTGGTGAACCTAATCTCCAGCATGCCATCGATACCCGCCTCGCTGAAGCACAGGCAATTCTGCAAAAGGCGGTCGAGATCGTTGGGGATGTTCCAGCTGAGATTCATACCGAGTTGATCGAAGGCGACGCTGCAGAATCGATCATTGATGTAGCGCAGACGCGCAACAGCGACGTCATCGTGATGGGCTCGCGCGGGCTTAGTCGATTGGTGGGCCTGGTGTTGGGCAGCACCAGTCAAAAAGTTGTCAGCCTCGCCCCCTGCCCGGTGCTTATTGTGCGGTGACCCTCATCCCAACCCTCGCCCATCAAGGGCGAGGGAGATTTTTTCAGCTTTTGCGAATTCTTCTGGTGTGTTTACATTCCAAAACGCCAGGCCGTCTGGGTCTGAGGCTTTGATTTCTTCGAGAGTCAACACATGCACTTTCACTTGCGGAAACCACGCAATGACTTTCCATTGATCGGCATCAATCGCGGCTTCGATCGCAGGCAGACAAGTCTCACGGCGATAGACGGCATGCAGTGGTTCATAACCTTCGTCTGATTTAACAATGACGACGTCCGCTTCACGCTGCGCGTCAACGAGGAGCCTGCTCATTGCTTCGATCAGCCTTGGACTTGCGAAAGGCATATCGCAAGCCACGACTGCCACAATGGGGTGCGCAGCAGAAGCGATTGCAGTGTAGAGTCCGCCGAGGGCGCCGCGATCAGGCTTGATATCCGAAAAGAGGCGGAGATTTAGGAATCCATAATCAGCCGGATGATTCGTCGTCACGATGATTTCATCCGCGATGGGGGCGAGACGATCTACCACGCGTTGAATGAGCGGGCGCCCAAGAAAAATTTTTAGCGCTTTATCTTCGCCCATGCGGGAGGACGCGCCACCAGCCTGAATAACAATGGAAAGCATCATGGGATTATAATGTTTGATGGCAATTAAGTGAAAAGGAACCTATGAAAAAAATATTGTATTCACGGTTTGTTTTTCTTATTAGTATTTTGATCTTGATCTCATGTACGACAACGACTGCCACTCCACCGCCTGATACAGCAACTGTGACTTTGCCGCCTGAAACAGCAACAGCGACTTTATTGCCTGTCACGGCGACAGCTACTTCATTACCCGATACAGCGACAGTTACACCACCGACCTTAACTGCCATACCATCTGGTCAATTGCCAGATATGCCCGACAAACCCCAACCCAAGGAGACAACCTTCAATGGTTGTCCACCTGAGGGTAGCGGCGGTGATTCGATTCAGAATCTTTTGAAGAATCGAATTGATGACGGCAATTATGTGCCGGTTAACTTTGACGCGATCATGGCGTTGACTTGGCCTAAAACAGTTCAACAGAAGGAACGCAAGAGTTGGTCTGCTGCGGATGCAGCCACGATCGCAAAATATGAAGGCATTCCTGTGATGGTTGAAGGTTATCTGGCGGGTTCGAAAGAGTCGGGCGCCGAATCCACCAACTGCGGGAAGACAGCCTCAGATATGGTGGATTGGCATGTTTGGTTCGTAAAGAATTCTGGGGATGGTCGCCAGATATCGCTAGTGATCGAGCCGACACCCCGCAGCCGCGCAAACCATCAATGGACACTGGCGAAACTTAAGCCGATCATTACCAATCAGACTCCAGTGCGGATTAGTGGTTGGTTATTCTTTGATCCCGAGCACCCTGACCAATTGGGTTTGACACGCGGCAATCTCTGGGAGATCCACCCAGTGATGCAGATCGAGGTTTGGCAGAATGATCAATGGGTACCGTTGGATAATTTTGTTCCGTAGTAGGATTTAAATATGACGCGCCTCGCTGATGTATTGGACGATCTGACTGTGGAGGGGGATCTGTATGAAAGCCTTGCCGATAATGCAGTGCGTTGTTTTGCATGTGGACACCGTTGTGTGATCCGTGAGGGTAAGCGCGGAATTTGTCAGGTGCGTTTTAACGAGGGCGGAAAGTTGCGTGTGCCGCATGGCTATGTGGCGGCATTACAAAGTGACCCAATCGAGAAGAAGCCTTTCTTCCATGTACTACCCAGCGCTAGTGCCTTGACGTTTGGAATGCTCGGTTGTGATTATCACTGCGGGTATTGTCAAAATTGGTTGACATCCCAAGCCATGCGCGACCCGGCTTCGGATGAGTCGGTGGATTACATTCGGAAGATTTCTCCGCAGGGGATGGTGGAGTATGCGAGAAAAACAAAAGCATCTGTGGTTGTTTCTTCCTACAACGAGCCGTTGATCACGAGTGAATGGGCGGTTGAGATTTTCAAGCAAGCCAAAGCCTCGGGTTTGATGTGTGCTTATGTGTCGAATGGCAATAATACGCCTGAAGTAATGGAATATCTTGCGCCGTATCTTTCGGCATACAAGATCGATTTGAAGTGTATGAGCGATAAGAATTATCGCTCGTTGGGTGGCGTTCTGCAAAACACACTAGACGGTATCAAACGTGCGCATGACTTGGGGTTGTGGGTTGAGATCGTGACGCTGACGATTCCCGGGTTCAATGATTCAAATGAAGAGTTGTGGGATGCGGCGCGCTTTATCGCCAGTGTGTCAAAAGATATTCCCTGGCATGTCACTGCTTTTCATAAAGACTATAAGATGACGGAACCTGACAACACCCCGGCGCGGACTTTGATCCGTGCGGCGGAGATCGGACGTGAAGCGGGGCTGCGGTATGTCTATGCCGGGAATTTGCCGGGTCAGGCTGGGGAGTATGAAGATACTTTTTGTTCAGCGTGCAATTACCGGCTGGTGAAAAGAAGCGGGTACGTCATCCGTGAATATCATGTAACGGGGCAGGGGACTTGCCCCAAATGCAATACCAAAGTGCCAGGTTTGTGGCATAACGACCCCTCCAAAGTAGTGTTAAATGGGATGGGAATGCCATTGCCTGTTTACTAAATTTTCTTTTGCTGTATAATCTGTCTATGACTCGGAAGGAGGTGCCCCTGCGCTAAGTATTTCCGATTTCCCCCAGACCCTTTGTTCGTAATCGAATCCAAACTATATTTCTCTCAGGAGGAGAAACGTGAAACATAAACTATTTGCTTTACTATCCCTGCTCATCCTCGCGAGCATGGTTCTTGCGGCATGTGGCGGCGCTGCAACTGAAGCCCCCGCTGCGACTGAAGCTCCGGTTGTTGCACCACCCACCGAAGCGCCCGCTACTATGGCTCCTACGGAAGCCCCCGTTGTTTTTGCTGGCGATAAATTAGAAGCTGCCGATTGTTCCTACGGCGGCGAGATCAAATCGATTGAAGCTGTTGATCAGTACACGGTCAAGTTCTCGTTGTGTAACCCTGACCCAGCCCTCCTCTCCAAGGTTGCCTTCGCTTCTTTCGCGATCCTGGATAAGGATTACTTGAATACCACTGGTGGTGTTACTGCCAAGATCAACGATAATCCGGTTGGTACTGGACCTTACATCGTCAAGGAATGGGTACGCGGTGACCATATCACCTTTGAACCCAACCCGAACTATTGGGGTAAAGCAGTTGCGAACAAGACGCTCATTTTCCGCTGGTCGGCTGAAGCTGCTCAGCGCTTGCTTGAGCTCCAATCTGGTACCGTTGACGGTATCTTTGCCCCATCAGCTGAAGATTACGCCACCATTCAGGGTGACCCCAACCTGGCTTTCGTTCCGTACCAAACCGGTAACGTCTTCTATATGGGTATGAACAATACCAAGGCGCCCTTCGATAACGAAGCAGTCCGTCAGGCTTTCGCCATGGCGATCGATAAGAAACGCATTGTGGATAATTTCTATCCCGGCGGTTCCACAGTTGCTGAGCAGTTCATCCCCGAGAGCTTTAGCCCGGGCTTTAGCACCAGCGGTGACGGCGCTACATGGTACAAGTATGATCCAGCTGCTGCCAAGAAAATGCTGGAAGCAGCCAAGTTCGATTTCAACCAGAAGATCACCCTTTCCTATCGTGATGTGAACCGTGTCTACTTGCCGCATGTCAACCAGGTTGCCCAGGATATTCAGGCGCAATTGGCTGAGATCGGTGTGAAGGTTGAACTCAACAAAATGGAATCTGGTCCGTTCATCGAATCTGAATCCAAGGGCGAGCAAGCCTTCTACTTGTTGGGCTGGGGCATGGACTATCCTGACTCCACCAACTTCTACGACTATCACTTCGCCAGCAATGCTGTCCGCTTCGGTAATGAATTTCCTGACCTTGTTTCAGAAATCAAAGCTGCTGCACAGATCGGCGATCCGGCTGCACGCCAAACACACTATGACAATGTCAACGCGCTGATCAAACAGCACGTACCGGTCATCCCTGTGGCGCATGGTACAACTGCTGATGGCTTCTCTGCCAAGGTTGGCAATGTTGTAATTGGACCTCTCAATGAGAACTTCCAACAAATGACCACTGATTCCGGTCAGATCGTATGGATGCAGGGTGCGGAACCGATCAGCCTTTGGGCTGGCGACGAATCCGACGGTGAGACTTTGCGCGCCTGCTTGCAAGTCTACGATTCATTGCTTGGTTACCAGTTCGGCGGAACCGCTGTAGAACCCGCCTTGGCTGAGTCCTGGACATCCAACGCGGATGCCACTGAGTGGACCTTCACTCTGCGCCAGGGTGTGAAGTTTAGCAACGGCGCTGATTTTGACTCGAACGATGTGGTCGCCACATATTCTGCTTTGATCGATGCCAACAATCCCAATCATAAGGGCAATAGCGGCGTCTTCGAATATGTTACCGGCTTCTTCGGTCAGTTCATCAATCCGCCCGCCAAGTAATTCGGATTAAGGGAAACTTTATTGCTGAACGCTGGTTAAGTTTCTCAAGAGTTATATGCCCCGAAGACCGTTTTATACGATCTTCGGGGCATCAAAGTAAACCCGGATTTTTTAAACCTTATGTCTCAATTCCTGATCCGCCGCTTTCTTTTATTGCTCCCGGTTTTGTTTGGCATCACGTTTGTTACGTTTGCGTTGGCGCGTATTTTACCTGGCGACCCATGTTTTGCCGTGCTTGGTGAAAAGGTAAGTCCGGAGCAATGTGCTGCCTTTAGAGAACGACAGGGTTTGAACGATCCGATCATGGTTCAATTTGTGCGTTACTTGGGCGATTTAACGCACGGAGACCTTGGGGTATCCTTGAAAGATCAGCGACCTGTGACCGATATCGTGTTACAGCGTTTACCAATGACGATCGAAATTACGATAGGGGCAATGTTTTTTTCCACTTTTTTTGGGGTTCTACTTGGTATTATTTCAGCAGTCCGTCGCAATTCAGCCATCGATGTGGGGACCATGATCGGCGCCAACGTCGGAGTTTCCATGCCGGTATTTTGGTTGGGCTTAATGCTTGCTTATGTTTTTGCACTAAAGTTAAAAGGGACGCCCTTTTGGATTCCCCCCTCAGGGCGGCTTTCCTCGGGTATCTCGATCCCGCCGCTGACCGAGTTTTATCATATGGAAAAACTGAGCGGCCTTTGGGGCGCAGTAGTCACATTTGCCTCGAACATGGTCACCTTCAATGCCCTGATCACCGGGAACTTTGATGTCTTTCGTGATGCACTTTGGCATTTGATCCTGCCCTGTATAGCTGTTGGCACGATCCCCTTATCGATTATTGCGCGCATGACGCGTTCCAGCATGCTCGAAGTTCTAAGCCTCGACTATATCCGTACCGCGCGCGCCAAAGGACTGATCGAGCGGGTGGTCGTATTAAAGCATGCCCTGCGGAATGCCTTGTTGCCCATTGTGACCGTTGTCGGCTTATCCGTTGGCGGGTTAATGAGCGGTGCTGTCTTAACCGAAACTGTCTTCGCTTTACCGGGGGTGGGCACGCAGTTGATCTCCGCGATCTTGTCGAGAGATTATGCAGTGGTGCAGGCGTTTACCGTTGTGATCGCCTTGATCTTTGTGTTTGTCAATCTTATCGTGGATTTTTCCTATGCCTTCCTTGACCCCCGTGTACGCCTCCAATAAAACCAACCATGACAGCCTCCACTAATACACTCCGCGCTGAATCACTGACCTCCATCGTTTCACGCACGCCTCTGGAAAATGCCCTGCGGCGTTTCGTGCGCCATCGCTCGGCACAGGTGGGTTTTGTGATTCTGGGTTTCATGATCTTAATTGCGATCTTTGCGCCTGTGCTTGCACCTTACAGCCCCATCGAAGTGCTTAAGGATGTGAAGCCGCGCGCAAATCCATGTATTCATGCTTTTGGCTGTGACGTGAATCAGTCTGAGCACATCTTTGGTATCGACGGTAACCGGCGTGACATGCTCTCACGTGTGATCTACGGTTCGCGTCTTTCTCTGGAAATTGGGATTGCCACGGTTTCATTTGCCATTATCGTCGGGACGCTTCTAGGTGCCGTGGGTGGTTATGCTGGCGGCTGGACCGATAACATCATCATGCGGGTAATGGATGTGTTGCTGGCGTTTCCCAGTTTATTGCTGTCGATCGCGATCGTGGCGGTGTTGGGTCCGGGATTGATCAATGCCTTGTTGGCGATATCTTTCGTTTCGATTCCTGTTTACGCGCGGATTGTGCGCGCCAGTGTCTTGCAAGTTAAAGAACAGGACTTTGTTTCCGCTTCGCGTGCGTTGGGGTCATCGCCATTGGGCATCTTGATCAGTCATGTTTTGCCAAATGCCATCACGCCGATCATTGTTCAGGCTACGCTGGGCATTGCTTCTGCGATTTTAGATGCGGCGGCGCTTTCGTTCCTGGGTTTGGGCGCAGCTCCTCCAACGCCTGAATGGGGTTTGATGTTGGGTGAAGAACGGAATAGTCTATTTAACGCTCCGCATTTGGTATTCATTCCCGGCATTGCGATCATGTTGACCGTGCTGGCTTTTAACTTGCTGGGTGATGGCTTGCGTGATGCGCTTGATCCGCGGCAGGTCAATGTCAGCAAGGAATATAGAAAAGGCTGAAGCCGAGACAAAAGTCTTTAATGGTGTTGCAGCGACCGGCTGGCGCGCAAGCGGAAGCGGTTCTACATCCTAACCATGAAATAGGATGTAGGTCAAAGAGATATAATAGGGTCAAGTCAGATCGGTACAACGATGCTTGAGCGGTAGGGTTGTAAAAGTAGAATCGTTCGTGCCTGTGTTGAAGGATAATTTCCAGTGCCGATTTGTGAGGAGGCTCCGCGACAAAGATTATCTGCATTTCACTTTTGCCAGTCTGTTGAATTTCCATTCTAATTTCTCTGGAGGAGAAACATGAAACGTAACCTAAATATTTTGCTTTCACTCGCTGTGTTGGCGAGCATGGTCCTGGCAGCTTGCGGTGGGGCAGCTGCAACTCCGGCTCCGGCCGCGACCGAACCTGCCGCTGTTGTAACGGATGCCCCGGCACCTGTAGCAACTGAACCGCCCGCGCCGACTTTCAGCGGCACGGCTACCATTACCTTTGTGCAAGAACCTGACAACCTAAACCCGATGTATACCTCAATGTCCTTCTCGGGTTACCTGCGGCCGTTCTATCTCAAGCCCTCCTGGGACTTCGATGAGAATGCCCAGCCTGTTCCCGTGCTTGTAAAGGAAATCCCCTCCGCCGCAAATGGCGGCTTGAGCGCGGACGGCAAGACGATCACCCTCAAACTGCGCGATGATGTCAAGTGGAGCGATGGTGAACCCCTGACGGCTGATGACTATGTGTTTACGTTTGATATGATCATGTCGGACAAAAACACCCCGCTGGGGCGCTACCCATATGACACATATGTTGAGAGTGTAGTGGCGCAGGATCCCACAACGGTTGTCATTACGCTGAAAGATCCTTTCGCGGCCTGGTTTACATCCTTGTTCAACTGGGTTCTGCCCAAGCATGTTTTGCAACCAGTCTTTGATAAAGACGGCACAATCGATAATGCCGAGTGGAATCGCAACCCGACCGTTGATCTGGGACCCTTTGTGTTGGATCAATGGGAGACCGGTAGCCACCTTTCGTTCAAAGCCAACCCGGTTTGGATCAACCCGCCCAAGCTCGAACAGATCTTTGTTCGCATTGTGCCAGATGATGCCGCACAGGAAGCTGCCATTATTGCCGGTGATACCGACATTGGCGCGTTCCTTTCCTCGGATCAGATCGCGAAACTTGAAGCAGGCGGTAAAGTGAAAGTCGTGCCTCTTGGGTCAGGCTATAACGAAGCCTGGTTCTTGAATGTCAATAAGGATACGGCTCGACCCTTCATGTTGGATGTGAACGTCCGCAAGGCGATTGCGCTTGCCACAGACCGCTTCACGATCGTGAAAGATCTGTTGGTTGAATCCATCAACCCGGTCAGCGTAACTTTCTGGGATACCACTCCGCCTTACCAAACCGACACGCTCCAACCGTATCCGTATGATCCTGAGCAAGCCAAGTCATTGCTGGATGCTGCGGGCTGGATCGACTCGGATGCTGATGGCATTCGCGATAAGACGATCGATGGCAAGAAAGTTGACTTGATCGTCCGCTATGCTACCAACCAACGCGAACTGCGCAAAAACGTGCAGGCGGTGGTGGAACAACAGTGGAAACAGGTGGGCATCGGCGCCGAACTGGCAAACTATTCCAGCGATATTTTCTGGAATGGCTATAACGACGGTGGTCCGCAGGCGCTAGGCACATACGATATCGCTGAGTTTTCAAGCTCGGCAAATGCCTTCCCTGATCCAGATACTGCCGGCTTCACCTGCGATCAAATCGTCAATGCGGATAACCCGGATGGTTCTAATACCCAGGGTTACTGTAATCCGAAACTTGATGACCTGTTTAAACAACAGGCTGTCGCTGTAGATCCGGCAGCCCGTAAGGATCTGTTCACCCAGATCGAGCAGATCATGTATGACGATTACATCTATGTTGGCATCTGGAAGGACCCTGACCTGTGGTCCATCAGCAGCCGATTAAAGAACGTAAAATTCTCTGGTGTGTATCCTTTCTGGAATGCATACGAATGGGAAGTAGCTCCGTAGTATAAGATTAGATTTTGATCTGCCGGGTCCTGACCGGGCCCGGCAGATCAATTCTTTTTCAAACATGACCAACTATATCCTTCGGCGACTGGCGCAAGCCATCCCACAACTTTTTATTATCAGCATCATCTTATTTGTGCTGATGCAGGCATTCGGTGATCCGATTTCCACCCTCGGTGGTCGTGTTCCGGCGCGCCCGGAGGATAAGGCACGCCTCCGTCGTCAACTTGGACTTGATCAGCCGACCTATATGCAGTACGTCACCTGGCTGGTTGGCAACGACTGGCAAAAAATTGACATGGACGGTGATGGCGTGCCAGAGACGCCCGGCAAGCGCTTGGGCATATTGCGCGGCGATTGGGGCAATTCGTTGGTCACACGCAAGCCGGTATTGGAAATGATCAGCGAACGCGTGCCAAATACTTTGATGCTGATGGTCACTGCCGAAGTGGTGATTATTATTTTCTCAATAGCCGTTGGCTTGTATTCCGCATTGCGGCCTTATTCATTATTTGATAACCTGGTTACAGGTCTTTCCTTTGTGGGGTATTCCATGCCGGTCTTCTGGCTGGCATTGATGTTGATGTATATCTTTGCGGTTAACTTCCGCCGCTGGGGCTTGCCCTACCTGCCAACCGTGGGAATGTATGATCCGTCAGTCGGCAAGACGCCCCTTGAGCTTATCAAACATCTGGTCCTGCCAGTCACCACGCTGTCGGTAATCAGTATTGCTGGTTACAGTCGTTTTGTACGCTCAAGCGTCATGGAAGTCTTAGGTCAGGACTACGTCCGCACTGCGCGTGCCAAGGGTTTAAAGGCCTTTACGGTGGTCTTCCGGCATGCCCTGCCGAACGCGGCTCTGCCTTTTATCACCATCATAGGTCTTGATATTCCCTTCCTGCTCGGCGGTGCTGTGGTGACCGAGCGCATCTTTGCCTGGCCCGGCATGGGGCGCCTGTTCATTGACCATACCGAACGCTCGGACTTTCCGATGTTAATGGGCATCCTGATGTTGATCGCCATAACAGTCGTGATCTTCCAAATTATTACCGACGTGGTGTACTCGTTGGTTGACCCACGCATCCGACTCAAATAGAGACCCTATGGCAAATTCAACCCCCGTCTCTTTAATTGAAGATACAGTAGTCAAATCTTCTGCGCCGCTTTCCCCCCTGGTATTGGGTGTGCGGCGTTTTCGTAAACATCGCATGGCGATGTTTGGATTGGGATTGCTGTTTTTTTTGGTTTTGTATATTAGTTTTGCCGGTTTCCTTTCGCATGGTTACTGTGCGCCTGTCAAAAAGGAGCTGGCTGGTGAAGCCTGGTCAGATTGCAACGATACCAGCTTGAAATTAAAGCCCCCCTCAAAAGAGCATATCTTCGGGACAGATGTCATTGGTCGCGACATCTTTGCCCGCACCGTGTACGGCGGACAGATATCATTCCTGATCGGCATTGCGGCAGCGATCGTGGAAGTGATTTTAGGCGCGCTCGTGGGGGCGGTGGCGGCATATTATGGCGGTTGGGTTGACAATCTGTTGATGCGCTTCACGGAAGCCATGTTGAACATCCCTCCTCTATTCCTGCTGATCATTGGCGCAAAATTCTTTGGCGGCAGCTTGCCCAATGTCAACATCTTTGGGCGCGAATTGACCGGCAGTGTGTTTCTTATTATCGTGATCATCGGCGCCACCTCATGGGGGTACCTTGCGCGTATCGTGCGCGCCAATATACTTTCGCTGCGCGAGCGCGATTACGTCTCTGCGGCGCGCGCGCTTGGTGCATCAGATCGGCGCATTATTCTCTCTCACCTTTTGCCGAATACCACAGCGCCTTTGATCGTCAGTGCCACGCTGGGTGTGGCGAATGCGATCCTTTCTGAAGCATACGTTAGCTTTTTGGGGCTGGGCGTGCAAGGTGCAACTGCCACCTGGGGCAACATGCTCGATGGCGCTTATCGTTATCTGGAGTCCGCTCCCTGGTTGTGGTTCTTCCCCGGCACAATGATCCTTTTGACGGTGCTTGGAATCAACTTTTTGGGGGATGGCTTGCGGGACGCGCTCGATCCTTATAGTACCAAGCATCTGTAAAATCAAAATGTCCGACAGTTCAAACTGCCGGACATTTTTTATTTAATCAGCTTACGCAAAAATAAATGTAACGCGAGATTTATCTCGCCTTTCGTGCCTTTCTTTTACAAGAGCGACATAAATGTCGCATTACAGTAGCTGCTTTAGCCGTTCTGCATAAGGTGGTTATTTGATCAGTTCGCGTGCTTGTTCAATATACGCCAAACTTTGATGCCGAAAATAAGTGTTATATAGCGTGGCGTAATGTCCACTTTGTTTTAGCAAACCAGCATGGTTGCCTTCTTCGATGATGGTGCCCTTGTCCATCACCACGATGCGGTCGGCGGCTTTGACGGTCGACAGGCGATGCGCGATCAGGATGCTCGTTGAATTTTTCAGGATCAGGTTCAATGCCTGTTGGATCTGCCATTCAGTGAACGGATCAATACTGGCGGTGGCTTCATCCAGGATGAAGATGGCGGGCTTCTGCATCAAGACGCGCATTAACGCCACGAGTTGACGTTGGCCCATCGAGAGACGTGCGCCTCTTTCGCCGACCTCGGTCTGGATCCCATTCGGGAGCGTATCCAACCATTCGCCTTCTCCGATTCTTCGCGCCATCTCGAGCATTTCCGCATCGGAGACATCGGGAGCGGCGTAGCGGATGTTATCTGCCACAGTGCCTGAAAACAAGAACGGGACCTGTGACACGATGCCGAGTTGCTTGCGATACTGTGGGAGGTCGAACGTGCGGATGTCGTTGCCGTCAATCAGCAATCGTCCCTCTTGATATTCATAAAAACGGGCGATCAACTTCGCAATGGACGATTTCCCTGCGCCGGTATGACCGACCAGGGCAAGAGTCTCTCCGGGTTGAATGAGCAGGTTGAAGTGAGTCAGAATCGGTTCTTTATCCGTATAACGGAAATGCAGATCGTCGAAGTGGATGTGACCCTTGAGAGTCGCCACATCCTTTTTCGCGATCTGATTTACATTGGGGTCGGCGTCGATCAACGCGAAGACGCGTTCCGCCGCGGAGAGCCCGGCTTGGATCTGCGCCCAGAACGCAGAGAGGTTGAGCACCGGAAAATAGAATTGATCGACGCTCATGATGAAGAGATACCACGCGCCGACAGTGGTGATGCCAGCCGCGGCGCTGAAGCCGCCGACGTATACCAACACACCTGAGAAGATGCCTTGCAGGGCGTTGAGGGTGGGGAAGACCAGCGAGAGCACGAAGCCGCGCTGCACGTTGACTTGATACGACTGCTGATTTGATTCGTCGAACGATTTGAAGATGCTTTCTTCCTGTCGGAAATTTTTCGCAATGGAAATACCGCTGATCGTTTCCTTGATGGCGGCGTTGACATCTGCCATGGCTTTCATGCCGCGCTTGGTGACGCGCCGCGCCAGCACACGGAACGCGGATGCCAGCCCAAAGATGATCGGCAGAAAAGCAAAGAGCATCAGCGACATTTGTAAATTGGTGCGGACGAGAATGACGCCGAGGATGAAAGCCTGCACCATTTGCGAGCCCACATCAGTAACGATGACGACAAGTTGACCGAAGTCGTTGGTGTCGGACGTGATGCGCGAGACGATGCGTCCCGATGAGAATTGATCGTAGAACGAGAGGTCATGTTCAGCAGCGGCGCGGAAGGCTTGCGTGCGCAAGTCGAGCACCACATCGCCCACGGCGCGCACCACAACGCTGCGCCTCGCCCAGTTCAAACCCCATAACCCCACGCCAACCAATAATACGATCAAGCAAACCAGACCGATCGCTGGCAGCGTGGGCTGGTCTTTGAGTGTATCCAACATGCGCGAGACGACCACCGGTAGTGCTGCGCCGATACCCGCGAGCGCAACGACAATGGTGGTCACGCCTGTAAGTCGTTTGGTTTGGGGTTTGAAATAATTAAATATACGACCTACCAGTTCACGGTCGGTGTACTGGCGGTCATATTTTTCGTCGTTCAGTCCTTGAAAGAAGCCCATAGGTTAGCCTTTAGCTCTTAGCTCTTAGCTGTTAGCTGTTAGCGGTTAGCTATTAGCGCTTAGCTTTTGCCAATCGCTAATAGCTAACCGCTAACAGCTGTTTCTACTCTCTGAATATCTTCGAATACGCTTCAGATGTTTTCATCAGATCTTCGTGATTGCCAATGGCGGCGATCTTGCCTTTTTTCAGCACGATGATCAAATCAGCCCAGCGAATTTGTGAGAGGCGATGGGTGATGATGAACGTTGTGCGGCCACGTGCGGCGTTGGAGATGGCGCGTTGGATTTTGTCTTCCGTGGCAGAGTCAATGGCGGAGGTGGAGTCATCCAAAATCAAAATGTGCGGTTCGGTCATGAAGGCGCGCGCCAGGGCAATGCGTTGACGTTGTCCGCCGGAGAGCGTGACGCCGCGTTCACCGACGACGGTCTCATAGCCCTTATCGAAGGTGTGGATGAAATCATCAGCCTGTGCGGACTTTGCCGCCGCTTCGATCTCACTTTGAGCTGCTTCTGGTTTCCCGAAAGCGATGTTGTCGCTGACGGATCTTGAGAAGAGGAAAATATCCTGCTCGATCATCGAGACTTGCGAACGTAATGCCGCGAGATTCCAATCGCGGACGTCTACGCCATCGACAAGGACTTGTCCCTGTGAGGTGTCATAGGTGCGATTGATCAGCTTGACGAGTGATGTCTTGCCTGCGCCGGTTTGACCCACGATGGCAACAGTTTGTCCGGGTTTGACTTTGAAAGAGATGTTTTCGAGCACATCATCTTGAGTGCCGCTTAAGGCATAGTTGAAGTTTACATTCCGAAATTCAACTTCACCTTTGATATCGTCCACGCGCCCTTGTGCGTTCTGGTCAAGATTGGTCTCGCGATTCATCAATTCCAGAATACGGCGCGCACTGGACATACCCAATGAAATTTGCGAATACGCCCACGTGGATGTGAATGTAGGGAACTCCAACAAACGCAGCAGACCGAAGTAGCCCACCACGGCGCCGAGGTTAAGCTGTCCGCTGCGGAAAAGCAGCAGGGCATGCAGCAGCCCAAAGGCGTAGGCTGAACCGAGCAGCAGCATGGAAACGTACTTTCCCTCGAGGTCGCCTTGTTTGACGAAGGCATCCCGCACGCGGCGGGCGTTCATCACGAAGCGGTCCACTTCCGCGTCTTCCTGTGAGGCGCCTTTGACCACTTCCACACCGTCCAATGATTCGGAGAGATGCGTATTCATCTGTCCGAACGAACCGCGCACTTCATCGGTGATGGGGGCTAGGTCTTTCAGATATTTGGCGAGGAACACAAAATAAAAAATGATGAATACCACCGGTGTGATGATCAACGTCGGATGATAACGACCAGATACAAAGATCGGCATCAGCAAAAAGACGAACGAACCCACGACGAGGTTGACGCCCGGGCTGAACATGTAGTTGACCTCACGCACGTCGTTCGTGGTGCGCGCCATCGTATCGCCGACTGGCTGCAGGTTGTGAAAGGTCATGCTCTTGGCGAGCAGGGAGAGATACAACTCATCGCGCACCTGACGTTCCATTTTTTGCGCGAGCAGTTCCGCACCGAAGTTGCGCCCTAATTGAAGGAGTCCGCGCAAGATTTGAGAGACGCCGATCGTGATCGCCAAAGGCAATAAGACGCTGGTATCTGGTGTTGGTTTGAGCATCGCGTTGAACGCATCACCGGTAAGCACCGGCACGACTGCCGCGAGTGCCGCGTTGCCAATCGCGCCGAGCACCAGCATGGTAATGATCCAACCGTGACGGCGGGCATGCGACCAGATCCAACGCGCCGCACCAGTCCGGTCGGACGTGTGCGTGCGGTGCATGGAAAATTCAGCAGGAGAGGTAGTTATGGTTGTCATGGGTAAAAAAACTTCCCGCAGTCGCAAGTGACCGCGAGAGCAAAGGGATAATTAGATTCTACCACGAGCGTATCGCATGAGGCGTGGCAGGGTTTCTATCTATAGAACTGTCCGCGTGGACAGTATGAAACTCAATAGGAGAGTGTCAAATGAATATGCCAAGTTCAATCGCTGGTTGGTGTACGTTATTGTTCTTCCTGTGTTTCGGTCTGGGTTATTTTCTGTCCGGTATGACCTTCTTTGCTCTGCTGACAGCGATTTTCGCGCTCGGCGCAGCGGTCTTCACCCTGATCGGTAGATAGAACGCTTTTATTTTTAAAAAATACAGCCTCTCAACTGAGAGGCTGTATCATTTTAAGTCTGCGAGCATTTCAGCAAAAGCCAATAAATAATTCCAGCCAGTATTATCTTCAATGCCCCACCACGCAGATAGGACTGCATAAGCGAGCCCCCATTCAAGGAAGCGCTCGCAAATCATCAAACTTATTGATTGCTAGAGATGATGTGGAATATTCAGGCTTACGATTTCTGCTTCTCAAACAACCGCAAATAATTTTCCCAACTCGTTGAAAAGCCAGCTTGTTCAATCTGCGAAATAAATTCAGGTTTTAGGAATGCCAGCAGAAATACCTTGTCGAATTTCTTGCGTGCCGCCAGCCTGCGAATATCCATCAGCATAGTAGGGATGTTGTTCAGAGCGCAGGCGAGCACACCAATGACCAACTGCCGTTTGTCTTCCTCTTCATCTTCCCAGGCGCTGAATAGACCTTGTTTGTCCTTCCACCAATAGAAGGTGTGGGTAAAGCCCACTCTGCTGTTGGAATATTTTTCGAAGACTTGTTCGGTGAGGATGGCGATGCGCCAGCCGAAGTCAATGCGCTGATTGGTGAGCTTCACGGATTCGCTGGCGATGGCAAATGTTGTGGCTTCATGAATGTCGGTAACAAGGGAGAAGTTGTCGGTGGGTTCTTCGATGGGTTTGGCACGATAGCCGCGCAGTTCGTGAGTTTTGACATAGCCTGTCTTCTCGCATAAATGCACCATTGCTGGATTCTCGGTCAGCAAGCGGAGCGTGCCATCATAATGTTCTGCCCACCAATCGGTGAGATAGTTATGCATCCGTGAGCTGACTCTGAGTCCCTGATGGTTCGGGTCCACGCGGATACCTTCGAGCCACCATTGACCTTCGGCGAGGAGCGAGAGCTTGGCACAGCCGATGGCGTGTCCGTTATATTCGGCGGTGATGAGGATCCCGTTGGGGTCGTTGTACCAATCTCGCCACACAGCAGGGACATAGTCGCCGCCGTCCCAAATCCCTTTGCAGAATTCGACGATGTCCGCGTGGTCACGGGCGATGGCGGGGCGACAAACAACTTGAGGCGTGGAAAAGGTTTGGGTCATGAAGCAGGTGGCGGCTTGGGGTGAGGCGTTGAGATTACGGATTACGCAATACGTATTATTGCGAAGCATCCCGTTGGGACGTAATCCGTATTGCGTAAATTTATACAGGGAAAAGTTTATCAAACACTTCAGGACAATACTTGGAAACCATCTCTGAAGAGAGTCCGTTCTCTTTGCAGATCTCGGCGTAGAAATCCGCAGAGGGACGTTTGATCCTTTTTTGCGTTTCGATATCGAGTCCCCACAGACCGAAGCGCTGAGTCCAGCCGCGTTCCCATTCGAAGTTGTCCACCAGCGACCAGTGGAAGTAACCTTTCACGGGCCAGTTGAAGTTGACGGCGCGCCACATCTGATGAATGTGCTGCGCAAGATAACGCGGACGCATGTGATCATCGGCATCTTCGACGCCGTTCTCAGTGATGAGGATGGGGAGGTTGGGAAACAGGCGCATGCCCCATTTGATGGTATCGAAAAGACCTTCGGGGATGTTGGCGAGAAAATTCGTGTCGCTCATATCGGCATCTTTGGGGTAGCCGCTATCAGTGAAGAGTTGCGCGCTCTTGCGAATGTTGAACCAGACCGTATCGACCGAGTAATAATTCAAGCCGAGAAAATCCTGCGTACCTTTGGCTTCGGGGATCTGGACTTTGGCAACCGGAGTCTTCATCACGCCCGTGCTGAGAGCAGAGGGGAACGCCATATTCAAACCGTCATAACGGATGTTACGCATGAGCTGATCGAGCGGCGACCATTTGTTATAGGGCACCATCGGGCGATGATGATGCGCAAAGCCCACACGTGCTTCCGGTTGGAGCTCGTGAATGGCACGATACGCGGCGGCATGTCCGCGCAGCATGTTGGCGAGTACTTTCATCGCCACATTCAAGCCTTTATTGCAAGC
>JBDTWO010000066.1:0-21457 GCA_040006635.1 Chloroflexota bacterium
GCAATGACATCTGCAAATCCGCTGAGCGATTTCAAAGCCATGCCGGGTTCGATATCCGGCACATACAGCATGGACGAGATCGATCTGCCAGCCAGCGCCATCGGCACAGCTACGAAGCCGCCGGTAAAGAACAACACATCCGGCTTGAACTCTTTCAAGATGCGGCGCGATGCGAAAACACCACGCCCGATCACCCCAAGGTTGCGCGGCAAAGTAACCAGACCCACACCGTGGATGCCAGCAGCCGGTATGCTCTGAAAGGTAATACCCTGGCGTCGCACCAGGGACTCTTCCATGCCACCTTCACCGCCTACCCACAGCGTATCCAGGTCGCGGACTTTAGCCGTTAGCGCGCTGTGAACGGCGAGCGCGGGATACACCCCGCCTCCCGTTCCCCCGGCGCAAATCAATAACCGCACCGAATGACCTCCAGTCATTGTCTTCCGTTCGTACGATCTCACCGCTTTGACGTGAGATGTTCAACATAATTCCCATGGCACACAGTGTAGCGACCAAATTCGAACCGCCTGCGCTGATGAAAGGCAAAGCATTACCAGCGAAAGGCATGAGCCCAACCATCACCGCCATATTGATAAGCGCCTCGATACCAACCCAAAAGGTGATGCCCGATGCCAGGAGTGTACCCAACATATCGGGCGCGCGACGGGCGATCAGAAGTCCGCGCCAGATCAAGACCGCATACAAAGCGATCAACAGCACCGAACCGAATAAACCAAGTTCTTCAGCGATGACGGCAAAGATGCTATCAGTAGGCGCGAAAGGTAAACCTGTTAACTTCGTATCGGCTTGACCGAGCCCCACACCAAAGACCCCGCCTTTGATCACGGCTTCAAACGAACGCTGCACATGATACGAAGCATGGGTCGGGTCTTTCAAGCCAGCCAGGAAAGAACCCACGCGGTCCTGACCCGTAGCGCTGAATTGAACGATAGTCCAACCCATCAAGATCGCCAACGCTAACAGAAACACGATCTGCTTGATGTCCGCGCCCGCGAGGAAGAACAACAAGCCGCCCAGAATTAATACTGTGCCAGCCGCGCTCAAATCCGGTTGCAGGTAGATCAAGCCGCCGATGATACCCAGGATCACGCCGAGCGGGATCAAACCGAAACTGACATCATGCAAAGATTGGCGCTTGGCATACAACCACACCGAAAGATAGATCACCGCCACCAACTTCGCAACTTCAGACGGCTGATAGGAACCTTCATACAAGGAACGGGATGCGCCCAAACGAATCTCGTTAATCACGAGCACGGTGACCAACAAACCGATCGTCCCCAGCATCGCAAATACCACGAACCGTCGCCAGCGGTGGTAATCAAAAAACGAAAGCACAAATGCTGCCAGGATTCCCACTGTCAACCATCTCACCTGGCGCAGGAACATATACGATGATGAACCATATGCATTGAATGAAAAATCGAATGAAGCCGAATACAACATGATCAAACCGAACACGATCAACGCGACCACCGTCAACAGCATCGGCATGTCCACGCCGCGCGCAGAATTTCTGGATGGCGCCAGCGAAAAACGATCATTTACGAAAGTTCGTGCACCCATAATTTAAACCTCTCTCCGCGATCAGCAAAATCTTTAAATTCATCGAAACTCGTGCCGCCCGGCGATAACAAAACGACATCACCGGATTCCGCCACTTCAGCCGCCTTGAGGACTGCTTCATGCAAACCCTTCACACGGGATAAAGTGCAGCGCATCTGACTCAGCCCGAGGCTGTTCACGGTTTTCTGGATCTTTTCCGCCGCCTCGCCAAACAACACTACATGCTCCACACGCTGACTAACAAGCTGCATCAAGTCTTCCCACGGCAGGTCTTTATCGCGCCCGCCCAGCATCAACACGATCGGCTCATCGAACGCGCGGATCGCCGCCAGGCTGCGTTCAGGCGCACTCGCCATCGAGTCGTTATACCAGCGCACGCCGCGCAATTCACGGACAAGTTCCAAACGATGCGGCACGCCATGAAAATCTTCAACCGCGTCCAACATCGCGTCCAACGGAAAGCCCGCAGCATGACCGATCACAAACGCCGCCAGCACATTCGCTACATTATGCTCGCCGCGCAACAGGATCTTTTCGCGCAGCATCAAGGGCAGATAAGCATTGCCATCACGTAAGTTGAGCAAGCCATCATGCAAATACGTGCCATCCAAGCCTTCATCAAGGTCGTGCAAACTGAAGGTCAACAATCTGCCTTGCACCTGATCGCGTAAATTCCAGGCACCTTTATCATCGCGCCCGAGAATTGCCGTATCAGCTTTCGATTGGAATTCAAGGATACGTTTCTTCGCGGCTGTATAGGCTTCCATCGTGCCATGCCGGTCCAAATGATTCGGCGTGATGTTCAGAATCGCGGCGATGTTCGGCGAGATCGTCATCTGTTCTAATTGAAACGAAGACAGTTCAAGGATGGCAACATCTTCGGGCTTCATCTCATCCACATAATTCAGCAATGGATCACCGATGTTCCCGCCGACATAAGCAGAAGACTCGGCCTTCTGCACCTTGCCTTCCGCATTCTGACAAGCCAACTTCGCCATTCGACCAACCAGCGTCGTGGTCGTTGTCTTGCCAGCCGAGCCGGTGATACCGATCGTCTTGCAGGGCACCACTTCCATGAAGATCTGCGAATCGTTCGAGAGGGGCATGCCCCTCGAAACAGCTTCAGCCACAATGGGCAGCGTGAGCGGGACTCCACCGGAGAGACACAGCACATCGGTCGCATCCAACAGCTCAAGCGGATGTCCGCCGAGTGCCCAGTCGATCTGATGCTCGGCAAGCGACTCACGCACGAGGCGCAACTCATCGGCACTGCGCTTGTCACTCAATGTGACGTGGGCGCCATGCACCGAAAGCCAGCGCGCGAGGGCAAGTCCCTGACGGGCGGCGCCGAGAACGAGAACGCGTTTATCTTTCCAGTTAGTCTTCATAAGTCATCATGTATTGCGAGATTTATCTCGCAAATCAGAAAAGCGACATAAATGTTGCATTACCTTATTCATGTTAAACCAGCGCCAATCCCATACCGATCATCGCCGCCAACAAAGCGATCAACCAGAAACGCTGCACAACCTGGGTTTCACTCCAACCTAGCAATTCAAAATGCAAATGGATGGGCGTCATCTTGAAAAAACGTTTGCCCTTGGTCGCTTTGAAATAAAGAACCTGGATCACAACACTCAAGGCTTCACACAAGGGAATAACCGCGATGATCAGCAATAGGGGCCAGTGCCCGGTCATTAATGCGACCACTGCCAGCGTAGCGCCCAGCGCAAGTGAACCGGTGTCGCCCATAAATAATTCAGCCGGATGGACGTTGAACCATAAGAAGCCAAACAAGGCACCGACCGTAATGAAACAATATTGTGCCAGATAGGTATAACCATATAACAACGCAATGCCGCCGAAAGCGGCAAAGGCTGTCGCTGAAATTAATCCAGCCAGCCCATCAAGCCCATCAGTAAAATTCACCGCATTCGATTCGCTGACGATCACGAACGCCGCAACGGGTATGTACCACAAACCTAAATTGATATCGCCTTGAATACCAGGAATGCGCATTTCAGGCACATCCAAACCGTATTTCAAAACAAAAGCCGTGCCCAATGCCAGAATTACCTGCGCAATAAATTTCGTGCGGGCACGCATGCCATCGCCGCGCCGCTTGCCGCGAATGCCTTCCCAATCGTCCAGCGCGCCGAGAAAGGAATAAGAGACCAAAACGATCAAAGGCACCAAGATCGATTTTCCAGTGACATTCAAACCGATCAGGGATGCGGCGTTGAGCAAACCGGTCAGCAGCAGGACAGGTAGAACGAACAGCACACCGCCCATGGTGGGTGTGCCCATCTTGACACTGTGAGAACCGGGCTCTTCCACGCGGATCACTTTGCCGACTTTGAAATGACGGAGCACGCGCAGCAGCGGCGTGCCCCAGATCACGGTCATTACAAAGGACAACATCGCCAGACCCAACACGAGCGCGGTATGGTTCATGAATGGACCTCCAGGGAGGCAGTAATGCGGTCCATACGCAAGCCATGCGAGCCTTTGATCAACACAACATCTTTGTTGGTGAGGTTGGTCTTCATCCAATCCATCAGCGGGTCGATGTCATCGAATTCAATGATGGCAGTTTTTTTCATCCCACTGCGCCGCGCAGCTTCGGCGATGATGTGGGCACGCTCACCCAATGTGACCAGCGTCTCTGCCACCTGCGCGGCACGCAGCCCGACCATCTCATGCCCGCCGCGTTCGTAGGGACCCAGTTCAAGCATATCGCCCAACACCGCCACTTTGCGCCCGTCAATTTCATCGAGCAGGTTCAAAGCCGCCAGCATCGATTCAGGCGAGGCGTTATAGGTGTCATCCAACAATAAAGCTCCATTTTCACTGCGCACCGCAGCGAGACGTAATTGCGTGTGCCCCTGATTCAAACCTTCGAGAATTTCCTGCCAATTCATGCCTTCAGCCAAACCAACCGCGGCAGCCCGCAAAGCCGTATGTACTGAGTGCCGCCCGATCAGGGGAATCTTCACATGCAAGGTCTCACCGGCATAATGCATTCGAAAGCGGATGCCTTCCAAGCCCAGCCCAACAACCTGGTCAGCCCAGAGATGCGCCTCGGGTGATAAGCCATAAAAGAAGACGCGTGCCTTGGTCTTCTCTTCCATCTTTTGGACCCACGGATCATCGAAGTTTAGAATTGCCACGCCTTCGGGAGCCGGGGGCAACGCCTGAACCAATTCCGATTTACCGCGGGCGATGGCTTCCTGTGAACCCGCGCGTTCCGCATGGACGGTGCCGACGTTCGTCACAACGCCCACTTGCGGCAACGCAATATCACAC
Organism: Chloroflexota bacterium; assembly: GCA_040006635.1. Taxonomy (GTDB): domain Bacteria; phylum Chloroflexota; class Anaerolineae; order Anaerolineales; family Villigracilaceae; genus Defluviilinea. Next base: position 4,894 of record JBDTWO010000066.1, read on the forward strand.
AGGAACGCGATCTCACCTGGCACATAGAAGCCCATTTCCATCACAGCACGCTGGTAGCCAGAACTCAAACGCAGCATGGTAAGCGGCAAGCCGATCTCGTTGTTCAAATTGCCGGGGCTTTTCAAAGTGCGGTAGCGCGTGCCCAGCACTTCCGCGATCATTTCCTTGGTAGTGGATTTGCCGACACTGCCCGTAATGCCGATCACACGCAGGTCCAATTTGCGGCGCCAGAAGCGGGCGATCTGCTGCAAGGCAGTGATGGTGTTATCCACACGCAGGCAGAATGGCGTGGCAAAATCAAATGTCAGAAAAGAGTCGGCTGAGGTGACAGCACGCAGGTCGAGGCTGTGGAAAGAGGCGTCCACGTCCCGTTGAATTAAAGCAAAAGATGCCCCCCGCTTGAACGCTTCACCAATAAAGTTATGTCCATCCGATTTTTCACCGGGGATGGCAACGAACAGCGAACCTGGAATGGTCTGGCGCGAATCGATGACCGCCTCGGTGATGACCGTTACGTTCTGCGGGCGGAACCCGGTGATGGCTTCGATTGCGTCAGCGATAGTCAGCATAATTATCTCGAACCGAACTGGTTGCGAACCATATCAGGCGGCAGGTTCAATTGAACGATGGTTTGTTCGGCAACTTGTGAGAAGACCGGCGCGGCAGTTTCTGAACTCCAAATGGAGGTGGTGGGTTTTTGCAACCAAACGTAGATCATGAATTGCGGATCATCGACCGGTCCCCAGCCAATGAAGGAGGCGTTGGTTTTGGTTTGATCGTAGCCGTTCTCGGTGGGGATCTGCGCGGTACCGGTTTTGCCAGCGATACGATAACCAGGCACCAGCGCGGTGGATGATTCGCCTTCCAATGACACCGTGAGCATATCGTTTAAAGTTCTGGCGGTTTCAGCTTTGATGGGTGAACCGGCATATTGTGAGGGCACGTTGTATTGATGCCCATCGCGCAGCATGGAATATAAAACATGCGGCGTGACCATTTTGCCGTTATTAGCGATCGCCGAAGCAGCCATCATCAATTGCAACGGCGTGACCGTGACACCCTGACCGAAGGCGTTCGTGCCAAGGTCAACGTTGTACCAATCCGTATCACCCGGGACCTTGAGTCTGCCCATCGCTTCGCCAGAGAGGTCTATGCCGGTTGGATGCCCCAACCCGAAGCGTTCCATATAACCATAAAAAGATTGCGGTCCCATTTGGGTGGAGATCCACGCCATGCAGACGTTGAGTGAATGCTGGAGGCAACCGGTCATATCCTGCTGACCCCAGGGTTCGCGGTTCCAGTTGTAGATGGTGATGCCGCCCACGTCAATCGAGCCGGTATCAATATAGGTTGTATCAGGTTTGACTGTCCCGGTATCGAGCGCAGCTGCCATAGTCAGGATCTTAACCACCGAACCGGCTTCATATGCCATGCCGATGGAACGGTTGTATTGACTGCCGTTATCATACAGGTCAAAGTACTTGGAATAGTTGGTCAGGTCGAGGCGCGGGGTGGTCGCCATGGCAAGGACTTCACCATTCTGCGGATTCATGACGATGATGGCGCCATTCTCCGCGCCGTATTTGGTGAGGGATTGATCAAGAATGTTTTCGACCTTGGATTGCAGGTCGCGGTTGACTGTCAACACGAGGGTTGTGCCATTAGGGACGCGGGGAATCTCGGTCGCTTTGTTGGGATCATTTGGCACCCACACTTGCACAGGGTTGCCCGCCAGCAAATCGTTGTATTTTTCTTCAATACCAAAGTAACCGCGTCCATCGCGGGTGACAAAGCCAAGCACATTCGAAGCCAGGGCATCTTCCGGGTAACTGCGTTGGAAGTGCGGTTTGAAGCCCAGACCGTTCAGGCTGTTATCCTTGGCATCTTCCTTTTGTTGCATGAGCGCTTGCAGGGAAGTCACTGTCTCTGCGCCGACATAATCCTGGATCACGATATATTCCCAGGTCTTCGGTGAATTCATCAATTGATTGTAGACATCTTCATAGGTCAAGCCGAGATACAAGCCGAGAGTGGAAGCCAATGCCTCCGGGTTTTTCATCTGACTCAGGCTGACACCCACTTCATAGACGGTGCGATTGCCAGCCAGTAAATGTCCATCACGGTCGTAGATCTCACCGCGCTCGGGGTAGAACATGCGGAACTCACCGGCATACAGGTCGCCCTGTGAAAGGAAGATCTTCGCCTGTTCGCTGTTCTGAATGCGGATCATTTGCACCACAACTGCCAACCCAACAAATGCCAGACCAGCAGCCAGAATCAAAGAACGGATGGCATACTGCTGGCGCATATTAGTAGCCTCCTGATTTGACCTGGTTATCGAACCACTCGATCAGGGACTGAGTATATTCAGATGGCAGAGTTTGGGAGTAATCGGTCACATCTTCAGCCGCTGCCAGGATCGCCGGTTCAGGCGCCACAAAACCGGGCACAGCCACATAATCCAGCTCGCCGGGTTTGACGGGGCGATAGCCCATTTCAAGTGCGCGGCGTTCCATTTCAGTGGTGGAGGTCAAGTTGGCAAGCTGGGTTTCCAGGTCCGCATTGGTGCGTTGGATGGTGGTGATCTCGAAACGCATTTCCTGGATCTCACGTCCGGCGCGGGCGGCGCCAGCTGTCACCTGTAAATACAGCGCCGCGATCATGGACGTCAGGATGACGGCAAGCAAAAACGCGCCAACATACTGGCGTTGAACACGCCAGGGCGCTTGTTTATAAGCATGGATGATTTGTGTTGCTTGTGCCTGCATAACGACCTTTTATTTGGGCGATTTGGGTCGCGTAATCCCAAATTAATTTGGGATTACAGTTTTTCGGCAATGCGTAATTTCGCACTGCGCGCTCTCGGATTGTCTTTGATTTCTTCTTCCGAGGGGACGATCGGTTTTCGAGTTACCTCTTTGATGATCGCTTTACGTTCAACTTGATAAAGTTGTTCGTAAGGCGGATTAACCAAGTCTTTGCTTTGTTCTCTAAAAAGATCTTTGACAATTCGATCTTCCAACGAGTGGAAGGAGATCACTGCGAGTCGGCCTCCGGACTTTAGGCTTGCTACGGCTTGCGGAAGCACTGTCTTCACTGACGTCAATTCGTCATTCACGGCGATACGCAACGCCTGAAACGTCTTCGTCGCCGGGTGGACACGGTCACCTCTGCGGGGCGAAACGGCTTCGATAACAGCGACCAGCTCACGGGTCGTATGAAGCGGTCTCGCTTTGACGATGGCTCGCGCTATTTTGCGAGAGTCCCGGTCTTCACCGTATTCGTAGATCAAGTCTGCCAGTTCACGTTCATCGAAGGTGTTGACGATGTCGGCGGCGGTCTGCAAAGCGTGAGGTCCAAAGCGCATGTCGAGCGGAGCATCGTTTTGAAACGAGAAGCCGCGCTCGGGCGTATCGAACTGCATGGAGGATGCGCCCAGGTCGAGGACGATGCCGTCAACTGAATCCCATTGGAGATTCTTCAGTTGCATAGATAGAGTCGTGTAGGAGGCTTGCGCCAGATGGAGGCGTTGTTCGTAAGGAGCCAAGGTCTCACGAGCAAGCGCTAACGCCTGCGGGTCCACATCCAGACCCAGCAGCTGCCCATCTGGCGCACATGCCTCCAGTAAGCCGCGGGCATGTCCGCCCGCGCCGACTGTTCCATCCACATAGCGCCCCCCGCGCTCTGGCTGTAACGCGTGTATAATCTCTTTGTAAAGTACAGGTTGATGCGGTGTATCGTTCATCGTTGTTTTTGTAGGGGCGAGGCTTTCTCGCCCCAAGCATGGGCGGGGAGACCTCGCCCTTACATCGAATTATTCTTGGAAAGGTCAAGCGTGGAGAAGCGTTGTTCGTTGGCTTCCACATCCTGCAGTTTGTCCATTTGGGTTTTCCATTCGGCAGGCGTCCACACTTCAAAGTAATCGCCCTGCCCCGCCACCGTAAGTTCTCCGCTTTCGATGCCGAGGAACCCACGCAGGTTTTGCGGAACCAGGATACGCCCGACTTTATCCACTTCAACGGGATAAGCGTTCGAGAGGATCAAGCGGCGCAACATGCGGGCAGAAGCATCAGCCATGTTCATACTGTTGATGCGCTGATACACTTCGCTGAAGTATGCATCGGTCATCACCATCAGGCATTTATCGAAACCCTGTGTGATGTAAGCGCCAGCCGCCAGCAAGTCGCGATAGCGCGCCGGGATCATCAGGCGCCCTTTATCATCGAGATTGTGCTGGAACTGACCTAAGAACATTTGTGCTATACTTCCTTTAATTGATGAACGCCGGGAGCGACCGGCGTTCTTACCACTTCTTACCACTTTCCTCCACATTATACGCTTTATGGATGAAAAATTCAAGTGATGTAACCATTTCGCAATTCCCTCTATAGTCCTAGATTTTTATGACAAACACACTCCCATTCACTTTGCTCGAATCAACCCATTGGAAAGACTACGCCCTGCTCGATAGCGGCGATGGTTTAAAACTTGAACGCTTCGGCAGCTATGTTTTCGTGCGTCCCGAAGCGCAGGCGATGTGGAAGCGCACGCTCACTTCCGAATGGAAGAACGCGCACGCGGTCTTTCAACCCAGCGGCGAAGAAAGCGGCGGACACTGGGATGCCAAAAAGAAAATGGATGAACAGTGGGAGATGCAATACGCCCTCACCCCTAGCCCCTCTCCCGCGGGGAGAGGGGAACTACGTTTCAAAGTCATGACCACGCCAGGGCGTCATCTGGGCGTCTTCCCCGAAGTTGCCGCGCATTGGGATTGGTTCAGTGGCTTGATCGCTGAATCGAAAAAAGAAACCAACGTTCTGAATTTATTTGGATACACCGGCCTCGCCTCACTGGCTGCCGCCTCCGCTGGCGCGAAAGTGACTCACATCGACGCTTCGAAAAAATCCGTGAGCTGGGCGCGTGAGAACCAAGCCTTATCCAAGCTGGACCATAAACCCATCCGCTGGATCGTGGACGATGCGTTGAAGTTCGTCCAACGCGAGGCACGGCGCGGCGCGAAGTACGATGGCATTATCCTCGACCCTCCAAAATTCGGACGCGGACCCAAAGGCGAAGTGTGGGAAGTGTATAAGTCTCTACCTGATTTACTCTCCGCGTGTCGTGAATGTTTGAGCGACACGCCCTTGTTTGTCGTCACAACGATCTATGCAGTGCGCGCTTCTGCAATCCATGTGGCACAAGCCATGGAAGATATGATGAATGGATTCGGGGGCAAGCTCGATATGGGCGAACTGGTCACGCGCGAACAAAGCGCGGGACGGTTATTATCGCAGGCAGTTTATGCGAGATGGGAAAAGTAAATAGCAGACCCTAAAGGTTTTGGAAACCTTTAGGGTCTTTTTGATTCTAGTTCCTTCAACCACTCCAGCGGACTTTCACATCTTACTCAGACGAATTCAATCAGAAGACAAGTTCCTTAAACCGCCCTAACTTTTTCCTAGACAAAACCATGTGGGCATGGGAGAATCCGATTTAAATATTTGATATAGAGGAGTTTCCATGTCTGAAGAGAAAAGAAGTAAACGCCAGGAACGGCGTAATAAAGCCGAGCAAAGAGAGAAAGCCAACCGCCTGCGCACCATGGGCTTGATCGTGGCGGGTGTGGTGATATTGGTCCTGTTGTTCATTTCGCAACAACTCAAACCCATCGCTGGGATCGTGACCATTCAACCCGTGACTCGCACCAATGTAGACCGCAACACCATCGGGGATCCGAAAGCGCCGATCCAGATCGCTGAATTTTCCGATTACCAATGTCCCTACTGCAAACGGTTTGCCACCGATACCGCACCTCTGTTGGAGCAATATTTCGTCAGCACTGGCAAGGTCCTGTTCACGTATCGCTCCGCTGGTAACTGGGTCAGTCGTAACGTTGGCGGGGTCAAGACCGAATCACAGGATGCCGCCCTCGCCGCCTATTGCGCCGCAGACCAGGGTAAATTCTGGGAAATGCACGATGCGCTCTTTGCCAACAATCGCGATGTGGAAGATCAGGGTTCTTTCACGGATAAGCGCCTGACCGCCATCGCCGAAAGCATCAAGCTCGATATGACCGCCTGGCAAAGTTGTTACGACAAGGGCATCTACAAAGACCAGGTCCAAAAGGACTTTGATGATGCCGTCGCCGCGAATATTCAAGGCACGCCTTACTTTGTCATGACCTACAAGGTCAACGGCGAGGTCAAGACCGAAACCATCGACGGTGCCCAACCCATTTCTGAATTCCAGAAAAAGATCGAAGCCGCCTTACTGATCGCAGACAAGTAATCAAGCCAAACCACAAAAAAAGGACACGGAAGCCTCCGTGTCCTTTTTGATTCCAACACCTGTGTATAATCGTTCCTGTTCACTGGAGGCTGCATGTCAAAAAATCAAATTTATCTTCTGGTCGGGGGCGGATGTGTACTGGCTTTATGCGCCGTAGCCGCCATGCTGGTTGGGATCTTATATTTCTCGCCCCTGCTGGCTGATAAACTCAACCCCGTTGTACAAATCGCTGCGACTACACCTGCACCCGATCTCAACACAGACGGCAACTCATTGGGCGATCCGAATGCGCCAATCCATATCATCGAGTTCGGTGATTTCCAATGTCCCTATTGCAAACGCTTCCATCTCGAAACCGAACCCTTGTTGATCAGCAACTACATCAAGACCGGCAAAGTATATTTCACGTATCGCTCCGCCGGTAACTGGGTCAGCAAGAACATCGGCGCGGGCAGTACCGAATCACAAGATGCCGCCCTCGCCGCCTACTGCGCGGGTGACCAAAATAAATTCTGGGAAATGCACGCCGCGCTCTTTGCCAATAACCATGATGTGGAAGACCAGGGTTCTTTCACCAGTGAACGCCTCACAACCATCGCCAAAAACACCAGCCTCGATGTGTCCGCTTATCAAGATTGCTACGCTGGTAGAAAATATGCAAATCAAGTGCAACAGGATTACGCCGATACTCTCGCCGCCGGTATCCAGGGCACGCCTTCCTTCATTGTCATTTACAAAGTCAACGGCACTGCCAAGAATATGCTCATCGAAGGCGCACAACCTTTCGGCGCCTTTCAACAAACCATCGATGCGATCCTGCAAGAGCTTGGTTTGCAGACGTAGTTCATGCTCGTCCAGCGGTGTGAGCAAAGAGTATAATGACTTTGGATACTTCTCTTATTCAAGGATCTCATTATGATGAAACGCCGCTTCCTCCTCACCCTGAATTGTTTCCTCCTTATTAGCCTGATCCTGACTGCCTGCGCAGGCGTTCCGAACATTCCACTACCAAAGTTCATCGCGCCCGCTGCTACAGCGACCTCCCCCGCCGCCGCGACAACCGCAGCCCAACAACAAGCCTTCCCGCCCGCACTCGTGGAAATGAATCCGCCGCAGAACAGTGAGCTGGGTCATCTTTCACCACTGGCATTCTATTTCAACCAGAACATGAATAAAGCCTCGGTTGAATCCGCCATCAGCGGACTCCCCACCGGGACCTTCACCTGGACCGATGAAGCGACATTGGTCTTCGCCCCCACAGCGCCCTACCAATCCAATTCAAAATTAAAAATTTCGATCGCCAATTCCATTCAATCTGCAACCGGGTTTGGGATCACGGAACCGATCGAGCTTTCCTACACGGTCGGTGATTTTCTGCGCGCCACGAATTTACTACCTAAAGCCAACACTACCGATGTCAACGTGGAAGCGGCAGTCTCGGTTTCCTTCAATCAACCGGTCGTGCCGCTCGGTGCGGACGCGGCTTCACTGCCAGCCGCGTTCGTAATGGTACCGTCTGTGCCGGGACGCGGTGAATGGATCAACACCAGCACGTACATCTTCTATCCCGATCCAGCCATGGCCGGCGGGACGGAATACGCCGTCAGCTTGAGTCAGGCTTTGAAATCGGTAACAGGCGACAGCTTCGCAAGCAGCGAGGGCAATGCGTGGAAGTTCGTCACATCCACGCCGCAAGTCGTTTCGGTGAGTCCGTCTCCCGAACAGTCCATCCCGCTGAACCCTGAGATCAAGTTGACGTTCAACCAGCCGATGGATGCGAAAAGCGTGGAGACGAACTTCCTGCTCACCGGCACGAATGGCGTTGCAAACGGAACGTTTAAGTGGAACGCCGATAACACTGAGTTGACCTTTGTGCCCGAAAAACTTTTGGAGCGCAATGTCGGCTACATTTTGAATGTGGGTGCGGCGGCGAAATCGCGCGGCGGCATGGCGCTTGGCACAGCCTACGGCACCGTGTTGAAGACCTACGATAATTTCGCCGTGACCGCGACGAATTCAAACTTTGGTGTGGCATCTTTTACTTTTAGCGCACCGCTTGCCAAGGGTAAACATGAAGATGCGGTCATCATCACCCCGGCAATCGGCAGCTTTGATGCGGTTGCATCAGATGACGGCTTGACCTTATCAGTGTATGGCTATTTTGCGCCTGACACCAATTACGTTGTGGAACTGGCAGCGAGTCTCAAAGATCAATGGGATCAATCCTTGGGCGACCCGTTTATTTTCAACTTCCGCACTGCGCCTCTGCCAGCAGCATTGACCTTGAAATCCAGCGGCTCAGCAGTGGCATTTGTGCGCCCTGATGAACCTGTGTTATATACCAACATCACCAACCTCCAAAAAACGGATGTGACCGTTGCACCGCTTACGCTTCAGGATTTCCTCTCGCTCATGGGTTCCTATGAAAATCAGCAGGCGTATGTGCCCGCGAATGCCAGTACCTACACACAATCTTTCAATTTGTTGCCCAGCGTACCGCAGGATGTAAAGCTCAGTATTGCTCCGCAGAACAGCCAGTTATTGCCGGGTCTATACTATGTGAACATCACTTCACCGCAGATCCAATCTACGGTGAAGGCCACTAATTTTGCGGTATCAAGTCAGGTAAATCTCACACTCAAGCTCGGTGCAACCGAAGCATTCGTGTGGGCAGTGGACCTGCCTTCGCAGAAACCTGTCGCCAATGCGCCGGTAGTGCTGTATGACGACAAGGGTGTGCAACTGGCTTCAGGCGTCACCGATGCGAATGGCATTTGGCAGGGCGCCATGGGCGAACGCGAACAATTCAGCGCGGTGTTTGCCGTGCTCGGCGCGCCCGGTGACGAGAACTTTGGGCTGGCAATCAACAACTGGAACATGGGCATCAATGCCTATGATTTCGGGTATGCCCAGAATATCCAAAAGCCGCACACCTTGATCTACATGTACTCCGACCGTCCCATTTATCGCCCGGGGCAAACGGTGTACTTCCGCGGTGTGGCGCGTGAGGCGTTCAACGGCCGCTATCAACTGCCCACTGTCAAAGATATTCCGGTCACGCTCACCGATTCGAACGGCACCCAGACCGCCGACCTCAATATGCAGCTCTCGCCGTATGGCACCTTCAACGGTCAATTCGATCTGCCTGCCAATGCCACGCCGGGTTACTACACGTTTCAGAATCCAGCGCTCGAGTTCTATTTCTCCGTTCAGGTGGCGGAGTATCGCAAACCTGAAATTGATCTCGGCGTGAAATTTACCTCCGTTGAAATTAAACAAGGTGACACTGCCCAAGCCGTTGTCAACGCCAATTATTTCTTCGGCGCGCCCGCGGGCAATGTCAAAATAAATTGGATGCTCTACGCCCGACCCGCTTACTTCTACATTCCCAATTATCAAACCGGTCTCTTGGACAATGCCTGGCTGGATACTTTCCGCACGCCGAACATGAGCGGCTCCGACTATTTCGGCGCCACCATCGGAAATGGAACGGGTCAAACGACCCCGAAGGGGATCCTGTCCATTGACCTGCCAGCCATCCCTGAATCTGAATCGGAACAAATCGTCACGCTCGAAGTGACCGCTGAGGATGAATCCGGTTTACCCGTCAGCGCGCGCACCGAGCTGAATGTCCACCCGGCTGATTTTTATATCGGACTGCATCCCGATCAATGGTTCGGCACCGCCAAGACCGAATCCGGTTTTGATGTGTACACCGTGGATTGGGCTGGCGAAGCCTCCGGCGACAAAACCCTGGTGGCTGAATTCAAACAAGTGCGCTGGGAAAAAGAAACCGACCGGTTCGGTTTTCCGAAATACACACCGGTGTATACGCCGGTCAGCAGCAGCAACCTCGCTACGGGACCGGATGGCAGAGCGCGGCTTTCGTTCACGCCGCCAACCGCTGGAACGTTCATGCTCGATGTGAGCGGTCCTTCGTCAGGCTCAGGACGTGCACACACACAAATATTAATTTGGGTCGGCGGCGCAGAAAGCGCGGCGTGGGCAGACCTACCCAATCAAAGAGTACAACTCACAGCCGATCAAGATTCATACAAGGCTGGCGATACGGCAAAGATCTTCATCCCGAATCCGTTTGCGACGAATGCGCTCGCGCTCGTAACCGTTGAACGCGGACTGGTTTCCAAAGCAGAGGTCATTTCCGTAAAAGGCAGCGGCACAGAATATTCTCTACCACTTACTGAAGATGATGCACCGAATGTCTATGTCAGCGTCACGATCCTTGGACAAGGCAACGACTTTAGACAAGGGCTCGTCAATATTCCAGTAACGCCCGATGCAGAGAAATTGAATGTGCAAGTGATCCCGAATCCGGGTGAGGCGGGACCGCGCGATAAGGTTACGTTCGATGTGGTTGTGACCGATAACGCCGGTCAACCTGTTGAGGGCGAGTTCTCATTGTCCGTGGTGGATAAAGCTGTGCTGGCATTGGCTGACCCGAACGCGCAGGATATTCTGCCGGCATTCTATAGCAATCAAGCGTTGGGCATCGAAACCAGTATTTCACTCGCGGCTTATAGCGGGCGCAACTCGCTGGTACCCGGCGGCATGGGCGGCGGCGGAGGCGGCGGCGATTTCTTCCTGCGCGAGAACTTCCCCGATACCGCCTATTGGAATCCAGCACTGATCACGAACGCCGAAGGGCGCGGGCAAGTGACCATGACGCTGCCCGATTCACTGACCACCTGGCATATTGACGTGCGTGGACTCACAACAGATACAAAAGTGGGTCAGGCTGAAACCGAGATCATTTCCACCAAGCCGTTATTGATCCGACCCGTGACGCCGAGATTTTTAGTGCAAGGCGATCATGTGCTGATGGCGGCGATCGTCAACAACAATACCGCGAGTTCTGTCACAGCGGCAGTGAATTTACAAAGCGACGGCTTTGTGTTGGATGATCCCGGCAAAGCCACGCTCAATTTGGATATCCCTGCCAATGGACGTTCACGCGTCGAGTGGTGGGGCACGGCGGGCTTGGCTGAATCAGCGGATGTGGTTTTCTCAGTGACCACCAGCGGCACACCGTCCATGCAAGATTCGGCGCGTCCGGTGTGGGGCAAGTTGCCCATTCTGCAATACACCGCTCCGCAAGCATTCGTGACGGGCGGCATGTTGCGCGGCGCGGCTTCACAACAGGAAGCCATCTCGCTGCCCCGCACGTTCACGCCCACCAGCGGAGGCTTGGATGTAGAGTTAAGTCCCTCGTTGGCTGGCAACTTGTTATCGGCGTTGGAAGCGCTGCACGTCACCGATGATTCGCAGAGCGCCGAGTCGATCCTATCCTATTTGCTGCCGAATCTTGAAGTCTATCGCGCGTTGAACAATGAAGGTTTGAGCGACCCCGCATTAATGGAGCTCGTCACGACGCATCTCAACTCAAGCGTGAGCCGCGTTTTATCTTTGCAAAATGCGGATGGCGGTTGGAGTTGGTGGGGTTCCAGCGATAAAAGCGACCCGTACATTTCAGCGTACGTGTTCTTCGGTTTGCAACGTGCACGTGCGGCGGGCGCGCCCGTCAGTAACGAAGTATTGAGTCGGGTGGTCACCTATTTACAAGATGCACAAGCCGGAGTCGGTGCGAATATACCAGGCGCAGTACTCGATGAAACGACGTTTATCCAATTCACATTGAGTCAGGCTGGGTTGGCAGATCCAAATGTTGTCAATGCACTCTATGATGCACGCGAACGGTTGAGCCCCGCCAGTCGTGCGCTGCTGGCATTCATATTCAATAAATTAAATCCAGCCGATACACACGCGCGCGACCTGATCTCGAATCTTGAAACATCCGCGATCGTTACTTCATCCAGCGCACATTGGGAAACGCAGAGCGAGAACATCCTCACGCGTGGTTCCACAATTTATACAACGTCCATCGTGACGTATGTGCTTGCGCAGATCGATCCTGCTAATCAAATATTGTTCAATGCTGTGCGTTATCTCGCCGCGCATCGCAGCGCCAGCGGGTTATGGAATCTCGGTCACGATAACGCCTGGGCAATCATGGCGCTCAATGAAGCCATGGTGGGCATCGGCGACCTGCGCGCGGACTTCGCTTTCAACGCCACGCTAAACGGCACCCCGCTCACCAGCGGCGATATTGCGGGCACGCAGCTTACGCCGCTAAAAACATTTGTGCCGCTCGCGAACCTTTCCGCCAACACTCCCAACCTGCTCACCATCAACCGCGAAGATGGACTCGGTCGCCTGTATTACAACGCGGTCTTGAACGTCAATCGCCCGGTGGAAGATGTGCGACCCTTAGACAACGGCATGCGAATCGACCGGGTCTTCTGCAAACAAGCTTCACGTTCAAAAGGCTGCGCGCCGCTTTCTTCGGTTCAACTTGCTTCCAATCAACCGATCTCTGCCCAACTGACGCTGGTCCTGCCCCACGATTCATACTACGTGATGGTCGAGGACTTCATCCCCGCGGGCATGGAAATTTTAGACCGCAGCCTCAAAACGAGTCAACAAGGCGTGGATACTCCTGAAGTGCAAGTCCAATACGATGACAAAGATCCCTTCGCTAATGGCTGGGGTTGGTGGCTCTTCAACGCTCCACAGATTCACGATGACAGCATTTTGTATTCTGCGAACTTCCTCCCCGCTGGAACCTATGTGTTGACCTACACCCTCGTCCCACTCCAAGCTGGTGAATATCGTGTACTACCCGCCCACGCCTGGCAATCCTTCTTCCCCGAAGTCCAAGGCACAAGCGCAGGTGCAGTGTTTGAGATCAAGCCGTAAGAAGGTCTACCACTGAAACACAAAGGCACGGAGATTTTTTGAATCTCCGTGCCTTTATTTAATTTCCTATTCTCTACTTTCTATTCTCTATTCTCTTTATCTAACCATCCCCCACAACGCCAGCGCACCAAAAATAAATGCCACCACCGCCGCGCCCGTGATCATCTCACGTGCGGAGCGTTTATCCACCAGCGAATAACCCAGGAAACTTGATTCCACTTCCCAGACCGGACCTGCGAAGGACGTGAACATCAACCCGCCGATGAGTCCACCGACATGACCCCAGTTATCGATGCCGGGTATCGAGCCAACCAAAAAGAGATTGATCAAGATCACAAAGATCACATTCCCGATGGCGCGGTTGAATTGCCCCGCGAACATTTTGCGATTCTGGATCAGGAACACCGCTTCCGCGCCGATCAAACCAAAGATCGCGGTGGAGGCGCCGACTGAATATCCGTTCGTGAATAAAAAGGAGGTGACATTGCCAGTAAAAGCGCCCAACACATACAACAACAAAAATCGATTGCGTCCGAAGTAGCGTTCCAAGCCTGTGCCCAATGAGTACAGCGCATACATGTTGAAGAAGATATGCGGGATGGAGCCATGCAGCAAAGCCGGTGTGAACAAGCGCCAGATCTGCCCCGCCCGAATAAAGTCATTGATGCGCGCGCCGAACAATTCCAGCCAGTCTATATTTCCGTACGAAGTGGGATATCCAAATAGTAGCACACTGCCAATTTGCATCAAATAAAAAGCGATCGTCACACCGATGATGGTATACGTCACATACGGAGCGGATTGCGGCAAAGGCACGCGCACCGGCTGTTGAGGCGGGGCGGTTTGGGGTGAATCAGAAACGGGCGGGTAATCGTTCACAAAGATACCTTTCGGGGTTTGACGCGGTGATGTTCCGCATCGATGATCGCGCGGATCATATCCACGGTGTAATCAAGGTGAAAGTCCTTGTTCACGATGACGTAATCAAAAGCCTCCACGCGTTTGAGTTCCTTGCGCGCAGTGGCAATGCGGATGGCAAGCGAATCGGCGGTCTCAGTCTTGCGGGTTTCGAGACGCCGCACCAACTCTGCTTCACTTTCGGTGGTGATGAAGATCATCAAGGCATCGGGCGCCATCTTACGCACAAACTCTGCGCCCTGCACGTCGATACGCATCACCACATCCATGCCGCTATCGAGCGCCTCACGCACCTGCTGTTTCGGGATGCCCTTGTAATCGCCATACACGATCGCATGCTCGATCAACTCATCCTGATCGATCATATGTGCAAATTCCTCTTTAGTAACAAAAAAATAATCCTTGCCGTGGACTTCAGCGTCACGCTTCGGGCGCGTGGTGGCAGTCACAACGAAGAAGAATGGCAGTCCGCGCTCCTGCATGCGCTGCATCACAGTGTCCTTGCCCGCGCCAGAGGGACCTGAGATTACGATCAGCAGCGGCTGCGGATGATGGATATTGAATTCAGAATCAGGGGAGGATGGCATGCACCGATTTTACCAGAGGGATGAAATACGGACGGGTTACCCCGCTCCTACCGCTCGCAACACATTCTCCACCATGGGATCAAGCTCGGCGCTTCCCCCCTCACCCGACGCCTGCTTCAGCCATACGAGAAACTCGGCATTCCCCTTCGGTCCCAACAACGGACTCTTGATCAGTCCGCGAATCCCAAAGCCTTCGTTTTGCACAAAGCTCAAGACATCCAACAACACACTCTTGTGGATCTCCGGGTCGCGGATCACGCCATCGCCGCGCGCTACATCCTTTTTGCCAGCTTCGAATTGAGGCTTGATCAAGCACAAGAGATTAGTCTCACTGTTGATCCATTTTTTGATCGTCGGGAGCAAGACCTTCAACGAAATAAACGACGCGTCTACTGTGACGAAATCGATCTTCTCGGGCAGAGACTCAACATAACGCGCATTGGTCTGCTCCATGACGACCACGCGCCGGTCATTGCGCAACTTCCAATGTAAGATGCCCTTGCCCACATCAATGGCAAACACTTTCACCGCGCCGCGCTGTAACATGCAGTCAGTAAAGCCGCCTGTCGAGGCACCGACATCGGCACACAAAAGACCTTTGACATCGATCGCAAACGCTTCCAGCGCCGCATCCAGTTTTTCGCCGCCGCGTGAAACGAAGCGCGGACCGGTATCCACTGTCAGCACCGCTTTGGTGTCCACTGCAGTAGCAGGCTTGAGTACGACTTGATCCGCGACGCGCACCTGTCCCGCCATGACCAGGGCATGCGCTTTGGCGCGCGATTCGGCAAGTCCGCGATCGACGAGCAAAACATCCAATCTTATTTTCGGCATGATTCTATTATACGCGCTGTCTGGCTAAGCCCCCGATCGCGCTACAAAAAGGTAAAATATCCCAATGCTTACCGCCCTAATAAAAGCCATGCGCCCCCGTCAATGGACAAAGAACGGCTTTGTCTTCTTTGCCTTGATCTTTGACAAACAATTGTTTCACCCCGCCGCATTTCTAAAAACGCTGGAGGGTTTCTTTTTATTCTGCCTGATCTCCAGTGCGGTCTATCTGCTCAACGATATCGCCGATGTGGAAGCCGACCGCCAGCACCCCGAAAAGAAGAACCGCCCCATTGCTTCGGGTAAACTGCCGCTCAATGTGGCATGGAGTGCAGCGTTCGTTTTGGTACTGGTCGCATTGCCGGTTGCTTATTTTCTAGCGCCTACACTGGCAGGCATCTTGACAATCTATCTTTCGATCAACATTTTATATTCGCGCTGGCTTAAGCATGTGCCGGTATTGGACGTAATGATCGTTTCGGCGGGCTTCGTTCTGCGCGTGGCAGCGGGCGTGGCACTCATCACCGTGGAACGCTTCTCGCCGTGGCTGTATGTGATCACCACACTCTTCTCGCTCTACATTGGCTTGGGCAAACGCCGCGCCGAAATGACTCTGCTCGAGCAAGGCGCCGGTTCCCACCGCAAAGTCTTGGACGGCTACACCCTGCCCCTGCTCGATCAATACATCACCATCGTATCCGGCACCACCATTGTGACGTATTCGCTCTATACCTTCACTGCGCCGAACCTCCCGCCCAACCACACTATGATGCTGACGATTCCCTTTGTGGTCTACGGCATCTTCCGGTATTTACAATTGATCCAAACCGGTCACGCCGCAGGCGCGCCCGATGAAGTGGCGCTCAAAGATCGCCCATTACAGGTCACAGTTTTATTGTGGGGTTTGGCTGTGATCGCTGTGTTTTATCTTTCGTAAAGCGAGATACTATCTCGCTCTACTATGACCAAATCCTCCGCGCCCGGCAAGATCATATTATTCGGTGAACACGCCGTCGTCTACGGACGTCCCGCGCTGGCTGTGCCGGTCACACAAGTGCATGCGGATGTGGACATTACAGATTCACCCCGCGCCGGAATTTGGATCGATGCGCCGGACATCAATCTTCACGCGGAACTGAACACGCTTCCCTCCGACCATCCGCTTG
>JBDTWO010000067.1:0-21441 GCA_040006635.1 Chloroflexota bacterium
AGCCAGAGGAACCCAGCATCGAAAAGAACTCGCCGTTCTTGATCTGCATCGTCACGTGGTCAACAGCTTTCAATTGACTACCTTCTGGTGTAGTGAATTGTTTTACAACATCTCTAAGCTCAACCGCAAACTCAGCTGCCATCTATCTTCTCCTCGGATCAGGATATGTTTATTTTATACAAGTTTCATGTCATTGCGAGGAGGGCTTTAGCCCGACGTGGCAATCCCCATCTCGACAAGGAGATTGCCACACCGCCAAAGAGCAAAAGCGGCGGCTCGCAATGACATTATAGCGTCTTCGCCACAACTCCAACCGCATCATTCAAGCGGTTCAAGCCTTCGTCAATTTCGCTTTGTTCGATGATCAACGGCGGCTCAATGCGGATGGTTTGGGCGCTGGTCAATGTACCAGCCACCAACACACCGCGCTTAAACAATTCGGCCGCGACCTTATATCCCAACTCGGGCGTGCGGAAGTGCTGCCCGATCAACAATCCCTTACCTGTTATTTTTTCATACACTTGTGGAAACTCTTCGGCGAGTTCGGTCACTTTTTCAGTGAGGTAACTGCCTTTCGTTGCCGCGCCCTCCCAAAGTCGGTCACGAAGCGTGATGTTAATCGAGGCAATTGCCGCAGCGCAGGCTAAGGCTCCGCCGCCGGTCGTCGTCGTATGCATGAACGGATTCGGATACATCATCGGCTTGAAGATTTCTTCGGTGGTCGTCACAGAGGAGACCGGCATGACGCCACCGCCGAGCGACTTGGCAGTGGCAATAATATCGGGTTGGACATCCCAATGATTCACACCCCACAGTTTGCCGGTGCGTCCCATGCCGGTTTGGACTTCGTCAGCGATGAGGAGTGTGCCATATTTTTTCGTGGCAGCACGTACGCGGGGCCAGAAATCATCGGGCGGGACGATCGCGCCCGCTTCACCTTGAATCGGTTCAAACAAAACGCCTGCCACGCCAATGCCAACCTTATCGCAAATCTCAAGCTGCTTCTCAACTGCATCCGCATCACCGAACGGGACATGATAGACCTGCCCGCCATACAACATGCCCATCGGCTGGCGGTAATCCGCTTTGCCCATCATCGAAAGCGAACCCATCGTCTTGCCGTGAAAACCTTTGAGCGCAACGATGAACGCGGATTTGCCCGTATAGAGTTTTGCGATTTTGATGGAGGCTTCGATCGCTTCGGTGCCACTCGCGGCAAACCATGAATATTTCAAATCGCCCGGCGTAATTTCTGACATGAGTTTTGCGAGCACGCCGCGCAGCGGATCGATCAATTCCTGCGAAGGCATGGGACTGCGCTTCACCTGCGCGATGACCGCTTCAACCACTTCAGGATGGCACCAACCCAAATCCAGCATGCCGAAGCCACCGAGCCAGTCAATGTATTTGCGTCCCATCACATCGGTGAAGGTTGAGCCTTTGCCTGACCATTCTACCGCTGCCCAATCACCTGCCTCGGTCACAGACTTGCGATATTCGAGCCAGCCGCGGTTGAAATGCTCGGCAAAGTTTTGTTTTGATTCGTCGATGATCCATTTCGCCTGACTTTGTTCAGGGAAAGTTTCCTGCTTGATGATGTCAAGCCATTGGGATGAGTATGAGAGTGCGTTGTCGTAGTTCATATAAGTCCTTAAACTCTGGAGTGCGGGAGCTTGCTCCCGCTGTCTGCCAGCAAGCTGGCAGACTCCAGAAAAAAAAATTAAAATTTCCTCGTCCATTCCTTGGGCCAGCGTTCAACGACGACTTTTTTCTGCGTGAAGAATTCGACGGCATCCATGCCCTGCCCGTGCATATCGCCGAAGAACGAATCCTTCCAGCCGCTGAACGGGAAGAATGCCATTGGCGCGGCGACACCGATGTTAATTCCGACATTGCCGACTTCGGCTTCGTATCTAAACTTGCGTGCGGCAGAACCTGATGACGTGAACAGACTCGCTTGATTGCCATATTGTCCGCTGTTAACTAATTCGATGGCATCATCGACGGTATCAACGTGCATGAGACTTAGTACGGGTCCAAAGATTTCGGTCTTGGCGATTTCACTGCCGCGCGGGACATCGGCAAGAATTGTCGGGCGGACAAAGTGTCCGCTTTCATAACCTTTGATGGAAGTGCCGCGTCCGTCAACGGGGATGCCGGCTCCTTCTTTGACGCCGAGTCCAATCAACGACTCGACTCTTGCCCGCGATGCGGCGTTGATGACGGGTCCCATCTGGACGCCTGAGTCGAGTCCATAGCCCACGACGCGAGAAGTGGCGGCATCACATATCAGCTCGGTAAAGGTATTTCGGGCAGAACCAACTGTCACTGCGAAAGAAACGGCGAGACAGCGTTGTCCAGCGCATCCGAAGGCGGAGTCCGCTATGATTTTTGTCGCCATGTCCATATCCGCATCCGGTAAAACGATGACCGGATTCTTCGCTCCGCCTTGCGCTTGGACACGTTTGCCATTTGCGGCGGCGGTGGCGTAAATATATTTGGCAACGTTAGTCGAACCGACGAACGTGACCGCGCGAATGGACGGATGCTCGAGAATGCCATCGACAACATCCTTGGCGCCGTTGACGAGATTGACAACGCCTTTGGGAAAGCCAACCTGCTCGATGAGCTGCATGATGAACTGCATGGTGGTCGGAACTTTTTCGGAAGGCTTGATGATGTAGGTGTTGCCCGCGGCGAGCGCATACGGCAGATACCAAAACGGAATCATGCCAGGGAAGTTGAACGGCGCAATCGTGGCGCACACACCGACGGGCTGGCGAATCATAATTTCGTCAATGCCAGGGGCGATGTCTTCGACGAACTCGCCTTTCATCATCATCGGCATCCCGCATGCGACCTCGATGTTCTCGTACGCACGCACCATCTCGGCTTTGGCTTCTTCAAAGGTCTTGCCGCACTCATTGGTAATGAGCTTGGCAATTTCATCGCCGTTCTCGCGCATCAAGTTGCGCAGTTTGAAAAGATACTGCACCCGGTCGTTGACGGGCGTTCTGCGCCAGCCATCGAAAGCATCCCGCGCCGCCTTCGCCGCTGAGTCAACATCTGCTTTTGTGCTGAGCGGAGTCTTTGCTATCACCAATCCCGTGGCGGGGTTGATGACGTCGAAATATTCGTTGACGTTTGGTTTTGTCCATTCGCCGTTGATGTAGTTGAGGATTTCCATGGGTCACCTTGGTAGAGAATTAGAGGAGTAGAGAATTGGTAAGTAGTAATTGGTAATTGGCATTAATCAGAACTTTTCGGCACTGGATACGCATCTTGCATTTGTTTTAGTGTTCGTTGTTCCAGCAACCAGCGATTAATAACTATAGCGACATCATCGAGGGTCGAAAGAGAAATCACATGTTCTTCTTGAAACATACGATTATCTATCCATGAAAGCAAAGTAACAACATATTTTGAATTCGCTAAATGAAATCTAATTTCACGATGAAACTTTGGCTCATCCATCAAGACAAGCGGATACTTGCTGTGAACAATTATTTTTGTTTCATCGCTTAATGCTTCTGCCAGCAACAAGTTTGATTTTTGGGCAGTGTCATGAACCGCATCCAAAAGATTATCATACGGACTGAGTTCGGGAAGTCCAACACCTTCTCGATATTGCGGGGAAGTGATTGCATCCAATAAAACTTTTAAAGACTGTGTGTAGTCCAAGATTTTGGAGACCCATTCTTTGTACTCATCTGGTTTGTTAGTCTCACTCACTTTATTTTGTTCAAGCGCTTGATGCAATAGACTTGCAAATCCATGAATAATTATCAATCTTTGAAGAGCCTCTGAGCGCAAACTCATTAGTTTTTGCTCTGCGGTTATTTCTTGAAAAGAAAACCTTAGCTCGTCAAACTCTGTCATAATTTATCCAGGATAATAATGTTTACGACTTTCGACCTTTGACCTTCAACTTTACTTCACTTGCTTATCCGTCACTTCCAACGCCTTCTCCACGATGGCGAGACCTTCGTCTATTTGTTCCTGCGTGATACACAACGGCGGGACGACGAAGACCATACTGCCCATGTTGTTCGCCATGATGAAGGTGAATAGTCCGTTTTGGCGCAGGACCTTATTCACCTCCGCCATGACTGCGGGCGAGAAACTTTCCTTGGTCTCGCGGTTGACGACCACTTCAATTGTTGAGAATAACCCGATGTAACGCACATCGCCCACAGAGATATGTCTCGCTTTGATATCTTCCAACGCTTCGCCGAGATATTTACCAAGCAAGGCGGCGTTTTCGATTAACTTGTCTTCTTCGTAGACTTCTATAGTCGCCAAGGCAGTAGCGCACGAAAGCGCGTGAGCACTATACGTGAGACCCGCATATAGATATTTGTCGTCGAAGAATTTGGCAATCTTGTCAGAGACAATCACTGCGCCAAGCGGAGCGTATCCGCTGGTGATGCCTTTGGCGGTAGTGATGATGTCGGGTGTCACGTTCCAATTGTCCACGGCGAACCATTTGCCCGTGCGCCCCCATCCGCTCATGACTTCGTCGGAAATCAGGAGGATTCCATATTTGTCGCACAGTTCACGCACACGGGGCCAATAGTCATCCGGCGGGACGATAATCCCGTTCGAGCCAACTACACCCTCCATGATGATCGCCGCAATCTTATCGGGTCCTTCGTATTTGATGACTTCTTCCAAATGCGAGATACACTCGCGCTTGCACGATTCTGGCTTTTGCCCGAACGGACAGCGGTAGCAGAACGGGTCAAGGAAGTGGACTCCGCCCGGCATGACCGGTTCTACTGCCAAGCGACGGTAATCGCCTGTCAATGCAATCGAGCCGTGAGTTGCGCCGTGATAGGAACGATACCGCGCCAAAATTTTGTGCCGTCCGGTATAGAAACGCGCAATCTTGATGGCGTTCTCGTTCGCTTCCGAACCACCGAGGGTGAAAAAGGTTTTCTTCAAATCACCGGGCGTGACTTCGGCCAGTTTCTTGCCGAGCAAACCACGGACTTCAGTCGCATTGCCGGGGTGCGTGAACGTCAATTGCGCCGCCTGATCTTGAATGGCTTTGATGACCTTCGGATGCTGATGTCCGATATTGGCGTTCATCAACTGGGAGGAAAAATCGAGATAGCGTTTATCGTCCGCATCCCAGAAGTACACGCCTTCTGCTTTGGTCACGGGAATCGGATTCACCTGTCCCTGCACCGACCAGGAGAAGAAGGTGTATTCCTTGTTCATATCAACGATTTCTTGGGAGGTTAGTTTGTTTGGCATATTAGTTTCCTCGTTTCAAGTTGAAAGTCAAAGGTTGCAGGTCGTCGCAGGACAGTTTGACCTTCAACTTTCGACCTTCTAACCTTTGACCTCTTTAACGATCTCCGCATACACATTCAACGTCTCATCCACATCGGCATCTGAATGCTCGTAACACATGAACCACGGCTCACGCGAGTCGTAATCAGGCATTACGCCCTTAGCGATGGCTTTCTCTACGAGCTTGAGATACAGGTCATGGTCGCTCTTCGCCCAGTCGCGTTGGCAGGTGACAGACTCAATTCCCAAGGAGAAAGAGAACATAGCGGGATAACCAGTGAAAACAGCTTGAATGTCGTTCTCTTCGAAGATGTCCTTCAAGCCATCCATGAGACGTTGTCCGCGGGTGGCGATTGTCTTAAGAATCGGCTTGGATTTCAATAGACTCAATGTCGCATATGCGCCAGCGACGCCGGGTTTGTTGTTGGTGTACGTTCCGCCTTGCGCTACACCCTGTCCAATAATGGACATGATCTCTTTCTTCCCGCCGAACGCCGCGATCGGATATCCATTGCCGAGGGCTTTTGCGTATGTTGCAAGATCGGGCTTGATGCCATAATATTCCTGGGCTCCGCCATTGGCAATGCGGAAGCCAGTCTTCACTTCATCGAGAATAAAGACACAGCCGTGTTCTTCAGTCTGCTTGCGGATCAATTCAAGGAAGCCATCCTGCGGATTGATCGCCGCGCAATTCCCCTGACACGGCTCGGAAATCACAGCCGCGATCTGTTCGCCATAGGAACGCATCACACGCTCAAAGCCTTCGAAATCATTGAACGGCAACGTAATGATAAATTCGCGCATCGACTTGGGAATTCCAGATGAAGCCGGCACTGCAATCGGACTACGACGATTCCCATACGCTTCCACTGGCGCATACGTTGACCACAACGTGTGATCATGGAAGCCGTGATAATTCCCTTCGAATTTCACAATCAGATCTCTGCCCGTGTAAGCGCGCGCCACACGGATTGCGTGCATCGTCGCTTCGGTGCCGGAACAGGCGAAGCGCACCATTTCAACAGCCGGAGCCATATCAATGATCATCTCAGCGACAGCCACTTCCAATTCGCCGGTCATCGCGAAGAGGATCCCTTTTTGAATTTCTTCGATTACCTTTTGGTCAACTTCATTATAGGAATGCCCCAAAATGATGGGACCAAACGCCATACGATAGTCAATGTATTTATTGCCATCTACATCCCAAAGATAAGCACCTTTGGCTTTCTCAACGTAAGGTGTGATCCCTTCGCCCCAGAATCGAAAATTGGAATTGACCCCCAACGGGAGAACTTTCTGTGCGCGCTTTTGCAACGATTGCGTCTTCGAACCGAACATAAGTTTTCCTCCAAACAAGAATTAATCTGAAGCCGCAGCTTCACTTTCGCCAATACCTTTTACAACTCTTTCCGGAATACGCCACTGATACACATCCTTGAGCACCAACGGCACGATCGACGTGGTTGTCTTACGCACTCCTGGAACTTTACGAACGACCTCTGTCACAAACTGATAAATCTCCCCAGTATCCTTGGCAACGATCTGAATGCTCACATCCGATGCCCCAATGCCGCACGCCACATAACTCACGTTATCAAACTCAGTCATCTTTTTCGCAACTTCAAGAATGCGGTCCGATTCAACTTCCATCCACACATCTGCGATCGTGGTCAACCCAAAGGCTTGCGGTTTTGCCACAGCGCTGATCCGCATGATGCCCTCGTTCACCATACGGTCAATGCGATAACGCACCGCCCGCTCCGAAATACCCTCTATCCGGCGCGCGATCTCCGAGGCGGGCATACGCCCATCATCAAGGAGTAAATTGACAATTTTTACATCAACTTTGTCGAATTCGTACATAATTTGTCTCATCTGCTTCCGAAAATGACATAATAACTGCCACTTTATACTCAAGTCTCTCAAAAGCGTCAAGGTCAGGATGAGAAATTCGTCAGAGTTGGGCAAGACTAATATTCAGGAAACAGCCTCCCCTGCGGATGACGCGTACGCATCATCCTTAGCCGGTAATTGATTCTGTTTCATGGTCCGCTTCGCCCCGCTACATCGAATCGCAAATCAATTTCAAAAATGTACATATTTCACATTGACGGTTACATGTCAGACAGATATAATCGTTCTTCGGCATTATTTCCAGAATACAAATATAGGAGCACAACAATGACAACACCTGAAAACGCGCCTGTTCCAGCGCTCGAACCAAAGACAAAGTTAAGCGGAAAGGTTTTAAAGACCACACTCGCGGGGGCGTTAGTGGATGTAGGACAAAGTATCCCCGGTGTCATTCACATTTCACAACTGAGCAAGGATGCCATCAACAAAGTGGACGATGTTGTGAAAGAAGGTCAGATGGTGGACGTATGGGTCCGCCGCGTTAAGAAGGACCGCATCGAACTCACCATGATCCAACCGCTTGGTCTTGAATGGAAAGAGATCGAACCTGACATGATCGTCAAAGGCAAGGTCGTGCGTCTCGAAACTTATGGAGCTTTCGTTGAGATCGGCGCTGAGCGCCCGGGCATGATCCACGTCAGCGAACTCGCTCACGGCTACGTCAAGACCCCCGGCGAAATCGTCAAAGAAGGCGATGAGATTGAAGCCAAGGTGCTTGACGTTGACCGCAAAAAGAAGCAGATCAAATTGAGCATGAAAGCGCTCGAACCGGAAGTGGAAGAGTTCAAACCTGCAAAGCGCGAACCCAAGAAGAGTGGCGGCAAGCACGGATTCAAAAAGGATTTGCAGGAAGCCTTGGAACCCTCCGAGCCGAAGGAACCCGAGTTGACCGCTTTCCAAATTGCCTGGCAGCAAGCACAGGACAAAGCTGACGAAGGCCGAGCATTCAGGATCAAACGCGATAAGGCTGCAGCCTCACGCGAGCAGGAAGATCTTCTGACCCGAACTTTGGAAAAACGCCTCCCCACTGGCGGATAACAACAATAAAAAAAACGGACTCATATGAGTTCGTTTTTTTTATTTAATCAGAATACTGCATTAATAAATATTCCAAGTTTGCAATATAGATTTCATTCATTCTGTAACTCTGCCAGGAATTTTTCCTTATTGGCGGAGCGCGCCGTTTTGCCACTGGAGGTTTTTAGAATCCATTTTGGGTCAACGACCTTTACATAACGTAAGGCGATTGCCGAATTTTTGGTGACATGCAAACGAATCGCATCCGCCACTTTTTGCTGTTCAGTGGGATCATCTGAATCAACTTCTGCAATAATCACCACATCTTCAGTGCCTTGCTCCTCATCAAACATACCGAATGCCACCGAACGCCCAGCATGGACTCCAGGCACTTCGTAGGTCAACGACTCCAGATCCTGTGGATACACGTTCTTTCCGCCCACAATAATCATGTCCTTTTTGCGACCCGAAACAAATACTTCCCCGTCTGCAATAAATCCATAATCGCCAGTCAGATACCAGCCATCTCGAAAAGCTTTTTGCGTCAGATCATCACGGTGATAATAGCCGGTCAACATGCAGTCGCTTTGCAAAGCGACCTCACCGATCACACGCTCAGCAACTTCATTTCCACTTTCATCCAGCACTTTCACTTGGACATTCTCAAGCGGACGTCCCGACGACATCATCTTCATGGCCGGACGCCCGTCAACAGGACTCTTCGCCACGCGTTCCACCATGAACGCCTCGCGGTCAAGCTCAAGGACTGCTGGCACATTCCCCAATTGGCTTTGCGTGACCCCGAAAACATTTTCTGCCATCGCATACGAAGCCTGTAAAGACTCAAGCTTCAAACCATGGGATTTGAATTTCTCATAGAACGCATGATGACTTTCCCAGCGCACCGGCTCGGAGCAATTGATCACCGCCCGCCACGAGGACAAGTCCACGCCTTCGATGTGCCGGTCGCGTATCTTCTGCGCGCAAAAGTTATAGGCAAAGTTTGGAAGCCATGAAAGCGTACCCCGATATTTGGAAACCGACTGCATCAATTTATACGGCGCACGCACCCAGTCAAATGGTGATAGCAAGACCAGATGAACGCCCGAGAGAATCGGCATAAGAAAGCCAGCGATCAACCCCATATCGTGATACAGCGGAAGCCACGAAACGATCACGTCATTATCATGTAGCGACAGTGCATTTCCGTAGGCATTCAACTGATTGAAGACTGCTTGATGCGAAAGTGCAACACCTTTTTGTAAACCGGTCGTCCCTGAGGAATGTTGAAGCAGGACAATATGATCAGATTTACGCTGGAAACCTAACAGCGAATCAAAATCAATTTCAAGTTGCATCTCGACTTGATCTGTAACCAGAACTTCGCGAACCGAATCATCCTCTTTCAACGCCGAACGGACTTCAGTCTCAAATTCAGGATAGGTAATGATCGCCGCAGGTTGGGTCACCGAGATCAGGGCAGATAAGTCTGCACGATACCGCTCGGGCGATAACTTCTCCGTCAAGAACGGCATAATGGACGGGATTGCCCCGTGCAAGATCGCACCCCAGAAAGCATATAACAAAGCTTCACCGTGCTGCAAGATCAGCACAACGACTTCACCGGGTTGTATGCCAGCTTTTGCCAATGCGTTGGCATATGAACTCGCGCCGCGCAATAACTGCTCCACCGTGATCGGTAAATCGTCAGCGTTGGAAAACTGCAAAGTCACAGCGACCCGCTCCGGGGTCGAGTGAAGCGCTTTGAGTCGTTCGGGGAAGGTCGTCATTATTTACGAGATTCGATCAAGGCAGCCAGTTGAGTCAAATTGTCAAAAGTATCCGCGTTTAATTCTGTGTCTTCAATGCGCACACCGAAAGTATCTTCGACATAAAGCGCCACATCCATCAAGCTAAATGAATCGATCAAGCCGCTTGAGATCAAAGATTCATCGGCCGTGATCACACGGTTGGGTTGCTTGAGAATTTTCGCGGCGATAAAACCTGCCAGTTGATTTGTAAGTTCAGACATTGTTTCTCCTTAATGAGTAGCAGAGCGCAGATAGGATTCCATCAGGTCGTCCAAATCACCATCCAACACCCCTTGGGTATTTCCGGTCTCATGTTCAGTACGGTGATCCTTAACCATTTGATAGGGATGCAACACATACGAGCGAATCTGACTCCCCCACTCCGCCTTGGTATATTCGCCACGGAGGACTGCTCGCTCATCTTCTTTTTCAGCCTGCTTCAATTCCAACAGACGCGCGCGCAAGATACGCATGGCGAATTCACGATTTTGGGATTGCGATCTTTCGTTCTGACAGGTCACAACGATCCCAGTCGGCAAATGTGTGAGACGCACAGCCGTCGCATTCTTCTGCACATTTTGCCCGCCCGCGCCTGACGAACGGAAGACATCCATTTTGACATCGCCCGGTTCAATGTTGATCTCGGCTTCATCCATGGCGACTTGCGGTAGGATCTCAACCAGCGCAAAGGAGGTATGTCTGCGATGCGCCGCATCAAACGGAGACAGGCGCACCAAACGATGGACACCCTTCTCAGAGCGGAGATACCCAAATGCATATTCGCCCTCAACCGCGATCGTCACGCTCTTGATGCCGGCTTCTTCACCAAGTGTGACATCCAAAATTTCAGTTTGAAAACCGCGCGCTTCTGCCCAACGCAGATACATACGCTCGAGCATGCCTGCCCAGTCCTGCGAATCGGTACCGCCCGCACCTGCATGGATCGCAAGGATCGCGGGGTCGCGATCATATTTACCGGAAAGCATGGCGGTAAAGGAACGTTTTTCCAAATCCGCTTCGATGGCTGAGACTTCGGCTTCCAGTTCAGCACGCAGACTTGAATCATCCAACTGGGCGAGCTCAAGGGTATCGTGCAGGCGGCGCGAAAAAAGCCGCCAAGATTCAACTTCGGCTTTTAGGGTGGTGTATTGCTTCATCAAACGTTGGGCTTGCGAGGCATTCCCCCAGAAATCAGGCGCTTCTATTTCTTTTTCAAGTTGGGAAAAGGTGGCTTCTTTAGACTCGAAGTCAAAGACGCACCAGTAACTGGCGGGTTAATTCCTGGGCAGAATTCAAACGGTTTACGAGGTCTTGCATGGAAACTCCTTTTTGTAGAACGAGATAATATCTCGTTCTACTTTACCTACCTAAAATACCATCAACGAAAGCATCGGGATCAAAGGGCGTCAGGTCTTCGGGTTTTTCTCCGAGACCCGCAAATAAGATCGGCAAACCCAATTCACGCTGGATGGCAAATGCAAATCCGCCGCGCGCAGACGAATCTAATTTCGATAAGATCACACCCGTCACGCCAACCGCCTCTTTAAAAGCTTTCGCCTGTTGCAAAGCGTTTTGTCCGGTGGTGGCATCGAGCACGAGCCAGACCGCATGCGGTGCGCCAGGCAGGGCTTTGCCGACCACACGATTGACCTTCTTAAGTTCTTCCATTAAATTGAAACGTGTATGCAAACGACCCGCGGTATCGATGATGACCAAATCCATGCCGCGCGCGACACCAGCCTGGACAGCATTGAACGCGACCGCACCCGGATCCGACTCAGGGGCGCCTGATATAACTTCGACGCCGAGTCTTTCACCCCAGACTTGTAACTGGTCAACCGCCGCCGCACGAAATGTATCCGCCGCCCCGAAAAGCAGACTCTTTTTCTCAGCTCGAAAGCGTTGACCTAGCTTCGCGATCGTCGTCGTTTTACCGGAGCCATTCACACCCACCACCAAAATAACGGATGGTTTATTTGTCCACTGTAGCGCGGGCGGAGCATCGAGCCGGGCACGCAGTTCAGCTTGAAGCGCCTCCGAAAGTTCCTCGGAGCGAATCAAGCCCCGGGTCCGCACGAGGCGCTGCATTGAATCCAAAACATCATTTGCGGTTTCGAGTCCCAAGTCCGCTTGAATGAGGAGCGCTTCCAGATCGTCCCAGGTTTCTTGCGTAATTTCAGTCGCACCAAACAGAGTGGCGAGCCGTCCAAATGTGGTCTTGCTGGTTTTCGCAAGCCCGCTTCTCCATTTTGCAAAAAAGTCAGCCATGACGGGCGATTATATCATGTGGGTTGTGTGTTATACTTTTTTATGATTAGGGCACAACCCCCCAACAAATTTATAAAACAAAGGTGTACTACAATGTCAAACCAACCCATTCATATCACTGATGCTGAGTATGAGCAAAAGGTTCTACAATCGAACATTCCCGTAATCGTGGATTTCTGGGCACCCTGGTGCGGACCCTGCAAAATGGTCGCGCCGATCCTGGATAAATTCGCCAAGGAATACGAAGGCAAGCTTTTAATCACCAAGATCAACACTGATGAGAATCAGGAATGGATGATGAAATACGGCATCCAGGGCATTCCGACCATGCTTTTCGTTGCAAACGGCAAGATCGTTCATCGTCAGGTTGGCGCCTTACCCGAGCGCATGTTGCGCGATACCCTCACGCAGTTCATGGAATCGGTAAGCCAGCCCTAATTCATAAGGAATGGAAAAATGAATAAAATCACTGTCCTCGCATTGGTCTGTGCAATCGCACTGGCAGCCTGCCTGCCTGCGCCGGTTTCGACAAACCCCACAGCAGTCATGGATGTTGCGGGGACTGTGAACGCTATTGCCGGCACCGCTAACGCCCAAACCCTCACGGCTCAACCCTCGCCGACATTTTTTCCTGCACTAGATACCGCAACTCCCCTTGTAGCGGATGCATCAGCAACACCCACCGAGACGGTGATTGTCAATACAGACACCCCGCAACCTAACCTGACCACTACCCCCTCCACCGCAACCAGTGGACCAGATGTTCCTGGATTTACATTTACACCCACTGCTGGCTCCGGGAGCACCTCGCCGACTTTGACACCAACACTTGGGGTCCTTACCTATGGGACGCTGCCTCCATCGAACAGACCGTTCATGGATGTAACACTGGTCAATAAAGCCAAACGCCAGGCTTATATTTCCTTGCAGGTGCTTACCGATCAGGGGTATACAATCATTGAATATCCTGTAAAGGGTTTCATTACGATCAAGGCGCCGACCGGAGAATATACATATGTAGTCTGGGTTGGCGGCAGGCAGATCGTTGGCTACTTCAAGCTTGGATCGTCAAATGACCTGACCATCACGATATACAAAGATAAGGTTACTATCAGTCATGGATCGGCATCGTATCCATAAGTTGCTATTGGCAGATTAAGTAGACTTCGTCAATCCGCTTCCGCTATGTTAGCCGTAAGCGAATTGACAGCCTTTGGTATTGTTCTCAAATTAGAAAATCAAATTCACCCAAGGGAAATTTCATTTGAATGAAAATAAAAACTGTTATTTACACCATACTATTGGTGGTCTTGATTAGCGCCTGTGGTACATCGGCAAATCCGCCAACTTTGAGTAACCAGGAAAACCAGAATACTGCGCTTCCAACTACGTCCATCCCGGAAACCCAAACAACAATTCCCACCGCAACAAGCACTTCAACAAATACGCCCATCCCTATCTTAACCTTCACGCTGGAGCCTTCCCCAACCCTTGCGCCGGTTGATACGTCAACGGCTACGCCCAATCCCTGCAGGCAGCCGCTTACTTCTTGGAAAGTGCCAACGACGAATTTTTCGATTGTGAACGAGACAAAACCAAAAGGCACAATCACCTTATCCATGTCAGCTTTAACAGCGATGGGTGAATGTGGTTACCTGATCATTACCGGAAATAGCTTCAACGGTCCAATCGGCGGGTACAGTGCCTTCGCATATGTAAATGGTGACAAGAACTTTACTGTGTCCGGAAGTTTTGTCATCACAAATGTTCCGTATAAGATCATCGTCAGAAATGACCGGATCATTGAATCGTATGCATGTTATCCTCATTGCTAATTATGGAAAAATAATATGAAAAAACACCTCCTTTACATTTTATTGATTATTGGCACATTGATATTTTCGGCGTGCGCCGCTTCACCTACCGCTTTGCCAACCATAAATCCAAACGATGTTCAAAGCACTGCGTTTGCCGCCGCATCGACACTCGTTGCCGAAACTCAGGCAGCAATTCCAACTGTAACTCCCATCCCGCCCACTGAAACATTAACCCCAACATCCCTGCCGACCAATACAGCGATTGTTTTGGCAACTGAAACATCCATCTCTCTGCTGCCCACGACGACCGAGATAACATCCAGTTTGCCCACCATAGCACCAACCGCATCCAATCCAGATGAATGCAACAAGCCCATTTCAAGCTATAGCGGACCCGGGACAACGATTCGGGTCGACAATAGAACCGGCTTGTCCATCGCGGTCTGGTTTCAAGTCGTCAAAACGGCATTTGGAGATTGCGGTTATGTTGTCATTCCCCCATTAGCGGCCGGAGCCGATTTTAGTTTCAAGGTCCCACAGAGTTGTTATGCTACCGGTGCATATACAACTGGCGAGAAGAAAATTACTTTTGACAATGTTCAATATCCAATCTGTGCCAACAATCCAGACAAGTGGACACTTGTCATTAAGAAAGATTTCACTAGTTTAGAGTCTCCATAAGATTTTAGTACATTCTCAAACACAAACAAAGCTGCACTGAAATCAGTGCAGCTTTGTTTGTGAATATGCCAGAGCGAGAAAAGCAGACGATGGGAAAATATATTAGGCTATATCTGGTTTGCTGACTGCGGCTAGGCGGGCATTCGTCAGCTTTACAAGGTCTACGACGGGCAGCTTGATATTCAAGCCCCTTTGCCCGCCAGAGACGTGGATCTCAGAATAATTTTGCGCAGACTCATCGACCACCACCTGAAAACCTTTGTTGATCAGCGCCAGCGGAGAAATGCCGCCAGCCTGCAAGCCAGTCAATTGCTCGGCTTCACGCTCAGTAGGCAGGTACACTTTCTTTTCGCCGAGAGCTGAGGCAAGTAATTTCAAATCCACGTTCGAAGGACCGGGGACTACGACCAACAGATGTTTTTTGGGTCTATCTCGGGTGACGACAATGGTCTTGAAAACCGAAGCAGGCTCAAGGTCCAGCAGACGCGCGGTTTCAAGCGCACCATGCTTCTCAGCGGAGAGTTCATAGACGGTATAGTGAATCTTGCGCGCGTCGAGCAGTCGTGTGACGTTATTGGTGATCGCCATTGAGAAATCCTTTTTCGATTTTACCAGACCGATTTCATTCATTCGTCGTTGCAAAAGCCTGTCAAGCATTTGGGCTTATCTGCCAGTACTGCGAGCGTAGTAAAATACATCGCATGAAATCGATTGCCCGAAATGCGCCGCTTGAGAAGTTTTATAGTCAACTCCCTGATAACTACAACCTGGCAGAACGCGAAGTAGTTGAGCGGGCGTATCGGGTGGCGGAGGCAGCGCATGAAGGTCAAATGCGCCATTCAGGGAAGCCCTATATCACACATTGTCTGGAAGTAGCCGGGATCCTGGCTGAGATGGGTGCTCCGGCTGAAGTTATTGCCGCCGGGTTACTACATGATACAGTGGAAGATACAACTATCACGCTTCAAGACCTGCGGACAGACTTTGGGGAAACAGTAGCGAATCTAGTGGACGGTGTCACGAAGCTTACCAATCTGCCGCGCGTCTCACGTGGTGATATGCACACCGATGATGACAAAGATGGAGCCCCGCAAACTGAAGAGAGCAACGCCAAAAGCCGCAAACAGGATCTGGCATCTGAGACCCTACGCAAGACTTTTCTAGCGATGGGTGATGACGTCCGTGTGGTTTTGATCAAACTGGCAGACCGTCTGCACAACATGCGGACGCTCCATCACATGCCCGAAGAAAAGCGTAAACGCATCGCAAAAGAAACCCTCGATATTTTTGCGCCGCTGGCAAACCGCCTAGGCATCTGGCAGATCAAGTGGGAGTTGGAAGACCTGGGGTTCCAACACCTCAACCCCGAAAAGTACGCTGAGATCCTGACCAACCTTGATCACGAAAAACAAGTGGAACGTGAAACACAGGTCGAAGCGATCAAAGAACATCTCATCAAACTGCTCGCAAAAAATAACATCAATAATGTGGAGATCAGTGGGCGACCCAAGCACATCTACTCGATCTTTAGAAAAATGACCCAGAAAGGCAAACCCTTTGATCTTGTCCGCGATGTACGGGCGGTTCGGATCATTGTTCCAGATATCCCTGCCTGTTATTCTGCTCTGGGGGTTATTCATACCACCTGGCGTCCCATCCCCGGCGAGTTCGATGATTACATTGCCGCGCCCAAGGATAACTTTTACCAATCGCTCCACACCGCCGTGATCTACGATGATAAACGTCCGCTCGAAGTGCAGATCCGCACACCGGAGATGCACCAAAACGCGGAATACGGCATTGCCGCCCACTGGCGTTACAAAGAGGGCGGAAAAGATTCCAACAAGGTTTTTGAAGAACGCATCAAATGGCTCCGCAATATGATGGACTGGCGCTCAGAAGTCAGCGACGCCAACGAATTTATGGAGGGCATGAAGACGGATGTCTTTCAAGATCGCGTCTATATCTTCACGCCGCGCGGCGACATCATCGACCTTTCGGCTGGCTCTACACCGATCGACTTTGCCTACCACGTCCACACCGATATCGGACATCGCTGTCGCGGCGCACGTGTAAATGGAAAACTTATCCCGCTGTATCAGGAATTGAAGACCGGTGACCAGGTGGAGATCTTAACTGCGAAGCGAGGCGGTCCCAGCCGTGACTGGTTGAACTCGAGCCTCGGTCTTGTCAAAACCCAACGTGCGCGTTCCAAGATCAAAGCCTGGTTCAAGAAACAGGAAGATGAACAAAACCTGACCCAGGGACGTACCGTGCTCGAACGCGAGCTGCAAAGGCTCAGCATTGGCGAGGTCAACTTTGAGATGATGGCGCGGGATATGGGCTACAAAACGCCGGATGAACTCTTCATCGCGCTGGGCTGCGGTGACCTATCCATTAGCCGCGTGATCCGGCGGTTTGCAGAG
The DNA here is from genome assembly GCA_040006635.1 of Chloroflexota bacterium. Taxonomy (GTDB): domain Bacteria; phylum Chloroflexota; class Anaerolineae; order Anaerolineales; family Villigracilaceae; genus Defluviilinea. The sequence continues at coordinate 17,233 of JBDTWO010000067.1, forward strand.
AAGGAAGAAAACAGCGATATCCTGTCCGTTGGAACACCCACACCCCGCAGCGCCAGTTCAGAGGCGATCGAAGTAGTTGGATTGAAGGGTTTGCTCTGGCAAATGGCGCGCTGCTGCAAACCCGCCCCCGGCGATCAGATCATCGGCTACGTCACCCGCGGACGCGGCGCAACCATCCACCGGCAGGATTGCCCGAACATGTTAAGAAGAAAAGATCGGGAACGCCTGCTTAAAGTAGACTGGGGCAAGGTGGAACACACCTTCCCGGTTGCAGTCAAAGTGAAAGCCTATGACCGGCAGGGTCTGGTGGTAGATATTTCCACCTTGCTTGACAGCGAGAACATAAACATCGCCGATGTAAATGTCAGTGTCAGCCGCACACTTGCAGTGATCAACTTGATCGTGGAGATCAAAGATCTTTCACAACTCAGCCGCATCCTCACCCGCATCGAGAACCTGCCCAACGTGTTGGAAGCGCACCGCACCAACCCGGGTTAATTTTGATTTGAGGCAACATGACATTGCTTAGCGTTTCAGAAGCACGCACAAGAATCCTTTCCCAATTTAAACCGGTAGAAACCGAAACGATCCCACTTGACCATTCCAGCAATCGCATTCTGGCAATGGACATTGTCGCGGCGGATGACCTGCCCCTCTTCAACAACTCCTCCATGGATGGCTTCGCACTCCGAGCCTCTGACTCATTAACCGCCGCGCCCGCTTCACCTACGACCTTACGCGTGGTCGCTGATATCCCAGCCGGGTCGGCCCCGAAAACTTCTTTGGCAACCGGGGAAGCCGCACGTATTATGACTGGCGCGCAATTACCGATCGGCGCTGATGCCGTCGTGCCAGTGGAAGATACCGACTTCAACAACCGCGACGCAGGTTCCACAGCCCCAAAACAAGTGCTGATCTCCAAGCCGCTCAAAAGCGGAGCTAACGTACGTCCGCGTGGTATGGATGTGCGCGCCGGTGATACTGTGCTTCACAAAGGACAACGCATCAACCCGCAAACATCCGGCATCCTTGCCATGCTTGGGTTCTCAAGAGTTGAAGTATATAAAAGACCGCGCGTGGCATTGCTCTCTTCAGGTGATGAATTGCTCGAAGTCAACGCGCCGCTTGAATCTGGCAAGATCCGCGATTCAAATACGTACATGCTCGCGGCGTTGATCGAGAGCACAAACGCAGACGTGATCCGCTTGGGTGTGGCGAGGGATACACGCGAGTCTGTGCAAAGCCTGATCGAACAAGCCGTACAACAACACGTGGACTTGATCCTTTCATCAGCAGGCGTTAGTGTGGGCGCATTTGATTACGTGAAAGAAGTCGTCGAATCGAACGGCGCCTTGGATTTCTGGCGCGTGAACATGCGTCCGGGTAAACCGGTGGCTTTTGGAAATTACAAAAATATTCCGTTCATCGGGTTGCCGGGGAATCCGGTTTCGGCATTCGTCGGTTTTGAGGTTTTCGTGCGCGATACGATCGGGCGGCTGAGCGGCATCTCGGACGGAGGCAGGCAGTCGGTCCGCGTAAGATGCGAGGATGAAATCCTATCGGATGGACGAGAAAGTTATCTGCGTGCTGTCATCCACGTGCAGGATGGCGTCTACACCGCAAAACTGACGGGGCATCAGGGCTCGGGGAACCTACTGTCTTTAGTACAAGCTGACGCTTTACTTATTATCCCCGCTGGTGTAAAATGCGTGCCTGCTGGTCAGGAAGTAAGTGCCTGGCTGCTCTGAGGAGACATGGATAAACGATTAAAGCGAGTCGCGGTTGCATTATCTGTTCTGGGTTTACTGGTCGCAATTTACATGACCATTTTCAAGTTGACGAATAACGAGAAAATGTGTATCGGTTCAGGCGGCTGTTCGGTCGTAAACGCCAGCGGCTATTCAGAGGTTTATGGGATCCCGGTGGCAGTATTCGGTGTGCTCGGATACCTCAGCATCCTAGCTTTGTTCTACCTCGAAACCAAACCCGGGTTCTTTCAAACGAATGGCAGCATGTTACTTTTCGCGGTAACGCTCGCCGGTTTTCTTTTCACGGTGTGGCTCGTATATGTGGAAGCTGCACTGATCAAAGCTTATTGCCCGTTCTGCATCACCTCGCAGATCTCCATGACCATTATTTTTATTCTTACGGTCATACGCGTAATTAAACAACCCTAATTCAGGAGGATTGAATGCCCCGTATTAAGTGTCATTACGTTGATTGTGTATTTTTAGATGACGGTTATTGCTCCGCCGCAGCCGTCGAAATCGACCCGGATTCTGGCTGTGCCACCTTCTCTCCATCCGATGCTGCCGCAGGCGCATGGGAAGCAGAAGAGGAAACCGAATGGGAAGATGAAGAATCAGAGGAAGGCGAGGACGACCTCTGGGAAGACGACGAAGAAGACGAGTTCTAACGTCTCGCTTCGATGATCTCAGCGCAGGCTTTCTCAGCCGAAAATTGATACCCCAGTAGCACAGGGGCGGAGCAGTGCTCCGCCCCTGTGCATTTAATTCATCTAACAAATTGATATAACAGCACACCTGCCGCAACGGACAGATTCAATGAACTGACCCTGCCCGTCATCGGCAAAGAGACCGTGACATCGCAGGCTTTGATTTGTTCGGGGGATAGTCCTTTTTGCTCGTTACCCAATACCAGTGCCCACGGAACTTGTGGAGTGAACGTACGATAATCCACAGAACCGTGCGCGGATGTGCCGACGAGTTGAACATTTCCACCTCGCGCCCATTGGGCGAATTCATTGAACGAAGTTTGCACTACTGGTTTCCAGAAGAGAGTTCCCATACTAGAGCGGACAACGGTGGGATGATACAACTCCACGCCGCCATCGAGCAGGAACAAGGCATCTGCGCCGACAGCATCCAGCGTGCGCAGGATCGTGCCGACGTTGCCCGGGTCTTGGGGTGAGACCAACGCCACCACGCGCGTGACAGGTTTCAAATCCTTCAGTTGAGTTTTCCGCTGTCGAATCAGGGCAAGAATGCCCTGCGGATTCTCTTTGTCAGCCAAAGATTCAAGCACTTGTGGGGTGACAAGTTGCGGCGTAAAGGAGAGGCGCGTGATCAAATCGTGCGCAAAGGCGCTGGTCAGCACACCTGACGCGTACAGCACAGTCTCCACATCCCATCCGGCTTCAAGGGCTTCACCCACATGATGGATCCCCTCGACAAGAAACAATCCACTCTCAAGCCGGGCTTTCTTCTGATGTAACGCCCGCGCCTGCTTGATGAGTGGATTGCTCAAACTTGTTATGATCGGTTTTTGCATGCCCCTAGTATAAAAGAAACTTCCGAAGTCTCAAAGACTTCGGAAGTTTTTGCTTTACCTATTTGTCGGCTACTACGGTCAACTTGCCGACCATGCCAGCTACATAGTGTCCCTCTGTACCGCATACAATCTGATATTCACCCGGTTCCGTGGGTGCGGTGAAGGTAGCATTTGCTGTTTTGCCGGGCTCTGCCTCAACCTCCCAAAAAATATTGCCTTCATCTTCATCGCCAAAATCTTCGCCGACGGATTCGCCGAGCTTCATGATCACAAATTCATGGATCACAGCTCCAGTATTCTTGGCGTTGATGGTGATCTCCTGCCCGGCTGGGATGCTGAAGGCATCAGGGGTAAACTTGAATTCACTAAACTCCACATTAATAGCCTTGGAGGGTCCGCCCCCTCCGCCGCACGCCGACAGCACAAAAGCAAACACGAGGACAAGCACTAACATTTTTTTGTTCATTGATCCATTCTCCTTGTAACCTGATTTTATTTACTCTATAGCCCGTCATTCAACTGACAAAAATATGACATGTGTAATATATTTTACCCATCAAGTCACATTCAATGTTAATAACCCATTCCCATTCAAAACGTTTCGCTGTACACTTGTCAAAATCTGCAGTGAACTTTGAGGAGTATCGCGTATGGCAACCTTAACAGGAAATCCCCAACAAAATCGCTTTTGGACCTACGCCCTTTGGCTCGCGCTTTTCACCATCTTCTACAACCTCGCCGAAGGACTGATCTCGATCTTCTTCGGCTACTCCGATGAAGCGCTGACTCTCTTCGGGTTCGGTGTGGACTCGTTCATCGAGGTCATGTCGGGCATTGGTATTCTTGCGATGGTGCTCCGTATTCGCCAGCATCCCGATACTTCGCGCACGCAATTTGAAAAGACCGCCTTACGGATCA
>JBDTWO010000068.1:0-21242 GCA_040006635.1 Chloroflexota bacterium
CGATGATGGCGTCCATGACTTCTTCGGAGGATTCGAATTCTGCCTCTTCCTCGTCGTCCTCGTCTTCTTCAGCATCGGTTTCCTGCGCGCGTTTGCGGTCACGATAATACATCCATGCGCCTGCCAGGATGAGCGCCAGCCCCAAACCGCCCGCTCCGATCAACAGCGCGTTGTTCTTGGAGGTTGACGGTGTGGTTGTGCCGGTCGTATCCGTGACTTTGGGCGTGCCGGTTAATGTAAAGGTTAACTTATCGCCAGCTTTGAAGTCATTGGCGATATAGGATTGATACTTGGTGCCTGAAACGTCTTGCGCGCTATCGGCTTTGAGTTTATCACCCTTGGCTTCCATGCCATCGGGCACGAAAATGCTGACAGCGGTCGCCGGTATCACCAATTCCTGGGTGACATTAATCTCTTTTTGTTTTGCAACGGATGAGAAAGCCAGAAGACTATAAGCCTTATCATTGGGCGCCATGGCAAAGCCTTCGTTGGTGCTGATGAAGGGGGCGCTATCCTGCGAGGCTTCGTAACCAAGACCTTCCGCGCCGGTCAGGAATTTCAAGAAGGGGATCTCTTGTTTATCGGTCATATTGACCGTGATCGTTTTGTCAGTTCCATTGCGGAAGGTGTATACCGCGATAAACTGATAGCCTTTGTCGCCGTCGGCCTGGACGAACATGTGCAGTTGATCGATCACCAGGGCTGAAGTATCCTGGGATAATTCATATAACGTTAGTGGCGCAATGTCTACGGTGGCTTTTCCGGCTTCCACTACACCATACTCTGATTGGAGAGTAATGCCGCCATAAGTTGCCTCAACCAGGAAGATGCGGCCATCAGGAATCTCTATATTCCCAAAGGTATAGGTTCCATCGGCGTTGACTGTGCCATCCTGCTTAAACACTTCCTGCGGACCCGCTGTTGGATCAGCTGTGTTGTGGTCAAAACCATGCAAGCTGATGGTCAAATCAGACGGCAGGCTGGCACCAGTTTTATTTGCGATCGAACCATTGATCGTGCCAAAGCCGGCTTTGACGACGGGCGTCGCTTCCCCCTGCGGGGCAGCGCTGGCTTGCTGTGTGCCAACGGGCGTTCCCTCAGCGGAGGGCGTACCGGCGTCAGCAGCGACGGAGGTTTGGGTGGCCGGGACAGTTGTCGCTTGGGCCAGCGGCGCCATGTCAAAGGTTAGAGTCCGCAAGTAGACGGCGACGGCAAACAGGTCATCATCGCTTAAGTTCGATCCAAAGGCGGGGACGGTATCATTGCCTTCACGGATCAGGCGTGCAATATCCACTTCGCTTAAATCAGACATCTTCTCTTGATTCTTGAAGAAGTCAGTGGAGCAGTTGGCACAATTGGCTTCGAAGAGTTGTTTGCCTTTTGCGATCTGTTCGGGCGTGGTGTGTAAAGTTAAAACATAGGCGACCACATCCCAACGTTGTTGATCGTTGAGACTCGCAAACGGCGGCATGAAGCGCTCGATGTTGCCACGCGTAACGGATGTGTAATATTGCGCGGGCGAAGCCGGGCGCGCGATCTCGGGCAAGCCATACGCGCGGACGGTTACACCGAGTTGAATGCCTTGCGGACCATCACCCAAGCCGGTCTCGCCATGGCAGGGTGCGCATTTTTCAACATAGATCGCAGAGCCTTTTTCCACATTGGGTGCTTGTGGCGGGAACAGCGGTCCCATGGTTGGCATGAGTGTGGGGGGCACGTAGCCGGGCGGCGGCGTGACATCCTCCGCCAGTGTGAGGTTACAGGCGGAGAGTAGTGTTGCGAGAGCGATGAGAAGTACGATACGAAATTTCATATAAATCCTTGAGTTATGTCACCCTGAGCGTAGCGAAGGGTCTCCTGGTTAGTTCGGAGATTCTCAGAATGAACAAAGTCTTACGAAAGTGTCTTACCACATGCAGGACAAAATTTATCCGAAGCCATCACGGGCTTGCCGCACTTCGGACAGAAACCAGCTGATTTAGCTTTGCGGCCCGTACGACGCGTTGCGATCATCGATTCGAGATCATCATCAGTGGTCTCGCCTGGTTTGCTAGCGCCGTTTTTGCGGCGCGCAATTGCGCGTTCAATGCGGGCATCTTTAGTGCTCGCTGTTTTTACAGGCTCAATTTCATCGAGTTTTCTGAGAACATCGGCGCCTTTTTGTAAAAGGGCGCCGCGCTGGGCTGGATAATCATCCTCGGGCACCTTCCCAAGTTGGAAGTCATTTTCAAGTTCCTGTAACGAGTTGACAACGCGTTCGCGTTCTGCCAGCAGGGCGGAGGCGGCATGCTCATCCTCCGTGACACGGCGGGCACGACGTTCAAGAAAAGGCATGTATAGATACACCCCGACAAAGATCAAAATGCCGAGCGTGAAGAAAATGGAAACGATTTGCATGAGGTCTCTTTTATTTGTTGATCAGCGGGTCGATAATGCTTTGGAATTGTTGAACGGATGTGAAGGGTCCTACTTGCACGTATTGTAGAACGCCATCGCGGTCAATAAAATAGGTCTCGGGCACGCCCTTGATGCGGAAGTATTGCGAGATCTTCGTGGCGAGGTCGGGTCCGTTCGAGAAGGTGATGCCGAACTTTTTCAAGTACACACGCGCTTCAGGTTCGGTATCCACATAATCGGCGCCGATGAAAACAACTTCGCCGGTGGGTTGGTAGATCTCCCAGGCTTGTTGAAGTTCGGCGGCTTCCTGTTCGCAGGGTTTGCACCATGAAGCCCAAAAGTTGATCACCACGATCTTGCCGCGCAGTTCATTCATTGTGACTTCGGTCTTGCCTTCATATTCGTAACCGCTGAACAGGGTCAACGTGAAATTATCGATCTTTTGCCCGGGTTGCACAGTGCCTTGTTGAGCGCGCCGCAGTCCCATGGCAACGATCACCAGCAAGCCAACCAAGAATACCCAGACGATGATCTGTGCCCAAAGCGGGACGCCACGGCGTTGAGGGGTCGATTCTTCTGTCATAACATTCTCCCAGTTTCACATAGACTTTGAAAGTCTTGTGTTATTTCCTTTTCTTTAATTCAGCTTCCATCTTCGCAAGATATTCATCCTGCTGGACTGGTTGCGCTGCTTCCTTCATTGGAGTTGATTCGGTTGCGAGCGGCTTTCTCCAAAGCTGGAAACCGCGGAAGAGCAGTGCGGCTCCGATCAAGATCACAACGCCCGGCACAAAATAGGTCAGCCACGGGTTTGGCGGAACGTTCAACACTCGTATACCATATTGAGCTGCAAAGTATTGCTTGATCTCAGCTTCGCTTTTGCCATCTGTCAGCATGGTGCGGATCACCTCGCGCCACTGACGGCACGCCTCGGTTGGGCAAACATCCAAAGGCGTACTTTCGCAGACCGGACAATATAACTGCTTCGCGACCTTGTTCACATCGTCATCGGTGGGGAATTTATCCTGGGCGCGAACAGTCATCCCAAAGAAAATTGAGAGCGCAAACGCCGTGATGATCGCCAGCGGTAATTTGTAATTCGTAATTTGTATTTTTTTCATTTTATTCCTCGCTACTTATTATGTACAAATTACCTGCTAATCTGCAGCGCTCGTTTGTTTCAATTCTTTACCGGCACGTACTGCCACGCGTTCGGGATCTTCATCGGGCCAGGCGGCGATGATAATGCCGACAATGAAGAGCAGACTGCCGATCCACATCCAATTGATGAGCGGGTTGACAAAGATCTTGAAGGTTGTGCTAGCTTGATTGATGGGTTGCCAGTCGATCAAGATAATATACACTTCATCTTTTAGTGAAGCCAGTTGACCAGGAATGGTCATGGGTTGTTGTGAGTCGAAATAAAAATCTTTGCGCGGGTGTAGATCACCGAGCAAATGTCCGTCTTTATCATAGATCTCAACGGTTGCACGTGTGAAATTGACGCCGAGCGCATCGTTGTCCCAGGATGCCACGTCCTTATACTTGATCGTATACCCTGAGAGTTGTATTGAATCATTGATGCCGATCGTGCCTTGCGTCTCTTTCTGGAAGAGATTAATACCCAGGATGCCAATTGCCATCAGTGAAATGCTCAGGTGGATAATATAGCCACCGTAACGACGGCGGTTGCGTTTGGTGAGATTCCAAAAAGCGACAAACACATTTTCGCCCTGGGCTTTTTGGCGGGCATAGGCGCCGCGCCAATATTCATAGAGGGTGACCAATATAACTAGCGCGATCAGGAAGAAGCCAAGGATCGCGTATAGGTTGCGCGTGTAGTAAAAGAAGAGCAGGACGGTAATGATGCCTGCGCCAATGGCTGGCTTCCAAAGTGCACGTCCGATCGTCTTTATGGTGGAGTGTCCCCAAGCTGAGAGCGGAGCAATGCCCATCAAGAAGATCAAACCAGCGAAGAGCGGACCCGTAGCCCGTAAATAAAATGGGGGACCGACTGTTACTTTTTGCCCGGTGAACAATTCTGAGATCAATGGGTAGATCACGCCCCAGAAACACACCACCAGGATGCTGATGAATAAAAGATTGTTGAGCAGGAACAATGCCTCACGCGAAAGCATGGAGGTCATTTCGGTTTCTGATTTCAACGCGCCCCAACGATAGAAGATGAGCGCGACGGAAGTGACCAGAGTCAACCCGATGAACCCAAAGAACAACGGACCGATCGCGCTTTGTGCAAAAGCATGGACGGAGGAGAGCACACCCGAGCGGGTCAGGAAGGTGCCGAAGATTACCAGGTCATAGGTCAGGATGATGAGCAACATGTTCCAATGTTTCAACATGCCGCGTTTTTCCTGGATCATGACAGAGTGCAGGAAGGCGGTACCGGTCAACCACGGCATAAATGCCGCGATCTCAACCGGGTCCCAGCCCCAGAAGCCGCCCCAGCCGAGCACATCGTAAGCCCAGCGGCTGCCGAGTACGAGTCCGGCTGAGAGGAATAACCAAGCCCATAACGTCCAGCGCCGTGTGATGCGGATCCAGCGGTCGTCTGTGCGGCCCGTGATCAACGCTGCCATGGCGAAGGCGTACGGAATTACAAAAGAGACGAAGCCAAGATAAAGCATTGGAGGATGGATGACCATGCCCGGGTGGCGCAGAAGCGGATTTAGTCCACGCCCATCTTGCGGGGTGAAGAGAATGCTGTTCGCTGGCTGGAAGGTGTGGGGGGTAATCCCATCAACGGTTTGAAAAAGTTGTGCAAACGGATTCTCGAAGAAGATGGTCATGCCGAGAAAGAATGCCAGCGTGACGCATGCCACTACAATTACCCAGGGCAGGAACTCGCGGTCACGGTCCCATTTGCGGAGGGTGACCAGTGAAGCGAAAGCCGACATCAACCAGGACCAAAAAAGCAAAGACCCAGCTTGTCCGCCCCACCAGGCTGTCACTTTTAGATAAGTGGGCATGGAACGGCTGGTCACTTCATAAACGAATTGCACTTCAAAGTGATTATTGATGAGCAGGTAAATGAGAATGCCAGCCGCCAGGGTGAGCAGGGGCCAGGTGAGTAACATGGCGCGGCGCGCGCTTTCAACCAGCGCTGCCGATTTTTTACTTTCGCCATAGATCGCGGCGAAGACGCTATACAAGGTTACCAATAAAGTTACGACTAAGACACCATATCCAAAGTCAGCGATCATACAATCTCCTTCGATTACACAGTGCCGCAAAAGCGGCAAAAACCCTAAAGGTCTGCTTGATCTTTAGGGTTTTATTATTATCCAGCCTGATTGGGCACAGCCTCTTCGTACTTGGTTGGGCACTTGAGCAAAAGCTCATCCGCGTAGAAGATGCCGTCGGCGCCAAGGTGACCTGTGACAATCGCTTGCGCCTCATTGCGCAGGAGATCGGGCTTGGGACCAACATAGACAACGGTCATGCGTTCGCGGGAAGGATCCAGCACCGCCTGATGCAGGGCTTTGGCAAGTCCGCCTTCGGTCTCGAGTTGGGCGTTGTCACCTGAAACGTGTGCCACTTCAAAGGTCAGGGTCAGAGTCGCTGGGTCGTATTTGACCGTATCGCCAATGACTGCGCCTGCCACCCGCAGGTTCTTGTCCACAATGCTTGATCCTTTGGCGTGCAATTCGTTGATCGTCAGAAAGTATTCCGATGTGGATGCCGTTGAAGATACGATCAAATAGACCACTGCGCCCAAGATCAGCAAACCGCCGATGAAGAATTTATTGATTTTCATGTTGCCTCCAATTTATTATCTTTCGAAACTTTTGAAATCTACATCATTACAACTTCATTTTACATGTGGAGATTAAGGATTACTGAGAAGCGCCGCGATGAATGTCATGTATTTGTCCTAAATTTATCCTATTTGGATACGCCTGACATGACCTTCGGGTATTAAGGTAAAATCTATTTTGGGATAATTCCTCTCCATAATCATATATTTTCTATGATGTTCTTCACTAATCAGACATGACATCGCCCCTTAGAATTGGGGTGAATTCAGTACGCGATATTATTGTAGGAGTGTGCAATGAATAAATGGATCAAGCGCCACGCACTGCCGTTTGGGCTGGTTTGTGCCTCACTAGGAGTTTTTCTGCTCCTAGTAGTACTTACTCTTTCCATAATCCCGGTTTCTGCCGCGCCCCTTACTGAGAAACATAATCTAACGAACGATGATTGTTTGGTCTGTCACCAGCAGGCTGGTATGACTACCGCAATAGGCGGACAAACTGTCCCGTTGACGATCGATCAACAAAAATTTTCCGCTTCGGTGCATGGTGAGGAAAAAGTGAACTGTGTGGATTGCCACACGAACATCACCAGCTTCCCGCACCCTGAAGTGACAGCCAGCAGCCCACGCGATTTTTCGCTGGAAATGTATCCCACCTGCCAGAAGTGTCATACTGAGCAATATCAAAAAGTATTGGATAGTGTCCACCAGACCGCACTTGCCGCGGGCAATACGAACGCCGCGGTCTGTACCGATTGCCATAACCCCCACACCCAAACGCGCCTAACCAATAAAGCTACCGGCGAACTTTTGCTCGGCGCGAAATTGGTCATTCCACAAACCTGCGCCAAATGTCATAGCACGATCTACGATCAGTATAAGAATAGTGTGCATGGTTCTGCGTTGACTAACGAAGGCAATCAATACGTGCCGACCTGTATCGACTGTCATGGCGTTCATAATATCCAGAGCCCAACCACGAATTCTTTCCGTAATAGTACACCAGCGCTGTGTGCGAAATGCCATACCAATGAGACCATCATGAAACAGTATGGCATCTCAACGAATGTACTCAATTCATACGTCTCCGATTTTCATGGCACCACCGTGAAAATGTTCGATGAAACCTATCCAGACCAGCCCACCAACAAGCCGGTCTGCACAGACTGTCACGGTGTTCACAACATCCTGAAACCGGATGATCCCAAGGCGGGTATTGCCTTCAAGAAAAACTTGCTCGTCAAATGCCAGCAATGTCATCCGAATGCGACCACTGACACTTTCACCGATGCCTGGTTGAGTCACTACGAACCGAGTCCGCAAGTCTTCCCGATCGTATATTACGTCAACCTGTTTTATAAATTCTTCATTCCGGCTGTTTTGGGCGGCATGATATTTTATATTCTGACCGATGTATATCGCAGATTTATTGCCCCCCGCCTAAATAAAAAAGGAGCGCCGCACAAATGAGCACTGCCATCAACTTCTATGAGCGTTTCCCGCTGGCGCGCCGCATTGAACACTTTACGATGTTGCTTTCCTTCACGACCCTTGGGCTGACAGGACTGCCTCAAAAATTCCCCACCGCCAGCCTCTCTGTAGCTGTCGTCAACCTGATCGGCGGCATCGAGAATTTACGCATCATTCACCATACTGCCGCCATCATCATGATGCTCGGTACGGTCTGGCATTTACTGGTCTTTGGTTATATGGCATATGTCCGGCGCACCCGCTTGAGCATGTTGCCGAGTCTCCAAGATGCCAAAGATGGCATTCAAGCCCTGCTGTATAACGTGGGTCTTGCCAAATCCTTCCCGCAAATGGGACGCTACACCTTTGAAGAAAAGATGGAATACTGGGCGTTCGTGTGGGGCACAGCCGTCATGGTCGTCACCGGTTTCATGATGTGGAACCCTCTCGCCACTGTAAAATTTTTGCCCGGTGAAGCCATCCCAGCTGCCAAAGCCGCTCACGGTGGGGAAGCGGTGCTGGCGGTCCTTGCCATCATCATTTGGCATATGTATGGCGTTCACATCAAGCGCTTCAACAAATCCATGTTCACAGGCAAAATGAGCGAACAGGATATGCTTCATGAACACCCGCTGGAACTTGCCGATATCAAAGCCGGTATCGCAGAACGCCCCGTTGAACCCGTTGCGGTTCGCAAACGTCAGCAGATTTATTTCCCTATCGCGGCAGTCATTACGATCGTTGCGCTTGGCGGTTTATATGGATTTGTCAACGCTGAACAGACCGCCCTCACAACTACCGAAAGAATAATACCGACGGTTATTGCCTACGTTCCGCAGACAGCCACTCCCGCGCCGACTCAAACCCCAACTTCCTTGCCGACGGAAACCTCGCTTCCGACCCAGCCGGGAACTGATTCGACACCCTCAGCCTCCGCCTCATCTTCAACCTGGGATAGCGCCATCGGTGCGATCTTCCAAACCAAGTGCAGCGCCTGTCATGGTTCAAGCGCAACAGCCGGATTAAATCTCACCGTTTATGCCGATGCCATCAAGGGCGGGGTCTCCGGTCCAATCTTTACCGCAGGTGATGCAGCCAATAGTTTGATCATCACCAAATTTCAAAGCGGCAAACATCCGTACGCACAACTCACGCCGGAAGAACTTGCCTTGATCAGTGATTGGATCAATGCAGGCACCCTGGAAAAATAACGAATAAATTTCTATCAGTTGGCAGTCTCTTACTAGGGCAAAGGGACTGTCAACAAAACTTTTGGAGGCGGCTATGAAAAAATTAAGAGAACGACTGACGAAATTCTTTTTCCCATCACCTGATTCCCCACGCTTGATGTTGATCCTGCCATATGCCACACTGGGTGTGTTGACGCTCCTGCTGCTCCTAGGCGGTGTGCACGGCTGGGAATATACCAACTCTCCTCAATTCTGCGGCACAGCCTGTCATACCATGCCGCCGCAGGATGTGACTTATAAACTGTCCCCGCATGCCAATGTCACCTGCGAAGAATGTCATATTGGTCGCGCATCTTTCTTTAATCAGCTCGCGCGCAAGACTCAGGGTATCAAAGAAACTTATTACGAAGTTTTCAAATTGTATAAATACCCGTTATACGCTGAAGCATTACGCCCGGCGCGCGATACCTGTGAGAAATGTCATCAACCTGAGACCTTCTCTGATGACAGTCTGCGTGTCCTGCCGCGCTACGCCAGTGATCTGCACAATACCCAAAGTAATATTTACCTGATCTTGAAAACCGGCGGCGGTGCCAAGCGTGAGGGTCTGGGACGCGGTATTCACTGGCATATTGTCAATAAAGTGGAATATTACGCCACTGACGAATTGAGCCAGGATATTCCCTACGTCCGGGTTACTAACGACGATGGGACGACTACTGAATATACCGATGTTGAATCCGGTTTTGATAAGGCATCCATGGATGTAAGCCAGCTCAAACCCATGGACTGTGTGACCTGTCATAACCGCGTTACTCATAATTTCGAAGCCCCGACTCCTGCGGTTGATGAAGCTATGGCACGTGGTGCGATCGACTCCGCAATTCCGTTCATTCACCAAAAAGCGGTTGAGGTCTTATCAGCTACTTACAAGTCACGTGATGAGGCGTTTGCCGCCTTTGATGGTTTGGATGCCTATTACAAGAATACCGATTATTACCCCGGAAATGGCGAGAAGATCAAATCTGCTATTCAAGCGCTCAAAGATATTTATGATCGCACGGTCTTCCCTGAACAAAAAATAGATTGGACAACTCATCCCAATAACTTGGGTCATATTAATTCCCCGGGTTGTTTCCGTTGTCATGATGGCAAGCACTTGGATGCTAACAATCAGGCGATCCGGCTTGAATGTAACGTCTGTCACTCAGTTCCGGTCGTTGCTGCGAAGGATGATTTCGTCACCAAGATCGAGATCAGCCGTGGACCTGAGCCCGAAACCCACCGCAACCCGAATTGGATCAGTATGCATAATCAGGCGGTAGGAGCCTCTTGCGCGACCTGTCATACCACAAAAGACCCAGGCGGCACGAGCAATACCTCCTTCTGCTCGAACTCAGCCTGTCATGGAACCGTGTTCACATATGCGGGCTTCGATGCCCCAGCCTTACGCGAGATCTTGAAGAGTCAATTGCCTCCGCCTGAACCTGAGGCAACTGTTCCCACATTGTCTGGTGCGCCAACCTTTGATAACTATGTTGGTCCACTTCTTTCAACTCGTTGCGGAGCCTGTCATGGAGAGGCGGCAACCGCAGGTTTGAATATGTTGAGCTACGCCAGCCTGATGAAAGGCGGCAAGGATGGAGTTGTGATCGTGCCAGGTGACTCGGCGAATAGCCTTCTGTTCCAGATCCAAAGCAAAGGCGGTCACTTCGCAAACCTTGTACAGGAAGAGCTGGATGCCATCAAGCAATGGATCGATTCGGGCGCGCCTGAAAAATAAAACATAAACAAAAAATAATAAAACTCAACGAGCCAAACTCCAATCAGTGCGGCTCGTTGAGTTTTTAGATGGGGGATTCTTCATTCTTCGTAATCATATCTAATTTGGTTGGGAATAAGTGCAGTACATGTCGGTGACATTTAGTACTCGAAGTCGCGAAGGAATTCACAAATAATAATCTTGGGGGTATTGTAATTTACTGCGAATGGCCGACTCTCGTCGCACCGAGCAGCAACTGAACGTGGTCTGTCGTGTCCTTTACGCGGCAGTAGAGTTGCACAGCACGGAGGCATGTATGCCCCATATGACTGATGAACGAGTTAGGGCGGGGATGACCCGTGAGGAAGATCTTTCCCTATTACATGAAGTCAGCATGAAGACTGCGGGTGTTTCGCATTTGGAGATGTGTATCCAATGCGGGACGTGCGGGGGTTCTTGTCCGGTCGCCCAGGCTATGGATCATACGCCGCGGATGTTGTTTGCGATGCTGCGGGCGGGTATGCGCGATGAGGTGCTGCGCAGCAATACGATGTGGCTGTGTGTGTCGTGTTACCACTGCGTGGTGCGGTGTCCACAGGAAGTGCATATTGCTGATGTCATGTATACGCTGAAGAGTATGGCGATCCAGGCAAAACTGTATACCGACTCCACGGCTCCTGATTTCTCACAGACATTTATCGATATGATAAAGATGTTTGGGCGCAGTTATGAGATGGGATTGGCTTCGCGTCATTACCTGCGGCACTTTCCGCTGCGCCTGCCGGGCATGCTGCCAATGGGTTATGGCATGCTCACAAAGGGCCGCATGTCGATGATACCGAAGAAGATCAAGCACATGGATCAATTGAAGAAGATCATGGCGCGTGCCAAGCAACTGGAGTTGACCTCATGAACAAATACCTTTTCTATCCCGGTTGTTCGATGGAATCCAGCGGCAAGGCTTATGGAGATTCTATCCATGCCATTGTGGAGCCGCTTGATCTGGACTTTGAAGAGATCGATGATTGGAACTGTTGTGGTGCGACAGAATACCTCGGCATTAACTTGATCCCCGCCTATTCATTGATCGCACGCAATCTTGCATTGGCTGCAAAACAAATGAATGGCACGCATACGGTCGTTGCGCCGTGTTCGGCATGTTATCTCAACCTTGCCAAAGCGGATTATTACATGCAGGAACGCCCCACATTGGGTGAAAAGGTAAATGAAGCGCTTGCGGCAGGTGATCTGCAATATAAACCCGGCACGCTTGATGTGCGCCACTTGATCGATATTTTGGTATATGACGTGGGGCTTGAAAAAATCCGCAGCAAAGTTGTGCGTCCGTTGCATGGACTCAAAGTTGTGCCTTACATGGGTTGTATGTTGCCGCGCCCTGATTATCAACACAGATGGTCCGACCACGAGCATCCGACAGAATTGGATGATCTGCTCCGCGCGCTGGGTGCGGACGTGATCGATTATCCGCTCACGACAGAGTGCTGTGGCGGACACATGACTCAGATCGGACCTGAAACTGCCTTCGAATTAATCCGCCGACTCATCGCTGATGCAGACGAGCGCGGAGCGCACCTTATGGCAACCGTCTGCCCGATGTGTCAGATGAATATTGATGCGTATCAACATGAAACCAATGGTTTCTTCGGCACGCATTATCACATGCCAGTTCTATTCTTCACGCAATTGATGGGGCTCGCTTTCGGCAAAGAGCCTGATGAATTGGGCATCGGCTTGGAACTGGTCAGTTCGCGCAATGCGCTGGCAAACATTGGCATTGAAGTTCCCATCACACAAGAGCCAGCAGGACCTCGCAAGAAAGACGAAGGCTTACCCATGCCACGTCGCTGGACGAAGCACGAGGGGAAGGAGGCGGTGAAATGAGTGACAAGCGAAGCAGTCCTGTGGACAAGAAACTTGAGCGTGTTGGTGTCTATGTCTGTCACTGCGGCTCGAATATCGCAGGTACGGTGGATGTGGTGGATGTTACCAAGTGGGCGCAGGAGAAACTGGGTCATTTGGGAGTCGTCATCACGCGCGAATATAAATTCATGTGTTCGAGTCTGGGTCAGGAGTTGATCGAGAAGGATATCAAAGAACTCGGATTAACTCGCGTGGTCGTTGCGGCGTGTTCGCCGCATTTACATGAGAAGACGTTCCGCACGGCGGCAAAGAACGCGGGCTTGAATCCATATCTCGTTGAGCTGGCTTCGATCCGCGAGCAGGTTTCGTGGGTGCATACAGATAAAGCTGTCGCCACGGCAAAGGCTAAGGCTGTTGTAGCAGGCGCGGTGTCGAGAGTGATCGAGAATGTCGCACTCGATGAGATCAAAGTCCCGATCAATCCAAATACATTGATCGTGGGCGGCGGCATTGCGGGAATCCAATCTGCGTTGGAAATTGCGAATGCGGGCTTCCATGTCTATCTCGTTGAACGCGAGCCGTCGATCGGCGGACACATGGCGCAGTTCGATAAGACTTTCCCAACGCTGGATTGTTCAGCTTGTATTCTCACGCCGCGCATGGTGGAGGTGGGGACGCATCCCAACATCACGCTGTTGACCTGGAGCGATGTGGTGAATGTGTCGGGTTATGTGGGTAACTTCCATGTAACGATCAATAAGAAGGCGCGCTTTGTAAATGAAGAGTTGTGTACGGGCTGCGGGATTTGCCAGGAGAAGTGCCCAAAGAAAGTGATCGATGAAGTGTATGAAGCCGGGCTAGGCTACCGCAAGGCGGTGTACACGCCGTTTGCGCAGGCGGTGCCGAACTTCCCGGTGATGGATAAGGAGAATTGCACATACTTTATCAAGGGCACATGCAAGGCTTGCGAGAAATTCTGTCCGACCGGCGCGATCGATTTCAAACAGGAAGATCAACTGATCCATATTGATGTGGGCAACATCGTGCTTGCTACGGGCTATGACTTGTTCGACGCGCGGCGTGTGAGCAACTATGGTTATGGACGTTTACCGAATGTGTTCACCAGTTTGGAGTTCGAGCGTTTATCGAATGCGGCTGGACCCACAACCGGCAATATCGTTTTGCGTGATGGCAAGACCACGCCGAAATCGGTGGGCATCATCCACTGCGTGGGTTCGCGCGATAAGAATTTCAATAACTACTGTTCAGTGATCTGCTGCATGCAGGGTTTGAAGTTCGCGCACCTTGTGCATGAACGGACGGGCGCAACGGTCTACAACTTCTACATTGATATGCGGACTGCATACAAAGCCTACGATGAGTTTTATCAGCGTGTGCTCGAAGAGGGAACGCTCTTCGTGCGCGGCAAAGTGGCGGAGGTCACGAATGCGGCGCGCTATGAAAATGAAAAAGGCAAACTCATCATTCAAGTGGAAGACACGTTGGCGGGCAAGCAGCGCCGCATCCCTGTGGATATGGTCATTCTCTCCAGCGGACTGCAGCCGCGGCACGATGCAAAGGAAGTTGGCAAGTTGTTCGGCATCTCGTGCTCAACGGATGGCTGGTTCACGGAGAAACATCCCAAGCTTGATCCTGTTGCGACCATGACCGAAGGTATTTACATCGTCGGTTGCGCGCAGGGTCCGAAGGATATTCCGTCCAGTGTAGCGCAGGGCGCGGCGGCTTCGGCACGCGTGCTCGATAAGATTCTGCAACGCGAAGTTACGCTTGAACCGATTAAAGCCACTGTTGATCAAGCGAAATGTTCCGGCTGTAAAATCTGCAACGGCATGTGTCCGTTCAACGCGATTACTTTCATTGCAGATGATAATGTCTCTGAGATTAACCCGGCGTTGTGTCAGGGATGCGGCACGTGCGTGGCGGCTTGTCCGGCAGGCGCGATCAGCGGCACGGGCTTCAGTGACGCGCAGATCATCGCGCAGATCGATGGGCTGCTGCTGCGAAATTTGGAACCAGAACTAGCGTAATTCGTCATTGCGAGGAGGGCGGTAGCCCGACGAAGCAATCTTCCATACTGTGTTGGGGATTGCTTCGGGCGAAGAGCATCGCCCTCGCAATGACGGACGGAGAGCGACTATGACAGAAAATTTTGAACCCACCATCATTGGCTTCACCTGCAACTGGTGCAGCTATCGCGCAGCGGACTTGGCGGGGACCGCGCGCATGAAGTATGCGCCGAATGTGAGACTCGTCCGCATGATGTGTTCCGGGCGCCTCGACCCGACCTTTGTGCTGCGTGCGCTTTCAGGCGGCGCAGACGGGGTCATGATCACAGGCTGCCATCCGGGTGAATGTCATTACATTGAACAGAACTACAAAGCCCTGCGCCGTTTTCTCCTACTGAGGCGCGTTCTCAAAGGACTGGGTATTGAGCCAGAACGCGTAAAACTTGTTTGGGCAAGCGCAGCGGAAGGTGCGCGGTTTGCAAGCGAGACGACTGCGTTTGTGGAAGAGATACGGAAGTTGGGTCCGCTTGCGTGGGGAAACCCTGACCACCGACCGCCGACCATGGAAGATATTGAGTCGTCAGTGGTCAGCCGTCCGCCGTCTGAAATGGAGGTGATTGTATGACTGCTAACACAAAACCAAAATTCGCCATGTACTGGGCAGCCTCCTGTGGCGGTTGTGAGATTGCCGTGCTCAACACGCATGAGAAGATTCTAGATGTAGACGCCAACTTCGAGGTTGTGTTCTGGCCCGTGGCAATGGATGCGAAGTACAAAGATGTCGAGGCGATGGAGGATGGCTCGATCCTGCTTACGCTCTTCAATGGCGGCATCCGCAATGACGAGAATGAGCATATCGCGAAACTGCTAAGGCAGAAATCTAAAATACTGGTTTCGTTTGGTTCGTGCGCGTGTGAGGGTTGTATCCCTGGCTTGGCAAACCTGAGTCCGGTGGAGGAGATCGTCCACACGGCGTTCAATACCCTCACGACCGATAACCCGCATGAGATCTATCCGCGCACGACCTTCGATGTGCCCGAAGGCGAATTACATATCCCGATCCTTTCAAAAGTCCTGCGTCCACTCGACCAGGTTGTGGATGTGGATTACTACATGCCAGGCTGCCCGCCAGAGAGTCATCAGATCGCGGCTGTGATTGATCTAGTGATCAAAGTTGTAAATGGAGAGGCGGAACTGCCGCCTAAAGGTTCTGTGATCGGTGTGGGCAATTCGACGGTCTGCGATGAATGCCCGCGTACACGGAATGTGAAAATGATCAAAGCCTTCAAACGGATTCAAGATATTGCACCTCTTGATCCAACGCTGTGTATTCTCGAACAAGGCATACCGTGCAACGGGCCTGCCACGCGCAGTGGCTGCAATGCGCGCTGTCCGCAAGCCGGGGCGCAGTGCATCGGCTGTTACGGTCCTGCCGAAGGCGTGATGGATTACGGTGCGCGTCTCATTACCGCCTTCTCTTCAGTGATCGATGCAACGACCCCGGAAGAGATCGATCGGATTCTCGACGGAATCCCTGACCCAACCGGGCAGGTGTATCGGTTTAATTTAGCTGGATCCCTACTGAAGGCATCGCAGTCTGCATGGAAGGTAAAGTAGGTCTCCTCAAAGATTGGAGGATGCCATGACTACGAACCGAACTGAAAACACTACTGATCCCAACGCGCTTTTTGAAAAGAAACTCATCGAAGAGTATCTTCATCAGAAAGGCTATACACGGGAAGGCTTAAAGCAGCTGCCACCAGAACTTGCTGAACAATTGATGAAGGAAGCCACGCGGTACGCTTCGCTAAAGATGGAAGGCATCAGCGCAGGAGCGCGCTTTGTGGAGGAGATTCATGATGGCGGTTCCTCGCGTGAATAACCTCCGAACTGGTTCAAGTAGGAACGTGCTTGCAAAAGGAAAATAACTATGCAAAGAATTAGCATTGATCCCATCACCCGCCTCGAAGGTCACGGCAAGATCGAGATATTTCTAGATGAACAAGGTAATGTAGCCAACACATATTTCCAGATCCCCGAGTTACGTGGATTCGAACGCTTTGTTGTTGGGCGTCCCATTGAAGAGATGCCCCTCATCACGAACCGCATCTGCGGAGTTTGCCCGGAGGCGCATAACATGGCCGCCTCCAAGGCGGCGGACGCGGTATACAAAGTTGACCCGCCGCGCACTGGGAAGATGTTGCGCGAGTTGTTGTATTCCGCATTCTATTGCACGGACCACACCACGCACTTCTATGCTCTAGGCGGACCTGATTTTGTGATGGGACCAGATGCACCCGTTGCCGAAAGAAATATTTTGGGCGTGATCCATAAAGTGGGCTTAGAGATCGGCGGCAAAGTTATTCAGATGCGCAAGTACGGGCACACTGTAGTTGAGATGATCGGTGGACGTAAAGTTCATCCGTGTACATCCATTCCTGGCGGAATGACGAAAGGGATTACCGAAGAGCAACGCAAAGAGATTGAGATGATGGGGAAGTGGGCGGTCGAGTTCGCACAGTTCAGCCTCAAACTCTTCAACGATATTGTGCTTGGCAACAAGGGCTATGTAGACTTGATCATCGGTGATGTATACACTCATCACACCTATTACATGGGCATGGTGGATGAGAATAATAAAGTCAATTTCTATGATGGCAAGGTGCGCGTCGTAGACCCGAATGGGAAAGAGTTCATCAAGTATGCGCCGCAAGAGTATGCTGAGCATATTGCCGAGCATGTCGAACCGTGGACCTATCTCAAATTCCCGTATCTCAAGAACGTCGGTTGGAAGGGCTTTGTGGATGGCATCGATTCGGGCGTGTATATGGCAACGCCGCTTTCGCGTCTCAATGCATCGGATGGCATGGCAACGCCGCTTGCGCAGGAACAATATGAAAAGTTCTATGCAACCCTCGGCGGCAAGCCTGTGCATCAACGTCTCGCAACTCACTGGGCACGCCTGATTGAATTGCTGTATGCCGCAGAACGCTGGGTGGAATTGGTGACTGATCCAGAAATAACATCTCCGAATTTTCACACCAAGCCGACTCAAATTCCGACGGAAGGGATTGGCATCGTCGAGGCGCCGCGCGGGACGCTCACGCATCATTACTGGACCGACGAGCGGGGCATTGTGACCAAAGCGAATCTCATCGTGGGCACTACCAACAACTACGCCCCAATTCAAATGTCCACGCACAAAGCAGCGACAAGTCTCATTCACAATGGCAATGTGACGGAAGGTTTGCTCAACATGGTGGAGATGGCGTTCCGTGCCTATGATCCATGCTTTGGGTGCGCGACCCATTCGTTGCCCGGACAGATGCCGCTGGAGATCACCATCCACGATGCGGAGGGGAATCCGGTTGAGGTGTTGAAACAATTTTGTTAAACGGTATCAGTTTCAGGCTTGAAGAGAAGCGGAGTTTTGTCCGTATGAAAACCTTAGTTGTTGGACTCGGTAATCCCATCCTGGGCGATGATGGCATCGGTTGGAAGGTCGCTGAAAAAATTTACCAGCAGCTGACTGCCGATGCGTCTGTTGAAGTTATTTGTCTTTCGCTGGGGGGTATTAGTTTAATGGAGCACCTGATCGGTTTTGACCGCGCGATCTTGGTTGATGCCTTTGCTTCGGATGAGGATCTGGGTTCGATCCATGTGATGAGGTTGAATGACATGCCCAGTTATTCGGCGTTCCACATTACGAGTGCGCATGATACCTCATTACAGAATGCGATCGAAATGGGGAGGTCGTTGGGCGCCTATTTGCCTGAAGATATTCGAGTGGTGGGAATCGCCACACAACGTATCTATGATTTTAGTGAGGAGATTTCAGCTCCGGTTGCAGCAGCCATGCCGCAGGTTGTGAAGATCGTGCTGGGTTTGCTGGAGCAGAACGTAATGGTGTGATGAAGAAAATAAATTGTGGAGGGTAATTAATTGAAATATATTTTCAAGTTATATGACAAAAGAGATGGTATTCCGAAGAGATGTTCCTCCTAATGGATTTGGAACGCGGTACTGACTTAATCTTGTGCTTGAACCGGCGGGGCGAGGCAGAATCTCACTTGATGTAGTAGGACTTGGAATATTCATTTTCATTTTGATTTATGTAATTTCCCAAACTTAGACCTATCTTGTGAAATCTATTACATTCATCTGATTGGGTTGTGACATCCGTTCTTCGCAATGTACTTAACTTTAGATTAATATAAGACGAAGATTAAAACTCTCTTATAACTTTAATATTTCTATAGGAGGTGTTTCCCTGCTTGATGGACGTAGAACTTAGAAAACCATCTATTTGAAAATCACTAAAAGGAGAATGTCAAAATGTTTACAAAGAAAATGTTCGTTTTGCTTGGCACATTGGTCTTGGCTGCTATCTTGATGACCGCTTGTGCTGGCGCCGCTGGTCCTGAAGGTCCTGCTGGCCCTGCCGGTCCTGCGGGTCCTGCTGGTCCTGCTGGTGCGGATGCCAAACCATTAGCCGCTACAGACCTGTCCTGCACCGAGTGCCATAACGCTGATGGTCTCGTCACCACCAAGATGGCGGGCTGGGAAGTCTCAAAGCATGGCAGCGGAACTGCGATGGCGGAAGAATACGGCAACAAGAGTTGCTCGTTCTGTCATTCCGGTAATTCGTTCCGCGCAGCGATTGCGGCTGGTACCAACTTCAGCAATCAAGAAGCTGGCGCAGCTGAACCCGAGCGCCAGGACTGCTACACCTGCCACAACATCCACACCACCTACTCCAAGGATGACTTTGGTCTGCGAACCGACACCGCTGTGTCGTTAGTCGTGAACAAAGGAAGCTTCGATGGCGGCAAGGGTAATTTGTGCGCCAATTGCCATCAGGCACGTCGCTATATGGCGAACTTCGTCGACAAGACCGACGCCACCAAGTTTGCTGTCACTGCCCGCTTCAACACCCACTACAGTGCTCAGGTTGATGTTATGCAGGGTGCGGTTGATGTCAACGCCGCGCTTGGCGTTGAAGGCAAGCCAAGTGTACATATGAATGTTGCAGATACTTGCGTTGGCTGCCATATGGGTGACGGCGCAAACCACACTTTCAAGGCACAGCTCTCTGCTTGTGTGAAATGCCATTCAGATGCCACAAGCACTGATGTTGGCGGCTTCCCGACCGAACTTGCTGCCAAAGTCAAGACCCTCGAAGAAGCTTTAGTAGCCAAGAAATTGATCGAGCAAGGTCCTGAAGGCTATGCCGCAGTCGCTGGCAGCTATGATGCCAAAATCTCTGGAGCAATCTTCACATACTTCCTGTACGAGGAAGATGGTAGCTTGGGTGTTCACAATCCTGCTTACTTCACCACGTTGGTGGATGCAGCGATCGCAGCTTTGAAATAAGTTGCACAGCGTCCGCAAGGACTAATGTTGCAGCAACCGGGGGAAGAAACGAAATAAGAAATGACGGGCGCCGCCCAGCGCCCGTCATTTTTGTTCTTTGATCTTTATTTTGCTATCCTGTGTAGCAATCTGAACAATAGACTTTATCGGTAATAAGTAAAGAGTCGATTTTTGGACGCTGACAAACGCTGACTTTCGCTGATTCAAAAAGAAAAATCTGCGTTTTCTGCTTCACATCCGCATGATGCTTCATCGTTAAATATACCCGGCGCGGTCATAAATTGCGGTTTTCTATGGCTTGGTTTCGCGGGGCTAAAGCCGCCTGCTCAGTACGTGGAAGCCCTTTGGGCTGGCGCAACAAGTCGGTTTTAACCGACTTTCAGTTACTGAGGCAGGACTTCAGTCCGCCGAATCCCGTTGGGCAAAAGGGTAATTTGTGCCCGTGTTTAGTATAGCTGCGGAGGCACTGTCAGATTTCATAAAGAATGCGCTGCGTTGGGGGAAAATGCCGCCGAGGATTTATTAGGGTTTTGATGTAGACAAAAAATACCCAGGTAAACATGGTGAGCGTCACCTGTCTACCTGGGTACGTGTGTACTTGATTACTTGGTTTTACGCAGTCACTGTCTCTGTTGACTTCACTTTCACAGTTTCGTGTTCGGCTTCAACCAGGGAGTGATCGACAACTCGTAAGTATTTCACACCCAGCGAGAAGGCGGTCAGACCGTAAGCAATGATCGCCGAACCAGCCAGGATCTCGACTAGCGAGGGGAAATAATTTGTGTACGCGATCGCCTGACCCGGTACATAGGGCATCACCACCATGAGGCCTGCAATGTTCGTGTCCCAGCGGAAGGCAACCACGCCAGCCGCGACCAGTAACAATGCCAGCATGCGCCAGAACGGATTCATGCGGGTCTGTTTGTAGAGCAACAGGATCATCGGCACGATCATGCCCAACAACATTTCACCAACCCAAAAGTTGAAAGCCAGCGGACCTTTGGTCATGACGTGCAAACCTTCACTGCGACCGGGATCATATGTATAGGTTGTTGCCAATGCATCCCAGGCACGAAAGTAGAAATAGCCGATCAGCAGATAGCCAACAAATTGTGCGACGCGTTCGATCAATGCATCATTAATTTTTGCCTTGTTCGTCAGCCGGGCTGACAGCATGGAGGCGAAGAGGGTGATTGAAATGCCGCCAACAATGGCTGAGAACATGAACAGTACCGACATCTCAGGCTTGAACCAGAACGGTCTCGCCTTGATCACACCATACATGGCACCGAGCGAGGATTGATGCAGACTCGAAAGTCCCAGACCGATGATCGCCAGGATGGGCGCATAGTGATGAACGCCGCTCA
>JBDTWO010000069.1:0-21179 GCA_040006635.1 Chloroflexota bacterium
CAAAATGCCTGATTTTGTCTATTTATCTTTGGTATAGAAAATGGGTACTTGACAGCGGCGTTTAACTGATTTTCAAAACAATAGCCATCCATCCTTTGAAAACCCACCAGTTGCTCTACTTGGGTATTCTTCGCGATCCGTCAATTGCTATAGAGGGTTTATCCACTAACCACTAATCGAGGTACCAAATGGTAAAAGAACTTACTGAAATAGCTACCAATCACTATCAAAAGACATTTGAAATAACATATGAGTTTTGGAAAGAAAGGAACAGACTATTTGTCTACCTCGTTCTAACTATAGGCGTCGGGCTACTCTTACTTCTTCGAGTGCCTGAGGTAAGTTTATTGTTAGTTGACGCTGTAGCAAAACTCCTTGGAATAACAGATGCCAATAGAATTAACCAACTGTATAAAGATTTTCCGATAGACGTGTTACTAAGTATTTTTGTTGTAATCACATTTTATTTAATGCAAAGGCTTTACTCAACAAACTTGTCTGTATCTAGAGACTATCTATATTTAGGCGCAATTGAAGTTGAAATTAGAAAGCATTTGGCTTTGCCCGAAGAAAGTATATTATTCACCAGGGAAGGAAAGTTTTACTGGGGACAACGTACAATTACCCAAACAATGTCCAAATGGTATTACATTTTGGTAATCTTTATTGTGCTCTTGCCGTTCTTAATTCTAAAAATCATCGCAGATATAAACTCGGGAAATTTCTTGCTGGTTATTATTGATAGTATTATTGCAATTATGACTCTTGTATTTTTTGCGGGATATGCTCGATCTGCAATTAATTTTGATATTCCGATATTTCTTTCTTTAGCTCAAAAAGCAAAAACAAAATCAACTCCAAAAAAATAGAGCATTCAATTGACTGATGTCATATACCCGCATTGTTAGAGTTTTACCCTTTTTGTTCGCTTGACATTTATCTCGCCCCTGTGGTGATGATTTTTCGGCATATTGAATTGCTCCTTTATCCTAACGGGCAATTCAAGCGGGCGAGGGAAGAGGAAGGGGAGGAAAAGTGCGACCTATCCCCCCGCCCTTCCCAAATGGGAAGGGGGCTGGTCGGTTGATGGCTGTGACGGTTTCCCAAGGCAAAGCTTCGTTATCTGGATGGTTTTAGCTTCTCCCCATTTGGGGAGACGGGAGAGGGGTTTTTCTTCTGTGCTATACTTTGAGCAGACATGCCCGACATCGAACCGATTCACGAGTTTGTTTTCACTGACCACGCTTTGAGTGAAATGGCTCGGCGTCAAATCTCTGAAAAAGATGTAAAAGCAATTTTGGCAAAACCAGAACAAACAGAGATGGTTCGAGAAGGACGGGCTGTGTACCAGTCAAGGCTGGAGATGGGTGATCCGCCCAAGATTTATTTGATACGCGTCTTTGTGGATATTGACCCTGTCCCGCCGTTTGTGGTCACTGTTTATCGAACCAGCAAGATCGAGAAATATTGGAGATAAGCTATGAAAGTCAATTACGACAGCAAAACCGACATTCTTACCATTATTTTCACAGAGACTCTCGTTGCTGAAAGTGACGAGGATAAACCTGGCGTCATTTTGGATTATGACGATAAAGGCAATCTCGTCTCGCTCGAAATCATGGATGCCTCACGGCGGGTCAATGTGCCGAGCAAAATTGAATACCAAGTCTCGCCAGTGGCAGGGTAATGTAAAAAACGAACTCCGAGGAAAACTCGGAGTTTTGTTATAGAGTTGTTTATGCCAGTCAAGAACATCATCCCAGGTCAAAAAGTCACCAAAGAAAAACTGGAGCGCGCGAAAGAACTGCGCCGCGAGATGACGCCTGCTGAGAAACTTCTGTGGCAGGAAGTACGTGCCAAGAAGCTGGGAGTCCGCTTTAGGAGACAGCAAATCATTCAGGGATTCATCGTTGACTTTTATTGCCATAAAGCCGCGTTAGTTGTGGAAGTCGATGGCGACGTCCACGACCTGCAACAGGAGGAAGATGCTAAGCGGGAGGCGGCTTTGTCCGCGTTGGGGTTGAGGGTGGTCCGATTCAGGAATGATGAGGTTGTGAGGAACGTGTCCGCGGTGGTGGGGAAGATGAGAGAAATAATTTCGAGTAAAATTTCGTGAAGGAATTATTTAATGCCAGCAAAACCCAAAAGAAGCCTTCAAGATGTGGTTGGAAAAGAAACTTACGAAGTGTGGGTGGATATGCTCCGCGAACTTGTCCCTGACGGGCGGACGCATCGCCTTTCGGTTGTGATCGCAGGGATGTTGGAATATGCCGTTGATAAATCCATGCAGATAGAACATAGAAATGAAGAAGAACATTCTGTTGCAATGTCATTGATTGACGCAACCGATACAAGCGATCCTGATTCCATCAAGGAATTGATCCATGATGTTGTGGATAGATTGTTCAAAGATGCGGGTGTTAAGTATGAAAGAGTCAGTAAGCGCGGTGAGCATTACAGCATTGCTGATGAAATCTATAATGATTTTTCGGGTTGGTACGATTACCCTTGGGATTAGCACTATAGGCTTTGTCCGCGTTGGGGCTGAGGATTGTCTGCATAAAACGACCCCTGTCAGCGGCGAGGCAAAACAGGGGTCTGACCTAAACCGTCGGCAAAGACGGAGTAAGCTACAGTCATTCTAACGTACTTCACACTTTTTCAGTCCCTTTAAATTGAGAGAGCCGGGTTCAGAGTCCCGGCTCTCTTCTAACAAGGAGGAGAAGAAGAAGCGCCTTACGAACGTAACTTTATCATTCATCCTCAAAATCTACTGGACGCGCACCCTACGCCATTCAAACGATTACACAACAAATTTTATGAGCCTTCTCTAAGGGAGCGCCAGAGAGCGCTTTAATAGTGAGGACTTGACGATAAAAACTCCGAGACATTTTGTGCGAATCGTCTCGGAGTTCTCTATAGTTAGCTATGTTTGCTTCAATGCGTTTGTGGATGCATCCTTAGGGGCTGGTGCGTCCCGGTCCAAGCAGCATGCACAGCAGGAAACTATCGCCTTCATCCTGGATGTCATTACCGTTCACATCCACCCACCAGCGTCCGCCCAGATAACCGGGTTCCCCAGGACCAAATTCCGTTGTGTGGTTCACAAGTTTTTGGAAGGGTCCCTGCATGGGCAGGGTTTCCGCACTGACGAACGTATCGTAATACAGTCCCTGACTGGTGACATAGATCGTGCCCAATGCGCCATTGCCGCGTCCCTTTGCGAAAGCTGGAACTGTTGCCAGCAGTGTAATTACCAATACTGCAAAAATCACAACCAATCTTCGTTTCATTTTTATTACTCCTTTTCACTAAGTAGTGTTTGGACGATAGGGAACATCTACTTCCCATCGTTATCGCTGACTGCGATATACCCAGTGTATAGAAGAAAAATTACAAGGACATGTAAGAAGGGTTATGAAAGTATTACAAAGTGCCAAACACAAGCTGCGATGGGTTTTCCTCTTTAGGAGGCAGCGAATCATTCAGGGATTCATTGTCGACTTTTATTGTCACAAGTCCGCGCTGGTGGGGAAGACCAAAAAGTTTTTAAATTGAAAGAGCCGGGGGCTCCAAACCCGGCTCTTTCAATGACTAAGGAGGAGAAGAGAAGTCGCTTTACTGATATAACTTTATCATGTGCCCACCAAGGCTGCTTGACGCATGTCCTACGTCACTCTGACGATTCCCCAACGAATTTTATGAGACTTTCTTAAAGTGTAATGTTTTCAGGCGCATTGTAGTGGAAAGTAAAAGAGCGACCTGTCACGGATCGCTCTTTTACTTTATCCAATTTTCGGACTGGTTTTTGCCAGCAGTGTGGCAATGCTTTTCAATTCGAGCCACCATTGTTCTTTTGGGCGTTGATGTTCGGCATCGATCATGCGGTCGAAGTCGCGCAGGTCGTGGAATTTAATTTGTCCATTTTGAATGCCGATGAACGCGCTGTCACTGCTTTGCTTGTCACACAGCTCGATCAGATGCTCGAGACACATTCGCGCCAGCCGCGTGGCTTGGATGCGGTCAAACGGCGAAGGGTCACCGCCCTGTTGTAAATGCCCGAGGATGGCGGGGCGCACATCGAACACATCCCGCCCCTCTTCTTCAAATAAGGCACACATGAACTCGGTGTTATACACCGGGTTGGCATATTCATTGCGGATCATCAAACCCAGCCGCTTGCCAGATTGGAAGCCCTTCAGCATTTTTTCAACATCAATTTGCATGTCACGCAGTTTGACGCCCTCTTCATGCATGTACACACGCTCCGCGCCAGTTGCCATGCCGCTCATCAAAGCGAGATAGCCGCAGTAGTGCCCCATCACTTCCACGATAAAACAGCGCCGAGTTGCCACAGCCGATTGTTTGATCTTATCGACCGCATCCACGATGCTGTTCAGGGCAGTGTCCGCGCCGATGCTGAATTCGGAACCGGGCAGGTTGTTGTTGATGGACGCCGGTAAACAAATGATCGGAATGTTGAAACTCGGAAAGTTCGGACGGTTGCTCAACATGTTGAACGCGGCTTCATAGGCGGTCCAGCCGCCGATCATCAACAAGGCATCGATGCGATGGTCTTCAATGACACGCGCGATGGAATACAGATCGCGTCCTTTTGGAACCCGGCGCGTCGTTCCCAACATCGAGCCGCCGCGTGAAGCCCAGCCGCTGACGCTCATCCAGTTTAACTCTTCAACTTCACCATCGATCAAGCCCTCAAATCCATTGTGGACACCCAACATGATATGTCCCATATCCAGTCCCAGGCGGACCGCTGCGCGCGTGGCAGTATTCGTGCCGGGCGCTGGTGCGCCCGCGTTCAATACCCCAATGCGGAAGCGTTTCTTCGCCGGGTCTATCGGATGCGGCAAGGCGCGCACCATCGTTTTGAAGGTATCGAAGGCCGCCTTGAATGATGAACTGCGCAGTGACATGGCACGCTCGTAATCTTTCGCGTTGATCGCTTCAGCGACTGCCAGGGTTTTCTGCACACTTGCCATCAACGGCAAACGGGTCATGCGGTTGTTATGGATGCCGATCACAACCGGTTCATCTTCCGGCTTTGCGGCGAGGATCGTATTGACCGCTTCGTAGCCCATCAATGTGCTCAGGTTGCGATCGAAGGCGCTGGGGCGTCCGCCGCGCTGGACATGACCGAGCACGGTCACGCGTACTTCTTCTTTCAGTTTTTCTTCAAGCGCACGCTGGACATCACTGCTCCCGATGTAATTACCGTTCCTGTCACGCGCGCCCTCAGCGAGGATCACGATACTATCGCGGCGACCAGCTTTACGTCCGGCTTTGAGGCGCTCCACCAGCACGTCCTGCCAGTTCTCCACATCCGGCGGCGCTTCGGGGATGAGCACCCAATCTGCACCACAAGCCAGCGCACCCATCAACGCGAGATAACCGCAGTTACGTCCCATCACTTTGACCACGAAGGTGCGTTGATGACTTGCCGCAGTGCTGGTGATGGCGTCCACCGCTTCTGTGATGCGATGGAGGGCTGTATCGGTGCCGATGGTCATATCGGTGCCGGTGAAATCATTATCGATCGAGCCGACCAGACCCACAATGGAAAGGTTCGGGTACGCTGCGGCTTCTTCCGCGTTGATCTCACCTGAAGCTGCCAGCTCAGTCACGAGCGAGGACCATTCCTGATGGAAGATATTCGCACCCGTCAGTGACCCATCGCCGCCAATGACGATCAACCCGTCAATGCCCGTTTTGATCAGATTCTTTGCGGCGGTTCGACGGCCGTCATGTGTGCGGAAAGCCTCGCATCTTGCCGACCCGATCACGGTGCCGCCCAACTGCAAGATGCCACCTACCGAATCCCAATCCATCTTGCGGATACTGTCACCGTCATCCACCAATCCCTGATAGCCTTCGTAGATCGCGTACACTTCTGCGCCCCGGTCCAATGCGGTCCGCGCAACAGCCCGCACAGCGGCGTTCATGCCCTGGGCATCGCCGCCACTGGTAAGTATTCCAATTCGTTTTGTCATTTTGACCTGCTTTATGAGATTTCTTGATACCTATTGATTCTACTTCAAATAGATTTACTTTAAAAACAAAACTTGATTGTCAGATGCCACATTCGAGAGTTGCAAAGACCGGCAGGCTGTTCGAAATTTCTGCAATCCAAATGTACGGCTGGCCATTGGCAGCCCTCGTTATACTAGTGTTCGGAGTATGAGGCAGCATGCCGGCAGAGAAATTTAGTCGTTACGAGATCGGAATTGAACTGGGCCAGGGCGGGATGGCTACGGTTTACCGCGCCTATGACCCGCTGTTCGAACGGGATGTGGCACTCAAGATCCTCAAACACGAACTGCTCCAGGAACCGCAACTGAAGGAACGCTTTGAGCGCGAAACTAAGATCATTGCCAAACTCGAACATGCTGTTATCGTGCCTGTGTACGATGTCGGTTTCGATAATGGTCAATTATTTTATGTAATGCGTTATATGGCAGGCGGCTCACTTTCTGAACGTATCGAAAACGGACTGACCCCCAACGAGATCGGGCATATCCTACTGCGGATTGCCGCCGCCCTCGATTATGCCCACAAGAAAGGTGTTGTCCATCGCGATTTGAAACCCGGCAATATCCTTTTCGATGAGAACAACAGTCCTTACATTTCCGATTTTGGCATTGCTAAATTTATCCAAGCCTCCACGCGGATGACACAATCGGGCATCATCGGCACCCCCCGCTACATGAGTCCCGAACAGGCGCGCGGCGATGATGCCGATGGGCGCAGCGATCTTTATTCTCTGGCTATCATTTTGTTTGAAATGTTGAGCGGCAAAACACCCTTTGAAGCTGAAACACCACTGGCAATGGCATTCAAACATGCCGTTGAAACGCCGCCGAGTATTCTCGAGATCAATCCCAACCTGCCTGAAGAGGTTGATGCAGTAATTGCCAAAGCCCTTGCCAAACAACCCGACGAACGCTACGCCACCTGCTCTGAATTCACACATGCCTTTCTCAAGGTTTTCCCCGAAGCCGCCTCGCTGGATGCCGACATTATCACTCCTCTTCCGCCGCGTCCCTCAAAATTGGAAGCGCCGACCGAACTGCCGCCTGTAGCCCAGCCCCGTATCAATCCACGCCTTTGGATGATCGGTGGACTCATTGCTCTGACTCTTCTGGCTTTTGCCATCTGGCGGAGTTCTCAATCTCCCACGGTACCCGCCTCAACCTCCACGCCGGAACCTGTTTCAGCTACAGCAACCTTAGCCTCCCCGACAACTTTACCGACCGAAACCGCCGCCCCGACCGAGACCATAACACCCACGCTTCCGGTTGTGGCAGTTCCCCCCGGTGGCGCGGACAAGCTCGCACTGACCGCGAACCGTGACGTATACCTGATGGATATCGACGGAAAGAACCTCAGACAGTTGACCAACACCAACCTGCCCAAGTTTGATCTGCAGTGGCTGCCGGGTGGCAACGAGCTTTTGTATAGCGAAGGCAAATGTGTTTATAAGATCGATGCGAACGCACCGCAGGCAAAACCTGTCGAGCTTGTCTGTTTCACTGCCGAAAAATTCGAGGGCTTCCGGGTTTCGCCCGATGGCAAATATGTTGCCATCACGATCGACCGCCGTTTGATCGTTTTTCCATTTGATCCGACATTGCTGGCAACAGTTCCATCGGCTTTTCAACTCCAGGGTTCGAGCGATGCCTGTCTGGATTACACCGATGTCGCCGTCAAAAGCGCGCAATGGGCTGATGATGGAAAGAGTCTGGCGATCCTCTACCAGGGGGCAGTTGGCAATGAATTTCGAGTTGGCGATACCATCCGCGTTATGACTGTGGATACTGCGAGCTGTCAGGATATTGACCCGATCATCACCGAAGAGATTCCCGGTCGGCGCTTTACCCCCGATGGTTATGTTAAATCGCCTGTCCTGCCTTCCTATTCCTGGGATGGCGATCAACAGATCTTGTTCAATACCTTGATCCGGAATGCTGGATATGGCGAGTTGTACTTGTATGATATTGCCACTTCAACGGAGCGCAAGATCAATCCGGTGAAGGGAATCTGCTGTTATCGTAATTCAGTTCTCAGCCCGGATGGGAAATATATTCTGCTGTTCTTCCAGGATGTGAATAAAGGTGCCGATAGCGAAACCCAAATGTATTACGTGCCTGTTGACCAGCTTGGCGGTGACACAACCTTAACCCCCATCAAATTACCATTACACTTCTTCCCGAATCCCCGCGAGAATATCGAAGTCGCTTTGCGCCCCGTGCAGTAATGCGACATAAATGTCGCGTTACACCCCTATCTACAACCCACAACCTGATACACCTTCACCTCCGGCATGGACAAAAGCATTTTGTACCATGCCGGTTGCGCGTTTAATTGCGAGTCATTGAAGTTCTGTCCCAACCCGCCCACATACAGATGGCTGATGCCCTGTTGACATAAATTGTCCAATGCGGCTTGTTGGGAAAAATCCGTATCGTAGCGTACGGGGACAGTAACTCTGCCGATCAATGGCGTGATCCAGATACCCGCATCGCCGCCCACATAGCCCTCGAACGAATCAGACGCCAACACCTTTAGCTCGGTGGCTGAGATCCCGATCCGCGCAGCGGCGGGTAACTTAGTGTTCATCCAATCTATGGCTGTTACATCATCATTCCCGGCGATCACACAACATTCCCAGGGGGACAAGTTATACGTGGCGAAAGCGTTGATCAAGACCAGCCCGCAGGCAATGAGGCTGACGAATGTTTTAACTTTCATGTGTTGGAAACTATTCTCGACACCTGCCAGCCCCAATCCGCCGAGGAATGCTAAGGGTAGGAATAAGATCATCTCAACATAAGGTCTATCTAAGAGGGTCAGGTTGGCGTAGCCGGGGACCAGTCCTTTGATCGGGATGAAGAGACTGCCCATGCAGAGCTCCATTGCCAGGATGGACGCGAATGTGAATTGGGGGTAATGCCTCTGCGCGAAAATGGACAGCAACAAAACGAGCGCCGTAACCAACAGCCCTTTTTGGATATAGGGATCGAAGAGCAGGGTCAAGACATCCTGTCTTTGGATGTAGAGAATCTCCAACGCGAGCGCGATGATAACGGCAGTAAATAGCAAAGCCTGTGGCAAGCGCGGGAGTTTTTGCTGCCAGGCAGCGATAGTCCATGCCGCGAAGGTGATTCCGATAATGACGAGTGACCGGCTGTGTAAGATGCCTGAGATCAAGATCGCAACAGCGAGTATCAAATAAAGTATCCAGCGTTTCTGCGGGGACACTGTATTTTTATTTTGTGAAACAAGATAAGCCAGACTCAAGACGAACGGAAACAATCCCACACTCAGCAAGGCGGGATACTTACCCCAATCCACGGCGTGGGCGGGCATGTACCAACCATAGGCGGCGAGGATGACAGCGAAGACGCCCGCAAGATCAGATTTGGTTTCATGTTTAATAAGGAAGAATACCGACAGTGGAATAACCGCCAAAACCATTTGACCAAGGATCAACATGGTCTTGGTGATTTCCACCTGGAACGTGGAAGCTGTGAACGCGGCGAGAATATGATAGCCGAGGTGATAATAATTCGTTTGCAGCGATGTGATTAAGCCCGTGGCATTTCCCAGGATGGTCTTGATCAGCAGGTAGTGTTGGGCTGAATCAAAATAGGAGGGCAGGGTCACCTTGGAGACAAAGACCAAGCGCAACAGGATGGAGATCAGAAAGAATAAAAAGAGGAAAAGGCTGGTTGATTTTGAATCAGGCGCGGGGTCGGGTTTGAAGCGCAGGCGGAAAAAGATCGAGATGCCGAGCAGGCTGATCAGGAGAATTAGGTTGAACGGCGATGAAGATTTCCATCCTGCAAAAAACCAGAGCATCGAAATAAACGACGCGGGCAAAAGCCAGCCTGCCATGCCCAGCGAAAAATATTCGCTGGAGGTCAGTTGTTTTCCAAAAATGTATAGCAGCGCTGTGCTGACCAAAGTTTGACCCAGTGCAATGAGTAACAGGCTGCCGAAGATAACCCGCCATTGATCGATGAGGACTGAGAAAGCATCCGATATCATTGGGCTAAGGGTAGTTGGGGTACGATGAAATCGTTGGGGTGGGTGTGGTTAGGATTTCCAGCGTTGGGAACGGGGTGGAAAAATCGAGCAAAAACGGCGTGGGAGTTTCGAAGGGTGCTTCGGTCGCCACAGGAGACTCTGTGCCAAATGGGGTTGCAGTCATTTCTTCTTCCGGGTTGGGGAGCTGTAACCCGATGATGGCGAATTGACCTTCGGCGAGAACAGCATCATCTTTTATAGTATGGATAGTGAACTGCAACACTTCACCCGGATACATTTCTGCGCCCGTGCAATAGACGTTGGTGGGGAAATCTTCCACCGGCTGACAATCATAGCGATTCTCAGTAGTGCTGTTGCTGATGGTCAAATAAAAATCGGGATAGGTTTCCGATGGGATGACCAAATTGACCAGCATCTTGCCATCGGCATCCACGCTGAAGGATACGATGCAGGGTTTTGCGTTTTGCGAGTTACAATAGCCGAGCTTGGTGATGAGTTCTCTTTGTTGCGCGCGCGGCTGGGTTCTTAAGCGCGTGAGCAGAAATCCGACCCCGGCGATCAGCAGGATGACAAGCACGCCAAGTATGGAAATCCCCGCGATCAATCTTTTTCGATTCACATGCACCTCATGCTGAACGCCCGATCCTGAGCTCTTCCGTGTTCACTTGTATATCCAACGCATCTCTATATTTAATTTCTGGAATGCGCGGGGCGATCACTTCCAACAGGGACGGGTTTTGGAAGTTGCGCAGTTTCGTTTCGGGATGCGGATAATACACCCAGCCATCATACTCCACTTCCTTAAAGACCACCTTGCATCGCGAAAACGAAAAAGTTTCGGGCGGGTGCAGGTCGGTCCATTCGACATGTTCGAACGTGTATTCCGGTTTTTGCATTACAAAAGTAGCCGGGCGGATATCCACATTCAGCGTGCCGTTGAAGCAAGCGCCGAGATCAAAGCCGCGCGCTTTAAAGATCGGTCGCTGACGTTCGAGCGCCCCGTAGGGATAATCCGCGGAGGGACCCGAAGCCACGTGATAGCCCTGTGCCAGAATGCCATGGACGGTGGTCCAGTGAGTCATGGGCGAAATTGTACTTGGGATTCGCAAACATGCAAATCAGCAGGTGCCAGCCCATGACATCCTGAGGACGAATCACACTTATCCCGCCCATGCTTTCATGTTAAGTTTGACTGGCACAATCCTGTTTGGATGGAGACACTAATATGTTTCAAACCTTTGAACAAGCTAAAAAATATGTTGTTGAGCAGGGCGTTCAAGTCATTGACCTGAAATTCTGTGACCTGTGGGGCCGCTGGCATCACCTGACCATTCCCGCCAATCAATTCGACCCGAAGCTCATGGACGAAGGTATCGGTTTCGACGGTTCCTCGGTGGGACTGAAATCGGTCAAAGCTGGCGATATGGTGCTCGTGCCGGATCTCGCCACCGCATTCCTGGATCCGTTCTGGGAGACGCTCACGCTGAGTTTTATCTGCCGCACCCTCGAAGCGGATACACACGAGATCTTTGCGAACGACCCGCGTAACATCGCCATCCGCGCCGAGGAATATATGAAGTCCACGAACATCGCGGATGAGAGTCGTTGGGGACCGGAATTCGAATTCTATATTTTTGACAGTGTCAGTTTTGAAAATGGAATCAATCGCTCTGGCTATACCATCGAAAGCCGCGAAGCGGATTGGAACAGTCATACAGGCGGGCATGGACATTACATTCCAATGCATGGTGGTTATCACGCCATCCCACCCAAGGATCAGCTTTACAAGATCCGCACACGCATGATGCAGCATATGGAAAAGATGGGTGTGCCGGTCAAGTATCATCATCACGAGGTCGGTGGACCCGGTCAATGTGAGATCGAAACGCCGATGATGGGTCTCCAGCAAGCGGGCGACGCCACGATGATCATCAAGTACGTCACGAAGATGACCGCCCATGAAAGCGGACAAACCGCAACCTTCATGCCCAAACCGCTCTTTGGTGAAGCGGGTAGCGGCATGCATTTCCATCAACATTTGTTCAAGGAACATAAAAATGTTTTTTACGATGCGAATGGGTATGGCTGTTTAAGCAAAACGGCGCTGTATTACATCGGCGGTTTGCTCAAGCATGGTCCCGCATTGCTCGCCATTACCAATCCTTCCACGAATTCGTATCGCCGTCTTGTGCCTGGTTATGAAGCACCCGTCAACGCGTTCTTCTCGCTGGGCAATCGCAGTTCGGCGGTGCGCATCCCAAAGTATGCCACCCAGCCTGATACCGCGCGCATGGAATTCCGTCCACCTGATGCGACGGGCAATGTTTATCTCATGCTCGCCGCGCAGTTGCTGGCTGGACTGGATGGGATCCAGAATCAGATCGATCCAACCGAAGCAGGCTTCGGTCCGTTTGACGCGAATATTTTCGCGTGGACAGATGAGCAGCGTTCGCACATCAAGCCGTTGCCTTCCTCCCTCAACATTGCTTTATCCGCTTTGGAAGAAGACCACGCTTTTCTCACAGCGGGTGGCGTCTTTAGCGAAGAGATGCTCAAGCAATGGGTGGACTACAAACGCCAGTCTGAATATTTTGCAGTGCGCAACCGTCCGCATCCGTTTGAGATGAGTCTGTATTTTGACGTGTGAACGATAAACAATAGACTTTATCGGTAACAACTAAAGAGCCGATTTTTGGACGCTGAAAAACGCTGACTTTCGCTGATTCAAAAAGAAAAATCTGCGTTTTCTGCGTGAATCAGCGTCCCGATTTAATTTCCGATAAAGTCTAATAATATGGAGCGCCGTGGTCTTAAGATCGCGGCGCTCTATATAATTTATAATGGACTGACTACGGAGATATGCTCATGCAAAAAAGAATGCAGATCATTTTGATGATCTGCGCGATATGGCTCGCGTCTTTCTCACCCCTGTTTGCTTCCACAGCCCAAGCCCAATCCACGCCCAATCCTGATTCGGTCAACATCCCCGGCACGCACCAGGATGAGTTGGGCTGTCCCGGCGACTGGCAGCCTGATTGCACGAATACCCTGCTGACCTACAACACCGAAGATGGCGTTTGGCAGGGAACTTTTGAAATCCAACCGAATAACGACGCTGACAAAAAGGGACCGCGCTACAAAGCTGCACTCAACGGCAAATGGGATGAGAACTACGGCGTCAATGCCACCCGCGGCGGCGCGGATGTTCCATTGCTGGTCACTGCACCGACGCAGGTCAAGTTTTATTATGACCACAAGTCTCACTGGATCGCGGATAGTTTCAACAAGAAGATCATCGTCGCGGCAGGAGATTTCCAAGCGCAGCTCGGTTGTACGAATGACAATGACGCAGGCTGTCTGCGTTCGTGGCTGGAAGACCCTGAAGGCGACGGATTATATGCTTTCGCCACACGCGCATTAAAAGCGGGAACCTATACCGTCACCCTGACCATCAACGAAGATATCGCCCAGCCGCTCGGCGATGCCCAGCAATTCACCGTTGCCAACGACGGCGACGAAATCTATTTTGGATATGATGAAGTGAAAAAACAAACCATTGTCAGCACTACCGGTGCGCCGAAGGGCAGTCTCTCCAAACTCAAAGCCATGTGGGTAAATCAAGACACGCTCATGTGGAATGTGGTCGGCTCGCCCAAATATTCGTATTCCATTTTCTATTCTCCCGATGCCACGCTAAACCTCACCGCGGACGGCGTGCAAAATGGGACGGAGATTCCACTCACGTTCAGCAAGTCTGGTCCGGGCGGTGATGTCTTGGAACGTAATCCCTACTTGAATGGCTACAGCGCCTTCAAGATCGATCCCAAAGATTTTGCGAAGATCCCCGATGCCGTGAAAGGACAAGTCGCCAGCGTGGTGCGCGATGCCGCGGGCAAAGTCGTGGATGTGACTGGTGTCCAACTGTGGGGCGTGCTTGATGCGCTCTATCCCTATGCGGGGTCGCTGGGAGTCACTTGGGCTGGCGATAAACCCACATTACAAGTCTGGGCGCCGACTGCCCAATCCGTGACCTTGAATCTTTTTGATTCAAGTGATTCGTCCAATCCGCAAAAGCTCCCCATGCAATGGGATTCGCAAACCGGCGTATGGAGCATCGTTGGCAAAGCGGATTGGAAAAACAAATTCTATTTATATGAAGTGAACGTCTATGTACCGTCCACGGGCAAGATCGAAACCAATCTGGTCACCGATCCCTATTCATTGAGTCTGTCCACCAACAGCAAACGCAGTCAGATCGTGGACTTGAACGACTCCACGCTCAAACCGCAAGACTGGGATACAGTCGCGAAGCCCGCGCTCGCCGCGCCCGAAGATATCGTCATCTACGAATTGCATATCCGCGATTTCAGCATTAGCGATGCCACGGTCCCAGCTGAGTTGCGCGGCACGTATAAAGCGTTCACGGTCAAAGATTCAAATGGAATGAAGCATCTTGAATCATTGGCACAAGCCGGATTGACTCACCTTCATCTGTTACCTGCCTTCGATATCGCCAGCGTTAACGAAGATAAATCTACCTGGCAAAGCGTGGATGAAGCGCAGCTCAAAACATATCCGCCCGATTCCGATGAGCAAGCCAAAGCTGTCAGCGCCATCACCGGCTCGGACGGCTTCAACTGGGGTTACGACCCGCTCCATTACACCACGCCCGAAGGCAGTTACGCTACTGATCCAAATGGCACGCCGCGCATTATGGAATTTCGCGAGATGGTGCAAGCCCTGAGTCAAAGCGGATTACGCGTGGTCATGGACGTGGTCTACAACCACACCAACGCCAGCGGACAGAATCCCAACTCCGTTTTAGATCGCGTTGTACCCGGTTATTATCACCGCCTCAACGCCGAAGGCAACGTGGAAAAATCCACCTGTTGCGAAAACACCGCCACCGAACACAACATGATGCGCAAGCTCATGGTCGATTCAGTTGTTACTTGGGCGAAGGAATACAAGGTCGATGGTTTCCGCTTCGACCTGATGGGGCATCATATGCTCGACGATATGAAAGCCGTCCGTGCTGCGCTCGATGCGCTCACGCTTGAAAAAGATGGTGTGGATGGCA
Source organism: Chloroflexota bacterium (assembly GCA_040006635.1). GTDB lineage: Bacteria > Chloroflexota > Anaerolineae > Anaerolineales > Villigracilaceae > Defluviilinea. The sequence continues at coordinate 15,146 of JBDTWO010000069.1, forward strand.
AGTCCATTTATGTCTATGGCGAAGGCTGGAACTTTGGCGAAGTCGCTTTCAATGCGCGCGGCAAAAACGCCACACAGCTCAATATCGCTGGAACAGGCATCGGCGTCTTCAATGATCGTCTGCGCGACGCCGTGCGTGGCGGCAATCCGTTCGACGATATCCGCTTGCAGGGTTTCAGCACAGGTCTCGTGTTTGCCAACAATGCCAGCGAAAGCCGCTCCATCGAAGATCAACAATCCGAACTCAACGATTACACCGATTGGATTCGTATTGGTCTCGCGGGCAACCTCGCCAACTACGAACTTGTCCGCGCCAATGGTGAAACTGTTCCTGGTAACAAACTTTCCTACAACGGCGCGCCCGCTGGCTACACCGCCGACCCGCAGGAAAACATTGTCTACGTTTCTGCGCACGATAATCAAACGCTCTTCGATACCGTTCAAATCAAAGCGCCTGCCGAAGCCACGCTCGCCGATCGCATCCGCATGAACAACCTCGCGCTCAGCCTCGTCATGTTCAGCCAGGGCGTGCCCTTCTTCCACGCGGGCGATGACCTCCTGCGCTCCAAATCTTTCGACCCCAATTCCTACAACTCCGGCGATTGGTTCAACAAACTGGATTGGACGTACGCGTCGAACAACTTTGGCGTGGGATTGCCGCTCGAGGGCACCGGTCAATGGACTATTTACAAACCGCTTCTCGCCGACCCGAAACTTGCTCCCACAAAAACGGACATTACCTCCGCCTCAGCTGTCTTCAATGAGTTCCTGCAGATTCGCAAAAGCTCCAAACTCTTCCGCCTCGAAACCGCGGAAGATATTCAACGCGACCTCGCCTTCCTCAATAACGGACCTGAACAAATCCCCGGCTTGATCGTGATGCATTTGCAGGATAATGCCAATCTTGATTTAAAATATCAAGAAATCATCGTGCTCTTTAATTCGCGTCCCGATGCGACCTCATTCAGCGATGCATCACTCAATGGTGATTATGTTTTACATCCCGTTCAACGAAACTCAGTTGATGAAATTGTGCGCACAGCATTGTTCAATAGCCATAACGACACCTTTAACGTGCCGGGTCGCACCACCACCGTGTTCGTGATCGAAAAAGAATCTACACCTGCAGCCACCGCCATCCCTGCTGCCACCGACACACCGGACACTGTTCCCGACAGAACCTTGCCCATTGTCGGTATTATTACCGCCATCCTTGCCCTTTTGGGATTAGGCGTTTTTCTGCGAAGAAAGAAAGCATAAAGAACTACAAACCAGTTATACAACAGCGGGCACAAATCAACTTTGTGTCCGCTGTTGTATTTATAATCCCGAAGGGATGTCATGATTGTAGCTTGATGTCAATCGAAATTAAAACCCTGAAAGGGTGACATGATCTTGACCATTTCATATCACCCCTTTGGGGTTTGTAAATATTATTCGTAAATCTATAATCGTTTCACGCCTTCGGCGTTTTTTATCCCTGGGTGAATTCCGCGCATAGGATTCCAAAATAGACATTCACTTCGTATGAAAGCAATTTTGCCTGCATGGGATTCTCTTTCAGAACACCTGCTAGAACCAATGTGGGCCACAAACTGTCTGGTTTGCCATCTTCCACCAATTGCGGATCGGCGTTGAGCAATTCATCCAGATTCCCGTTGCGGATCACGTCCTGCATCCATGCGTCATATTGTGCTGAGGCGGGGTCGAAGCCATAAGGTCCATTTGCAGCGTGGGCGTGACCCTGGTCCGCGCTGGCGATGAAGGCGATGCGTTGCTTTGATTCGCGAATCACACGTCCGATGGCGCGACCGAATTCGTAGTGCGTGGCTAAGGGGAGAGTCCGCATGGGGGAACAATGGACAATTTTCGGCTTGGGCGTGAAGCGATGTCCCATGAAGTAGAGCGGCACCACGGCACCCCAATCCAAAGGAATGAAGCATTCCGGTCCACCGCTCGCGCCGTAGATGTATTTCACAACAGGCACATCCATTTCTGTTGCTTTATCTGCGATGGCGTTGGCGAGCGTGAAGTCCATTTCGAAATCAAGTTTCACATCCGGCGCCCAATCCGCAACCGCGCGTTCGGCAACGCTGACACTCAACGCGCCCTGCGCCCGAAAGCCATGTGGGTTGATGATGATGATCACCTCCGGCGCGAGGGCCTGCAGGTTCTCGCCGAGCGCGTACATGGACTGGCGGGTCAATTTGACAGTGTTTTGATCTGCGACAGTTTCAGGGATCAGATCCCCGGCGTGCGGGGCGATACAGGTATGGATGAGAGGCATGTTGAGCTCCTTTGTTTTACTGAGTATAACGTCATGTGGGTTTTGAGAATCCAAACATGCGGTGCAGGTGTTATCTGTAACATATTGATGGTTGAAATCTGAGCCGAAATTTGCTACGATGTTGGTGTTGTTGCATTAAGGAGGTCTATGCCGCGATACATAGATCCATTGTCCTCTCGTTGAATATTTCATATCACAGCTCAAAAGGAGAATGACATGCACAAGCACTTTGCCCGTATTGTACTCACTGGTTTCCTGATCGCGATCCTGGCTTTTAGCGGGATCAATATGGCTTCCGCCGCCGGTAAGCCCACACCCACACCCCCGCCCGGTCCAACTGCCACACCCGCGCCTGTCACGCCGATCCAGATCTTTGGCGCATGGCATTGCGGCAATCATTTCTGCGATTGGAGTCTCGTCCGCAATACGACACCCGGAGGCGAATTTGATACCGCCAATCACTGGTTGATCGACCGCGGCGATGGACGTCCGTCTGTAAATGTGGTCGTGTTAAGTTTTGTGAACCCGTTGAAGATGCTTAACCGAACGGACACCGGACTCAATAACATGATCCCCGCTGGCATGGATCAGAATGTGGTGAACTATTTCAAGAGCCGCGGCATCCGCGTGATGCTTTCAATCGGCGGTATCACCTACACCGCGGACTGGGATACCGTGCTCGCCGCGAACCCAACACAACTCGGCTTGAATGCTGCTGCCGTTGCCCAGGCGCTGGGTGTCGGCATCGAGATCGATTATGAAAATAGCAGTGCGCCCAACATCCCCGGCGTGCAAGCCTTCATTAATGCCTATCGTTCCGTGTTGCCATACGATGCGACAGGTGCTGATCATGCCAAACGTCTGACCATCGACGTGGGCGCAGGCGACCGCTGGTTGATCGACTTGAACCGCTATGCCACGCAATATTGGCTGACCACTACTAACCCGGTGCTGGATTATGCCAATGCAATGGTAGGCGGTACGTCATCCAGCACGCCCGCCGATTGGCAGGAACATGTGGACGGCAAGCCGCAGTATTCGCCGGTTGTGCCGCCGCTGGCGCCAGCCAAGTTTACCGGCGCGTTGTACCTCAAGGGCAATATCGCCAACTGTAATAACTTTGCCTCCTCCGAACAAAAAGCAGATGCCAACTTCCTACAAACCATTGCACCCAACGGTGCCGGTGTGACAAGTGGTATGTTGGGCTTTATGTTCTGGGCGGCAGAATATCCCTCCTCACGCAAGGGGTATACAGCCACGATCCCACCGAACACTTGTGAACTTGGAATGGGAGTCGCAGCAACTACGTTCAATATCCCGCTCCCGATGCCGTCATTACGACAACAGTAAATTCACAAACGTGTAACAATAAAATCGACCTCCAGAAAAATTCTGGAGGTCGATTTTATTATCGATCTATTGGCAGGCTGTGGATTGTTTGAGCACCGGCAAGCCAAAGGCTTCGTAGACCGGCACACCGTCCCATTCGGGTGGGATGGGCAAACCGAGGATGAAGGCGGCAGTGGCGGCGGTATCCATGGTGTGGACCTGGGTTGTCAATACTTTGGGCTGAACGCCCGGACCCGATACGATCCACGGGATGGTCATGTCTTCAGGGAGGTCGGTGCCGTGCGTTGTATCATGTCCGCCGTGGTCGGCGGTGATGATGATCAAGGTTTCGTCACGCAGACCGCGTGCATCCAACTCGGTGATGATCTGCCCTAGTGCTTGATCAGCGCGGAAGATGACACTGAGTTGTTCGGGTGACAGCCAGCCGTATTCATGTCCCATACCATCAGGTGTGGGAAAGTGAACGAAGAGCACGCCAAAATCCTGCGGAAAGTTTGCGATCAATTTTTCGGTGATAACGAGATCGCGATCGTTGATGTACTCGAAGATATCGGTGCTTTGGGGTTCTGTGATCTGACGCAGTTTTTCCTTGCCTACATACATCACCGTTTGCAGACCAGCGGCGTGCGCGAGGTCAAAGAGGTCGGTGCCGAGGGCGTAGCCTCTTTCAGGGAGGTAGTCGTTCCAGTCCACGCCGTGTTTGGATGGGCATAACCCGGTGAGCATGGAAGCGTGTGATATCAATGTGACACTTCGGAAAACAGTTTGCGCATTTAAGGTGTAGGCAGAGTTCTGCATCAGGGCTAAAAGATTCGGCATGGGTGCAAGTGCAATGGCATCAGGGCGGAGTCCGTCGATGGATAGGATCAGCACGCGGGTGGCATGCGGCGCGGGCGTGGGGGTAAGAGTCGGCGTTTCGGTGGGAGTCTCTGTTGGGGTGGCTGTCGCAGTCTGCGTGGGAGTTTCGGTGAACGTAGATGTGAGAGATGGAGTCGGGGGGAGGGTTGTTGGTGTTGCGAGGCTGGAAGCCTGGCAAGCGATGAGAGTGAGCGTGATGATGAGCGGCAGGAGTTTTGATTTCATATTGAGTTATCTTATCCAAGTTTGGATGCAGGGGCAATAGGGAAAAAGAACACTTCGAGTTGGGCAACTCGAAGTGTTCTTGAATATGAATTCGCTTCGCTTACTTTATACGATAGTTGACTCTCAATAATCCGTATACCGCTTTTGCCAGTTCGATGCCCTGAATGATAAGGATGACGACCAGTACAATGGGCAGGGTAAACGTGGCGATTTTGATGAAGATCTGCGCCTGCTCGGGTGAGAACGGTCCCTGGGCAATGGTCTCCGCGTTGAAACCGAAGATGCTTGGGGTGCGGAAGAGGATGATCGTAATGGCGAGGCTGGCGGCTTCGATGACGATCTTGGCGATGCGCGTCCACATGCGCCACACGGCTTCACGCAGGAGATAAATATCCAGCAGGATCTCGGCAACGAGCACGATGTTGATCCACGGGACGAACCGGAAGAAAGCATCCGTGAACAAGGGGATAAAGGTCTGTTCACCGTTACTGAAGAAGAACATGCCCAGCCACTGCGGATACAAATTCAGGATGGTAAGTGCCACGAAGGTGAAGACGATCTCTGTAATTAGTTCGAAGCGCTTGATCGAATCCGGATCAGGCTCATGGGCGAGTGAAGCGGGGTCCCAATCCTTTTCATCGTTGAAGCCGCCGATTTCCTTCTCCGGCAGTACGCGTTCCAAGATCGCAAAGATCAGCACCACATTTCCACAGGCCGCGATGGCGGCAGAAAGCGCATCGGCAAGTCCCCTGCCGACGATCGAAACAAACTCGGCGCCCATCAGCGGCGTCGCAGTCGCCGCGCGGATGCCAGCCAGCACCAGCAGCACCGCCACAACCACCGTGACAACGATCTTCAAGACCATCAGAAAGAACGGGAATAACTTCGGTCCGATCAGATACGGATGCGGATTGTACGTGGACGCCACCTTCTGCGGCGAGCCATATTCCTGCAGCAACTGGATGACCTGCGCTTCCTCCGACACCCCAGCCTGCCTCCGTTCATCGAGCATATCCTCCAGCGTGGACTTTAATTCCTTTTCAATATCTTCGCGCCCCTTGAGGAGCGGCAGGTGCCTGCCCACCTCAGCGACATATTTATCAATTAGATTCATTTTATTCTCCTAACTTTATGACAACATCTTTTGCATGGTCGCGGTCATGGCAGACCATTCTTTTTTGAGTTTCGCCAGCACAGCCTTGCCTTGGGTGCTGATCACATAATAGCGGCGCGGACGGGCTTCGTCCGCAATGCGCCAATCGGACTGTAACAGTCCCTGCGACTCGAGCCTGCGGAGCAGGGGATAGAGCGTGCT
>JBDTWO010000070.1:0-21139 GCA_040006635.1 Chloroflexota bacterium
ATTTTGCCATGATTTTTCCACTTCGCTTTGGTATGATTTTACGGGCTGGTTACCTCTCCAAACGATTGGGGAACTGGGCGAAGGAGAAACAGATTGAGCTGCTCCACATCCAGCCTGGCAAGCCCGCACAGAATGCCTATATCGAACGTTTCAACCGCACGTTTCGCGAAGAAGTTTTAGACGCCTATTTGTTTGATAATTTGGATGAAGTCCGTTTGATTGCAGAGCACTGGCTTGAAGATTACAACACCATTCGTCCGCACGAGGCATTACAGGGTTTATCGCCCCGCCAGTATGCTATTCAAAATGCCTGATTTTGTCTATTTATCTTTGGTATAGAAAATGGGTACTTGACAGAGGCACTGCTGCGCGCGCCGCAGTTGGACAAACTTCGAGGCGTTGGAATTCGGCGAAGGGGTCGACCCGGGCGCAGTGGTGTTGTGAAGTGAAATGACCGCCCGAATCTGCCTCAAGGCTTCTGGCTAATTTCTCACAAAAACAAACCAGCCCTCTCCGTTTGGAGAGAGCTGGAATATTCTGTGCAGTGGATACCGAAGTTAAACTACGGTATGGTTTGAAGAACCCTGGAGCGCTTTCTTCCCGGCTTCTGCGGCGTGAGAGACATGGTCCAACTGTTTTACGAGCAGGTCCTGTCCCTGATGCCCCAGGTCAATGGCTTTTATCTGCACATCAGCCTTGATCTGATTGGCTTTGGCTTTGACCTGCGTCATGGTGTCTTTCACCGTTGTAGCCGTTCGGTCGCGCAATTCCAAAGCTCCGCTCTGGAGTTCGACGCGGGTCTTCTCGCCGGGTTGCGGAGCCATGAGCAGCATTGTTACTGCGCCCACCATGCTGCCAATGACCAGCCCGGTGAAGAAAGTTAATGTATGACCTGACTGTTGTACAAGTTCAAATTCCTGATTTTTGTTATCCATGTTTTTGCTTCTTTCTGGGCAGTTCTGAGGGAACAACCCGAATAAGTGTTTGGTTTGTTGCTCTGGCGCAAACATACTGGCTTCAAGTTTTTTATAAAGGTAAGCCAATTGATTGCGCTTATACCAAGATAACACATGCAGCGTGCAAATTCTATTAACCTGATGTTAGAAATTCCTAATTCTCGCTCACATTGGGACTAATTACCTACGAGATACAGGCTGAATGTAAAGAACTATCGACCACCAGTCAGCCTCACTCACGAGCGTGCAATCTCAGGATCTGAATGATCCGTTCCGCGCGACTCCATGGCAGGACCGCGAAGCACGGGAACATGGTATGGCAAACGATGCATCGTAACGCAGTTGGCTCCTGCTCTGCTTACCTTCACCCCCTCCGACGATCATCCGGCGAGACTTATGGTTGGTTCCTCCCCCAAATACGACGAGAAATATTTAGGATGCGCATGTAAAGTTTAAATCGTCGGATTCGCTTTTGCCTTGCTTACCTTCACCCCCTCCGACGATCATCCATCGAGACTTATGGCTGGTTCCTTCGCGGAGCACACCTTTAGGTGCCCCCAAAGTGCGCCGGAATCAATACATCAAGTTCCGTATGAGATTGAACTAACGATTTCTGAATAAGGAATTAATGCTAAATCAAAAACATCCTTTTTATAGGTAATTAGAAAGATTTTTTCAAAGTCTTCTGTCGCTTTAAAATACTTTTGTTGAGAAAACTTGTGAATCGGTCTCGTAATTTCCAACCAATTATTATAACGAACAATAATACAGATAAAGTAATTATCCAATTCAAAATTATCACGTAAATAAACAACACAAGTCCAATCAGAATCCCCGGCACACGTAAAGAGATTACGATCATCTTAATCTGCTTATGTGGATCAATCGCATTTTGAATGAACGGCAAAAATAAAATTATTGATAATCCAACAAAAACGCCATACATATAATTCATGTGACTAGTTAAATAACCTCCAAGAAACAATATGCTACGATTGAAAATAACTGCCAAGAAAATCGGAAATATAACAAAGGCAACATAACTGCCAGTATAAAAAACACCGCTTATATATCCAAGCTTTCTTTTTAACTCAGAGTCTTTTGTTATTCGCGACGCCATAGCCGGTAACAACCATCCAGTCTCTCCTTCAAACCTCAATTCATCAGCAAGCCTACTGTATTCATCATAGTGGAATCTTCCGGCTAAGAACACAAACAAACTATTTAATACACTTCGACTTTTAGGCAAAGACACATACTTCAACTCATCGGTTAAAGTCAGGTCAATTCTTTGTAACGACTCTGCAGCCTGTCGCCTTACATTAACGTCAACATCGGCACATAATTTCAGCAAAACACCACGGACATCCGAAAATCTATACTGACCAAGAATTTCCACTACCATTATTCGCTCAGGATATGATGCATCAGTTGCCAACTTTAAATAAATATCTTTCGATGTATCTGGAAAATTCAAGTCAAGGCACTTTAAAGCTATCTCCCTAACATCATGCTCAGAATCTCCACATAAAAATCTAAGTAGCTCAACTGCCTGATTATCTACAAATCCTCCTAATGCTTTAGCTACATTTTTGCGAACAATATGGCTATTATCAATTGTGGCGATACTCTTAAGATGAGATATTGAATTGTTGTCACCTATTAAACCTAATGATCTAACGGTTGCGCTCCTAATATATTCATCCTTGTGCTCGAGAGTTTTATAAAGTTCAGGCACTGCATCAGCGTACTTTATGTTTGAAAGTGCATATAACGCCGTATCTTGTAGCGATGTGTTATTCTCACTCTGCTCATAAATATTCAATAGCATTCCTATTACTTTAGCATCTTTAATTAATGCCAAACTCTCAATTGCCTTATTTTTATAGTTGTCAAGCTCTTCATTGTCATTGATGATATTTATTAATATATTTGCTCCCTCATAGTGTCCATATTTTCCCAAAGCCTCAATACCAAAATTGCGATTCATAGGAAGTTGAGAATTTCTCGCCAAATCTTCAAGTGATTTTAATGTATTTGAATCGAATTCATTATTGTTTTCAAAGATATCCGGTGCTTTAACCATTCCAAGTAAATTAGAGCACCCACCTTGGTTTTGTCTTAGTGCTTCAACAACACCCTGATCAATTCTTGGATCTTTAAATTTATTCAAGGACGATACCATTACAAATAACATTTCCGGGTCATTTTGACCTAATAGTTCCAGCAATGGATTAATCGCTTGGTTGTCACCTATCAGGCTTAGGGCTTCTACACAACCCTTCTTTATCGAATAATTGGTAGATGAAAGCCCCATAATTAGATTCGGTATCGCTTGCTTACCAAATAGTGATAACGACTCAGCAAGTTTCGTTCGCGAAAATCCAACTCGAGTAAATGCCAATATAATATTATCTATCGCTATTGGATTCCTGATCTTTCCTAATATGTAAGCAGAATTAGATATGGCTTCTGGGTTGTAGGCATAAAACAAGAAGATATAACGAATTATTAGCGGTAAAACTATCAAATAGAACATTGAAAGTATTGGATAAAGTTTAAGTTTGGGAATAATAAAGGGGTTATTAGAAAATAAGTCAACGATGACATTTACACCAATAAGCGTATATATTGACGCCATAATAAAACTAAAAATCCCGACTCCCAAACTAAATGGAATCGGTTTATTCCAAGGTTTATTTCTTTGATATAACGCTCTTAATAACTTCGGTAAAATATGATCTCTCCGACTGATGTCATACCATAAAATTATTACCTCTACCCATTTCTTGTTAGATAACAAGCTACCTAAATTAATACGAGCCCAGTTTTCTCGTATCGCAAGCGCAGCCATGAATTCTTGTATTAATTGATGATAAAAAAATATATGTCCGTTATCTCTAGAAACAAGCAACCCAGTACCAAGAAAGATATTCATAGCTTCTTGATGTTTATGGTTAACACTTTTTAGATTTACTTGACTGCCTATCTGACCCTTTTTCATCATCGAATAAGAAATTTTGCAAATTGACTCTTTTACTCTATTTAAATCAAAATTTTTCCCAAGTTGTTTTTCCCTCATCAATGACTTTTCTAATAAATACTCCAAAAACTGACCTCGGTTAGTTATCCCTTCCAGTTCGATAGAATATATTCCAATCATATTCTTCAAAAAAAATGGATTTGCCGCAAGTTCTAATAGTGCTTTATTCTCCCTCAGAACTTTTTCAAACTCTATGGCAGAATCATCTTCTATATAATTGTGAACGAACGAATTAATTTGTTCCGCATTCATAGGCAAAACACGAATTTCTTGCCAACTAGGAGATTTATAAAACTCATGTTCACGACACGTTATTATAAATTTTGACCGAACTGCTTCCGCAGACGCCAACTCCATTAATGAGCGTTCACGTGGATCTTGATGAAAATGCAATAAATTGCCACTAGTAATTTGGAGAAGCAACTTTCTGCTTTCAATATTTCCTTCTTCTGCCTTTTCGTAATATCTATTAGGCATTTCATTTAAGCCATCCAAAATAACCAAGAATTTCCCTTGCGATAATAGGTTTTCAAACTCCTTAACCAAGTAGTTCGTAGGATCCACAATCCTCTTAATTCTGCTTCGCAGAAATTCTATTGCGCTAGTACGTCTATCTTCCCAATCAGAAAGCGAGATATAAATGGGAAGTATGTCAGAAGATTTTTCTCGGTATTTTAATATCAGATCCGAGACCAAATATTGCATGCAAGTCGTTTTTCCTGAGCCTGGTTCACCCAAAAGAATATAATTTCTAAACATCTCATGAGCTTTCAATACATTTATAGGTATATTCACTTCGCTTAGGTTACTTCCCTGCCATTTTCGTTTAAGCCACAAAAAGCTTTGAAGCAATTCGATATCCTGAAGTGAGTTTTTTTGTCTTGTCTGAGTAGAAAGTTGAACAAATGTGGGACGCGCAATACTATACTGCTCCAAATACGATTCTAAGTTCGATAAATATTGATAGATTGATTCGTCTAATGAAAGAGCATTTTTATTTATTTCATTATTTTCGTTTTGAATTTTTACAACGATGTCTTTTTTCTTTTCAACCCTTAAACCTATTGTAGTTAATATGACAATTGATGCACTACAAATTAATTCGCCAAATGCTAAGGTAAATTCAACTCTTTTTTGAGTTATTGGATCCGATACATCCAACAACCAGATTCGAGTTATAAATAGAATCGCAAGTATCCCCCCGATAATCAACGCCACTTTGAAATACCGATTCATATTTACTCCCACAAATTTCTCTGGCTTCGATACATACAATGTTGTTAGAAACGAATACTAATGCCTGAATTCGGTCCACTACAAATTCCAAATCTTTTTCCTCGTAAACCAATTTCAACACGTAAATCATCAAGAAGTTCCTTGGGGTTTACTTTTGACCCAATTGCAACTGAAGATTGTGCTCTTTGCTGCATGACTTCTTTAGCTCGATAAACTTCCAAATATTCGACGTTTTCATCTATTGCTCTACGGCAAAGACCTCGAACATAATAGTAATTAAATTCACCATCAGCTAATGTTATATGATCTGACGCAGGTGTGTGCTTTACTATCGGACGACCAGTTTTAGAATGAGAAGTTTCCAAAGCAGCCATCCTCCCTCCCTCTTTCAGTTGTAAAGCTAGCCAATCAGCATCATACTTTTCTACAGCTTCATGCAATAATCGTTCATAATCACTAAGCCCATTGCTTGTCAATCTCTTACTACGGTAAAGTTTGTTCGCTTTGATGTCGCTTGTTATTTCTTCGAGCATATACTTTCGAGTGATGTCATCTAAATTTACCAAGTTCATTTTATATCTCCTTACAGATCACACATCATGTCTTGTATAGTGGGCGAGTTTCCTCGCCCACTAACTTTTTCAACTTTCAAACCTTCCAACTCCACTAACACTCACTAAATCCGCACGCATAGCACTTGCGGCAACCCTCTTCATTGACCACGGCGGCTTCACCGCATTCGGGGCATAAGTCACCGATCTTCATAACGGAAGGCAGTGCGCCAAGTTCCACTTGAATAGAAGAGGCAACTTCCTCTTCGATCTTGTGTCCGCTCCCGTTGCCATTGCCATTCGTCTTTTCTTCCATCACAGGCAATGCTCCGGCTTTTTCGCGGAGGTACATATCGAGCACCTGTCCGATGCCGTCGGGTAACGAGCGCACGCGGTTCGGTCCCATGCCGAGTGAACGTCCGCCGCCGATGCCGAGCAGTTGACGCACGATCTCGCGCATCCGCTCGGTGGGTGAGACAGGTGATGCCAGGCGCAGAATGTATGAGATGAGTCGTCCGATCGCTTCGGAGACCGCGGCGGTTTCTGATCCCGCCTTGGCCGTGTTGATAAACGCCTCGAACGGATGCTCTCCGCCGTTTTGGTTGATGGTGATGAACGCCTTGCCAGCAGGCGTGTCCACGTTGTAGGTTTTGCCAGTCAACGCTTTGGGACGAGCTTTCTTTGTCTCGTGGTACATGGTCGGCGTTGTCATCGCGCTGAGCGGAGCCCCTTGGGCAGTGCTCGTCTGTCCCGCAGTCGAAGCGGGCGTAATAGGAGCCTCTTTCTTATCCGCGGTGGCTTTCGTCTCCAACACCACCTTATCGCGTGAACCGGTCACATAGACGGTAATACCTTTGCAGCCGAGTTCCCACGCCATCATGTACGCCTTCGCCACATCTTCCTCGGTGGCGTTCTCGTGGAAGTTGACGGTCTTCGAAAGCGAGTTGTCAACGAACGCCTGCAGCGCGCCCTGCATGCGCACATGTTCTTCGGCGCTGATATCACCAGACACCACGAACGTATCGCGCACCGCTTGCGGGATTTCCTTAATGTGCTGGCAGGTGCCTTCGCTCATCACCTGCTCGACGATCTCCTGGCGCTTCTCTTCGCCGAGCCCCAGTTTCTTCAACGCTTCATCGAAACGCGGGCTGGCATACGTGAGCTTGAGGTCTTTGCCGTTGTCATTGACGTGGCGGATATATGCCAGCGCGAAGACGGGTTCACAGCCATAACCTTCACAGCCTGCGACGGTGGCAATCGTGCCGGTCGGTGCGACCGTGGTCTGCGCGGCGTTGCGGATACCATGACTCTGGATGCCGGACACGATCGCGCCCCACTCGACGTTCGGTCTGCTCCAGTTATGCTGATAGCTTTCCAACGCTTTGGGCGCGGTCCACTTCATATCATCCATATCGTAGATCGAACCTTCGATGGCGGGGAAAGGTCCACGCTCTTCGGCAAGTTCCACACTAGTCTTCATCGCATGGTAACGGACGAACTCCATCACCTGCGCGCCAAACTCCTGACCTTCCTGCGAACCATAACGGACGCCCACATGGTACATCAAGTCCGCGAGACCCATGATACCCAATCCGATACGGCGGGCTTTGTGCGCGGCTTCGGTGAGTTGCGGAACAGCGGGCACATACGCATTCGCTTCGACGACATCATCGAGGAAGCGCGTCGCCAACACGGTGCTCTGACGCAGCATTTCCCAATCCACGCTGCCGTCGGGTCCGCAGTGCTCGTTGAGATTCACTGAACCTAAACAACAATTCTCATACGGTCCAAGCCACTGCTCACCGCATTGGTGCGCGACGATACCGTTAGCAATCACACTATGTGTCTGCGGTTCAGTCAGATCATAAACGTCCGCATATCCAGCGTCTTCAATCGAAACAATCTTTGTTTCAAAAGTTTCAGAGTTGGAGAGACGCGCCTTGCTGGAAATAAATTCTTGAGCCTTACTTTGTTTCACAGAGTCAAGAAAACCAATTTCAACTACAAATTTGTCACGATTCACTTTATCAATAATCAGCTCATAATCAGCCTGCGTGAGATATTCCTTTGAGCCACCTTTGCCGTCCGGCATATTACGATAGCCTGCTTCACGGCGTTTGTGAAGTCGACTGACAATGCCAAAGTTGAGCAGCAACATTTGAACGTCGCGCAAGAGCTCTATAGATGAACTTGCAAGACGAATACTGCATGATTTTTTGAACGACGAGACATTGACTGTTCCATCGGTTGTGAAGAGTCCCTGCAAGAAGCCAACTACTGCTTCACGCGGTGATGACCAAATTGAAGATGGAACTTGCTTTTCATGTGCACGAGCAGAAAGAACGCCCAAAGAAGAGAAGAATTCGTAGGGCAAACGTCCGTAGGTTAATTGGCGAACTGAGCCACGCTCATGTAAATGTCCGGCGCGGAAGTAGGTTTGCATAGTTTGTTGAACAGTCCTCAACAATTCATCATCTTCATAGTTGAAGACCATTCCCACAGGCGAGTTACTGCTCGGACTGAGCCAACCATCACCCACTAAAGTACCAACGACTACCCCGAGTTCATGAGACCAATTCATCGGCAGGTTTGCGTATTGGTCTGCAAAATCACTGCGAGTCGTTGTGTGGCCCGATGCATGGTCGCCGCCTTGCGCCATCACTTTCATCTTCTCTTGGATGTATTGAATATTTGGCAAAGCAGAATTGCGACTCCAAACGCCTTCACCAGATTGAAGGAGCAATACATCATCTTCCTGCAATTGACCAAGTTCTACATAACCACGTGTTTTTGTGAGGAATTTGTGGTCAGAGGTTGCGGTAACTGTATAACCATGTTTTGTTGTCAATCGAAGAGTCTGGACATTCTCTCGTGTTTTCCAAGCTGGGGAAGATGCACGATAGACTACACCTCGCGACTCCCCAGGGATTCCAATGCCGCCTTGTGGAGCACGCTGGTCATTTGCCACCATGAAGGTCATTTCGTTTTCAGTCAGCTCTTGAATGGTAAGCAAACCCAAATCAGTTGAGATACGAGTTGAACCAACAAAACACGGATTTGTCGCCTCAAGCGGATATAAATGCGGAACGGGGTTCTGTCGATTCGAGGCATCGAGGAACAACACACCCGGCTCGCCGTTATGATGCGCCTGTTTGACGATCTTACCGAACAACTCGCGCGCATTCGCTTTCTTGTACGTGTGAATGGTGATGCCCGCGGCTTCGGCTTGTTCGATCGTGCCGCTGAAACCCTTGTTCTTCATCTCTTTCATGTCGGGGAAGCGCAGCGCCCACTCTTCATTGTTCTGCACCGCGCGCATGAACGCATCGGTGATCCCGACCGAGATATTGAAATTCGTAATTTGATTTTCATTGATCTTACAGGTGATGAAATCTTCCACATCCGGGTGATCCACGCGCAAGACTGCCATGTTTGCGCCGCGACGAGTGCCGCCCTGCGCGATCTCACCGAAGGCATGATCATATACACGGAGGAATCCAACGGGTCCAGTTGCCTGCCCGGCGGAGGTCAACACCATCGCACCCTTGGGTCGCAAGCGCGAGAACGAGAAGCCATTGCCACCGCCCGTCTGCTGGATCAACGCCGCATCACGCAACGTTTGGAAGATGCCAGCCGAGTCACGTCCCATATCATCGGTGATCGGTAAAACGAAACACGCGGCTAACTGTCCAAGCGGAGTCCCTGCACCAGTAAATGTTGGGGAATTTGGGAAGAATTTCTTGCTCGACAATAAATGGTAATACTCTTCCGCGCGCTTCAGTACATCGCCTTCCCACAGCTCTTCCACTTTGGCGACATGATATGCCACGCGCCAGAACATCTCCTCGACGTTCTCAGCAGGCTTGCCATCGTCGCCTCGGCGGACGTAACGCTTCTCCAACACCTTGCGGGCGTTATCCGTCAGATTCGCCTTGGGCAGTCCCTTGGGCATGGGCGGCGTGGGAAGTAATCCGTTCTTGGCTTGTGTAGCTGGTGCTACTGCTTTGGTTGGCATAGTACATTCTCCTCAATAAAGTATGTGCGCTGAGCGCGATATGTTTTGAGACAAAAACTGACAGTCACCCATTCCGCCCTTGGCGGGAGAGTCACCGTCAGTCAATTAGCTTTCGAGTAAATGATTGATTTCGTTACGAATGGCGCCCAAGTCATCGAGACCTAGATACACGATCGCATAACGGATATAGGCGATCTGGTCGGTTTCTTTCAAACTCTGCATGACCAGGTCACCCACGATACGGGATGATATTTCAGACTTGCCCATTTTTTGGAGCTGCGCTTCGACCTGTCCGATGATGCGCTCAATGTCCGCTGCCGAAACGGGCCGCTTCGCACAGGAGATACGGATGCCGCGCGCCATCTTCTCGCGGTCAAACTCTTCACGCGTGCCATCCTGCTTGACGATGAGCGGCGTTGCCAGAATGGGACGCTCATAGGTGCTAAAGCGCTGTCCACAGTTAAAACACTCACGACGCCGGCGGATCCCGCCATGGTTATCGTGAGATGTATCGAGCACTTTTGAGTCGTGATGCTGGCAATAAGGGCATCGCATGAAAGGTATCTACTCCAATTTTAGAACGTTTGTTGCCGCCAAATGTGGGCGTATAGGCGTTGCACCCCCGTACATCTGGCGAATTTCATTGGCATTTTAACATGGACGCAGGGTCAATACAAGAGGACTAGCGAACTATTTACCTTAAAATTTTGAATTTATTAAGCTCCCCGTAGAGGAAACGTAGCATTCATCCATTGGGAATCACAAACTAAAGACATCGCAATTCGAAGATGTAGTCTAACACGAGTCTGCATTTATTTCTGTTCGACATGATAACGTGAAGCATTTAATTTAAAGTTGTATTTTCAATACATGCTGATAAAATTCAGCGAATATTTCCCCGCACAGAATGGATTGCATATGAACATCCTTGCCGCACTCGTCTTTGGATTGCTGATCGGTTGGCTCATCGAATGGATCATCGACTGGTTCTATTGGCGCGCCCGCATGCAAGCCGCTATCGAGAAAAATTCTCAGCAGACTGGTTCGCAGAGGGAGAACAGCATCTTGGAAGAAGAGAATACAATCCTGATGCGGGAACATAAAAATCTGGATGAGGAAAATTCAAGATTCAAAGAACGCGTTGCGGAATTAGAAGCTGAGCTCAGCCAGATCAAAGCCTCCGCATTGATTGGGCATCTGCTTAATAAAGACGGCACACACAACCTCGAGGCGATCAAAGGCATCGGTCCCGCCTTTGCAAAACGACTGAACGCAGCCGGTATCCGCACGTTTGAACAGCTGGGTCAACTCACCTCTGAAGACATGGAGAAAATTTTAGGGACGCTCTACCAACGTTTCTTCGCCAAAAAAGGCGATGCGCTCCTGGCACAAGCGAAAGAATTTGCGAAACACATTACCGCCGCCCAGGGGAAACGAAAAGCATGACCGCCTCCGCCCGCGCACCACTGTATGACCTTTTCAAAATGATCGTGGCGATTCTGCTGTTATTGATTTTCTTATTCCTACTGTTTTCAAATCGCTCTCCACAAGCCCGCCAACTTCAAGTCGTTGATGCGACGATGACCACGTCTCCCTCTACATCGACAGTTGCTCCAGCCTCATCGACTCCCCTCCCACCGACAGCGACTCTTGTCCCAACAAACACCTCAACTCCCATCTCTTCGCTGACCTTGATCCCCACCCTAACAGCGACAGCGCTTCCCGCACCCACCGAATCACCTGTCCCTGAAACGTTACCTACGCCGATTGTAGAAATCCCATCCGAGACCAATGTATGCGAAGCCGTGTCACGCTCGCAACTGCAAGTTGGGATGCAAGCCACGGTTGCCCGCGTCGTGAACCTTCGATCTTCACCGGGCATTTTCAATAATTGGATTCTGACCAATCATCCGGGCATTCAAGTAGAAATCATCGGCGGACCCAACTGCACGCGTTACAAAAACGGCGGTGCTTATTTATGGTGGCAGGTCAAACTTCCCAATGGATTAACTGGCTGGTCTGCCGAAGCATCTGCATTCGGTGCGTTTTATTTTATGGAACCGGTGAAGTAAATTCTGGGATCAAACAGTTCATTGCACTCGCAGGGTGTGCTGTCCAAAAATCCAGCAGCAAGCTGCTGGACTCCAGAGTTTATTAAAGTCCGCGCAAAAACTCCAACACGGTTTGGTTAAACTCTGTCGCATTGGATTGATGCGGCACATGACTTGCCTGAAAGGTCTTCCCCACCGCATGAGGCATGGCATGTACCAGCTTTGAAAAGGATGCTGGTGCAAGTGTTTGGTCATGTTCACCCCAGACGACCAATGTCGATGCGCTGATATGCGGCAGATATTCGGTCAGGTCTGAGATCACATTGGGGAGGTTATACACACCCGCTGCCGTGCGCGTGTAATCCAAAGCGGTCTGCGCGCGGATGTTTTCCGGCAAAGCATGAAGCGCACCCTTGCTGTGCCCCATGCTCATGCTGGTCACATCGACCACGATTCTAAATATCCATTCGGGCAAACGGCTGGCAACGAAACCGCTCAGGGTGGGATGACGATACGTCCGGCGCAGGAACAGAGGCAGCTGTGAGATTGAATAAAACGGATCGACCAGAATCAGCCCCCGGGTCCAGGCAGAGACGCGGCGCGCGTACTCCAACGCAATATAACCGCCCAACGAATGTCCAACAATGATGGCTGGTTCGGTCAAATGCAGCGAGCGCATCCAATGCATGAAATGTTCGAACATCCACTCCATTTGATACGCGCGTGAATTCGGCTTGGGACTATCGCCATGTCCCAAAATATCGAGCGCATACGCTGAATACCCATTCGTAGTAAGTTCGGGAATCAGTTCATCCCAATCATGCAGCGACGCCGCCAACCCGTGGACCAAGATGACCGGTGTGCCTGTGCCGTGCTGAATAAAATTTGCAGTAGTGGGAATTGTGACATTATCCGTCAGTGTGTTTTTCATATCTGCGAGCTAACTCTCTTCTTAAAACTTTTCCTATGAAAGTGCGTGGGAAGTCATCCATGAAGATCACAAAGCGCGGCACGAGATGCGCAGGCAAACGCCGTTTGCAAAACGAAATGACCGCCGCGGGCGTAGGCGCTTCTTTGCCCGCGATCACGAACGCGAACGGATGCCCTGCAATCGCAGTGACCGCCACTTCTTTGATCTGCGGAATTTCATAGATCACTTCTTCCACATCGCGTGGGAAAGCTGGTTGTTTTTTTAGTTTGGTCGGATACCACATATCGGCTTTGCGCGCGATGATGCGGGTGTATCCATGTTCATCCACTTGCGCAATATCGCCCGTGAGCAGCCAGCCGTCTTCGGTAAGCACTTCCTGGGTGGCTTGTGGATTCTTCCAATAACCCAGCATCACCTGCGGACCGCGAATCGCAAGCTCACCCACATGACCTTGTTTGACTTCTTTATTCTTCCGCGTCAGATCAACGATCTTTGATTCTGTGGATGGCAGTGGTACGCCGATCGTGCCAACTTTTCTTTTATCGCCGAGCGGGTTGGCATGTGTCACAGGCGAGGCTTCGGTGAGTCCGTAGCCTTCTACTAGACGACCCTTGGTCAACTTTTCAAACGCTTCCTGCACTTCAACCGGCAACGGCGCCGAACCACTGATACAAGCCTTGATCGAGTTGATGCCATACTTGCGCACACCACGGAAGTTATTGATGGCAACATACATACTCGGCACGCCGGGGAAAATTGTCGGCTTATATTTTTTGATCGTCTTGAGAATATCAATGGTTTGAAACTGCGCTTTCAAGATCAGCGCCGCGCCCACTGAAACCGGCACATTCAAGGCGGTCGTCAAGCCATAACTATGGAAGATCGGTACAACACACAAAAAGCGTTCTTTGCCTTCAATCGCTTCCGGTAGCCAGTGACGAGTCTGTAAAGCGTTCGCCACCAGATTACGATGCGAAAGCATCACGCCTTTCGATTGTGCGGTCGTGCCGCCGGTATATTGGATCACTGCCAGATCATCCGGTGCTACTTCGATCATCGGTGACTTATTGCTATTCCCGCCCAACAAGTCTTTCCAACGCACAGCATTTCGTAAACCATATCCACGATTGCGCCAACTTGAGACCACAAGCTTCGGCAGAGAAAGATAATCCGCGGGGTCGGTCAAGACGATATGCGGCACACCGCTCCCTGCTTGAATTTGTTTCGCCAAGCCAGCCCACATCGAAAGCGTCACCAATACACTGGCATCCGCGTCCTTCACCTGCCGCACCACTTCTTCCGGTTCGATCACTGGCGGGATAAACACCGCCGTCGCCCCGGCTTTCAGCGTGCCATAAAAACCGATCACCATTTGCGGCACGTTCGGCAACAACAAGACAACCCGCGCACCCTTGCCAACACCCTGCGCCAGCAATGCATTCGCAAAACGGTTCGCTTCATGATTCAACTTGCGATACGAAATCTGTGCGCCCTCAAAAAAGATCGCCGGGCGATTCGGAAAGCGCCGCACAGCTGACCTCAACAAATGCTGCAACGGAATGTTCGGCACGCTCACCGTATACGGCACGCCCTGTTCATAATTCTCAAGCCACGGACGTTCCTTCCGCAACGCGTCACGTCCGCCTTTTATTTTTTGGGGACTGCTGGCTGACTCCCGCCACGAACGTTGACCTTCGTCCGTGAGGAATCTTTCCAAGGCACGGTTCACCGCCTCCCGCCGCTCCAACATGACCATGTGGCCTGATACGCCAATATCAGCCTCTTCCGCCCCTGGAATTGTTTCTGTTACTTTCGCAAACAGTGGACGCTCAAATACTATGTCGCGATTCCCTCGGATCACCAGCGTCGGCACAGCCAGCGCCCGAAGTTTCTCCCAGCCATTCCATTTGGATAAATTATTTGCATAGAATTGTTTCAGTGCATGCGGAGGCGCAAACAACCATCTACGCGTAAAAGGTCCGATGGCACGTAGAAACCAATTGGGCAAACTCAACCCAAAGCGGAAATAAGCATTCAGCTTGAACTCACCCGCTGTGGCGATCAATACCAGTTTATCTACCCGATCAGGATTCTTCAGCGCATACTCCGTCACTACCGCGCCGCCGAAGGAATGTCCCACCAATACGATCTTCCCTTTGACCTTTAATAACGTGAGCGCAGTTTCCAGATCATTGATGACCTGCGGCATATCATAGCCTTTACCGGGTTTATCCGAGAGTCCATGCCCGCGCAGATCTAACGCAATGATGCGGTTCTCCACCGCGAACTTCTGCATCTGATAATGCCACTGCTCCGCCTGCCCGCCGAAACCGTGAATGAAAACAAACGTCCGCTGGGGATGATCCGGCGAAATATCGATCGCCGAAAGCCTCACCAGCGGGTTTGTAGAAACACGCACTTCATGACGGTAAAGGTCGAGGTCTATGTCCATGCAATGAGTTTACATGAGGCGGGCATGGATGTCAATTTTGAGAATCGAAAACTTGCACCGAGATGGATACCCCGATGCAAGTTGATGTCTGATTTCCTTACGGCCGCACGATAGTCCCGTTGATCGTGCCAGTCGAGACACCTGTAGCCCGGTTAAGCACGCGTTCCACGGTAAAACTTCCGCTTGCACCAACAAAGCGACCAGTGCCGCCTGTGATGGTGTAGGTTTCCACGATCGAAACAATGAAGGGTGGTGCAATGACAGTGCCCTGCCCTGTTCCTGTACCAGAGAGCATCGATCCGTCAGCTGCCACCAGGGTCGCAGACGTAGTTGCTGAAAGGGTCGGAATGTTGAGTTGAGCTTGGTAACTAATCGTAAACAAGCCCAATTGGGTGGCATTCCCAGAGCCCGTCCCATTCACAAAGACCGTTGGGAATACAACTTGTTGAGTTTCAAGATCCTGCACAGAGCCTTTTAAGAGCAACCGCTGTCCTGATGCAGTAGGTGCTGCGAACACTGTGCTCGCGAGAACAATCAAAAGCAACAAGGCCGTGAGGGTGGATACAAATATCTTTTTCATTTTTATTTCTCCTTTTGGATTATGGTTTGACAATCATCTACAAATTGATCCACTTGGGTTGACCAGGAAGAAACCTTCCTGGTCAACCTTGTGAGGAAAAGCGTGCAAGTTTGTGAACTGTCATTGATTCACGAACCAGCACCAATTCTTATTCGATACAGCCGCTCACACGTTTCGGCAGGCTGTCTTCGGACATGCACTCACTCTGCGACTTCTGTTGTACGCCAGTTTCAAGCTGCAGGGTGCCGTCTGGGCTGTTGGTGTCAGACTGAAAGATCTCACCCGAAAACAGCCTGGGTTCTGAGACCGGACGCACAACTGTTGCATTTTCACCAGTCACAGGCACGAGCGCCGGCATCTGTGGGTCGATTGGTGCAGATACACCCGTGGCGGCGGGTGCGCACGCCGTAAGTACAAGCGCGACTACCAATAAAGCAAGGGAAAACTTTGTGTTCATGAGGCACCTCTTTCTGAGTGTGTTTGGTTTTCGAAGATCAACCATTTTCTGCATGGTATACTCCGTTCGATGTTCATACTATACAAGACCTGAGACACTGTCTGGTATCTTTCAGCGATACAGCCAGCGATACATTTTTATAGGGAGCAAATTATTGGTTGAAGTAGCTTTTGGTGAATGGCTTAAACGTCAACGCAGCGGCAGGGGGTTGACACAAGAGCAACTGGCGCATCAAATTGGCTGCGCCGCTATTACCCTGCGGAAAATCGAATCAGAAGAACGCCGCCCCTCGGAGCAGATCGTCGAGCGGCTGGCTGAGATATTCAACATCCCCAAAGACGAACAAACAAAGTTTCTGCGTTACGCACGCGGCGATTGGCAGGCAGCCCCAACAGATGGAATTGAAAACACTCCCTGGCTTGTCTCGGATATTCGTGCTGACCGGTCGAATTCTAAAATTCATCTCGCCACATTCCTCTTCACAGATATCGAAGGTAGCGCCAAACTCTGGGACCAGTCTCCAGAAAAGATGAAAGCTGCGTTGCAGCGTCATCACGAAATTTTACAGGAGGCAATTACATCAAATGGCGGTGCTGTGTTTCAGATCGTCGGTGATGCGTTTTGCGCCGCATTCCCAACAGTCTTATCCGCGATCTCCGCGGCTATGATAGCCCAACAGGGGCTGTATCAAGAACAGTGGGATCTACCCTTTCCAATGCGCGTCCGCATGGGGATTCATACAGGCGAAGCGGAGCAGACTTCCGATAACCCACTGCTGGGCGGGTATGCCTCCAACCAGACTCTAAATCGTGTTGCCCGTATCCTCAGCGCCGCGCATGGTGGGCAGATCCTGCTCTCGCTTGCCACTACAGATTTGATCAAAGATTCACTGTCCCCGAATACCGAACTGCGCGATATGGGTGAACATCATCTCAGAAATTTGATTCACCCTGAGCATTTCTTTCAACTGAATATTTCCGGTTTGCCATCGGATTTCCCGCCGCTCAACACACTCACCCATCGTCATAACCTGCCGATTCAAATGACCAGTTTCATCGGTCGTGAAAATGAAAAAAGGGAAATTGAAGAGGCAATCAACCATCACCGCCTGGTCACACTCACTGGCTCAGGCGGTACGGGCAAAACGCGCCTCTCCCTGCAAGTGGCAGAAGATTTGTTCAAGCAATTTGAATACCTATGGTTCGTTGAACTCGCCCCGGTCTCCAACCCTGATAACATTCCGCAAACGATCCTTTCGGTGATCGGTCTCAGCGAACAACAAGGCAAGACCACTCAGGAATTAATCAGCGGGTACCTTCAGGACAAAAAGACACTACTCATATTGGATAACTGCGAACATCTCATTGAAGCCTGCGCAACAATTTCATATTCACTGCTTAACCATGCACCCGAACTCAAGATCCTTGCCTCCAGTCGCGAAGCTTTGGGCGTTAAAGGAGAAAAGATCTGGCATGTTCCTTCCTTATCTCTGCCCGATCTCAATCATTTACCAGAATTTGATGAACTTGTTCAATATGAAGCGATACGACTTTTTACAGAACGCGCGACTCTGGTCAAACCCAATTTCACAGCGACAAAAGAAAACGCTTCTGCCATCGCCCAAACCTGCTCCCGTTTAGACGGCATTCCTCTGGCAATTGAATTAGCTGCTGCGCGCATCAAAGCCTTGAGCGTGGATCAAATCGCCGCGCGTCTTGATGACCGCTTCCGCCTATTGACCGGCGGTTCGCGTACTGCCCTGCCGCGCCAGCAAACTTTGCGCGCCACCATCGACTGGAGTTACAACCTGCTCTCAGAACCTGAACGTGCATTACTTCGCCGTCTGACAGTCTTTTCAGGAGGCTGGAAGCTCGAAGCTGCTGAATCGGTTTACAGTGAAGCGGGCAGCGATTTGGATGCCTTTGATTTATTAAGCCAGCTCGTCGATAAATCGCTCGTCAGCCAGAATGACTCCCGTTATCGTTTGCTTGAAACCACGCGCCAATATGCTCATGAGAAATTATTGGATTCAGGCGAAGATCAGGCTTTGCGCAACAGGCACTTGAGCTATTTCCTGGATCTGGCTAAACAGGCGGACAAAGAAATCCACGGACCGCATCAAGTAGAATGGTTGGACATTCTGGAAACCGAACACGACAACTATCGCGCCGCATTGGATTGGTGTATCACGAGTGGCAATTTTGAATCTGCTTTATATCTGATCGGCTCTTTTAGTGATCTCGGCAGATTCTGGTCGGTGAGGGGCTATTTTAGCGAGGCACGCAACTGGTTCAATAAGGTCAGCACCTCTCCAGACATTACTCTTTATCCGCTTGCGTATGCAACAGCACTCAACGGCATTTCGTTCATTGCTTTTCTTCAGTCTGATTTTGTCACCGCACACACCCTAGCTGAAGAAAGCCAGCGCATCTGCGAGCCTTTAGGGAAGGATGGCGAGTTAGGGCTGGCTGGCGCTTTATTGGCTATCGGGCTGGCTACTTTGAATTGGGATAACGCTACTATTGCGCGAGTCAAAACTTGTTTCGAACAGGCAGCAGCCATATATCAGGCCCATGGGTATCAATGGGAACTGGCATTCGCATTGTTCAGGCAGGGAGTCGTAGCCCGAATATGCAGTAACCATGCGAAAGCGCAGTTATTCCTTGAAGATAGCCTGAGAATCTTTCGCAAGCTTGACGATGCTTTCGGACTGGGACGTGTATATCGCGAAATGGGCTCTTTGTTTTCCGAACAGGGTGACTACCATCAGGCACGCAGGATGTACGAACAGGGTCTATCCTATGACAAGAAACTTCACTTCCAGCATGCAATGTCCACATCATTAGATACGCTAGGCATACTCTGCCGCATGCAAGGCGACTATGATCAGGCTGAAGTTTATCTTGAGGAATCATCAATGATCTGCCGGGAGTTTAACCTGTCAGATGATGTTTCACCTTTTTATTTAGGCTGTGTCAATTTGCACCGCAGAGAGTATACAGCCGCCAAAACACGCCTGATCGAGTTTATAAAAATTAATCACAAGCTAGGTATTCAATATCAAGTTGGCGAAGGTTTGATTGGGCTGGCGGCTGTGGCGGCAGGCCTCCACCAATATGACCGTGCCGCACGATTGGCTGGCGCGGGTCAAGCCGTGCATGACGCAATTGCATTTGTGACGGATCCTAATGATCGTATTGAGATTGGTCCCCTTCTTCAAATCGCGCGTGAGCAACTTGGCGATATTAAGTTTGAAGAACTTACATTGGAAGGTCACTCCATGACAATGGAGCAAGCCATCGCGTATGCATTTGAAGAATAGACATACTCTTTCCTATGGGAAATAAACTCACTCCAAAAATCATCCTCGAAGGCACACGGTTGACCTTCAAAACTGAAATCGCCTTTGAACTGAATGAGCATCCACGGATTGTAGGTCCACGCAAGTATCGGTATCACTCTCCTTTAATCTCGGCAGAGTGGTGTACGTTCACCAACTATCCCTGGGGGCGCGGACCGATCAACTTCGAGACGCCAGAAGAAGAGACGCTTGCCATGGAAACGTATGCCACCTGGGCGAAGATGTTCGAGTTGCAAAAATATTATTCATGGATCGTGGATCGTTTTCACATTTCAACGATCGCCTATCAGAAGCAAACTTATAACAAGGAGTATGACTTCCGCTGGTTGGAAGAAAAACTTCTGCCGTTGAATTTCAGAATTGTATTTTGCACGCGCACGCCAGAAAGTTTTGAAGCAGCACGCGAGGAGAGATTAAAGGTCTCTGGTAATCCATCGCAATACGATGACCTGCGTCCATTCATTGAACAGCAGGAAATGATGCGGGAGCTGATTGCCAAATCCATACTGCCAAGTTTGACGCTGGATATTTCAGACAACAACATCACCGCCGCCGTTGAACGTGTCGCTGATTGGATGGAGTCCACGGGCGGATTGTATATGCCGGAGCAGCGGTGTTGGAGGGACTGAGGAAATGAGTCCGCTTAAGCGGGCTTTGTAGGAATAGCACGGGGGTTCATCCCCGTGCGGGAATGCGGGAAGGTTAAAGGTTCGAGAAAACAGAAGCAGGCTCATCCTGAGCATGAGGCGACGGACGGCTGGGAAAAAACGGACAGCAAGCTGTCCAAGTCCAG
The DNA here is from genome assembly GCA_040006635.1 of Chloroflexota bacterium. GTDB lineage: Bacteria > Chloroflexota > Anaerolineae > Anaerolineales > Villigracilaceae > Defluviilinea. The sequence continues at coordinate 20,427 of JBDTWO010000070.1, forward strand.
AGTCGTGCTTTACAAATCCCCTCTGCCCTGCTATACTTTTGGAAGTTGGATTTGACTTTCACTGTCCGAAGAGGCAGTTTGTTTGAGAGCACTTGGAAGTATATCAAGTACGAGCAATCGCATGTGTGGAATGGAACGCCCTCGCGAGCAAGTCAGCGGGGTCTTTTTTTGCCGCTGTACGGCACACTGTAAACAAGACCTTAACCGCTATTAGCGGATAAAAATTTTTAAATTAAACAAGGAAAACATAAGTATATGAGTAAGCAAGGAAAATTGAAGATCATTCCCCTGGGTGGGCTTGGGGAAGTAGGCAAGAATATGACGGCCTATGAATTTAACCACGAGATTTTGATCGTGGATGCGGGCATCATGTTTCCGCATAACGACATGATCGGGATCGATTACATCATCCCAGATTATGAATATTTGAAGAGCAAAGCCGCTAAGGTGGTGGGAATCGTCATCACGCACGGACACGAAGATCACATTGGAGCGATCCATCATGTGCTCGCCGATATCCCTGCGCCGGTGTACGCCACGCCCCTGACCCTGGGGCTGATCGAGGGGAAACTAGCACGCAACAACGCCTTGAACAAAGTCTCTTTGAATAAAGTAAAGGCGGGCGGAACGGTAGAAATCGGTCCGTTCAAAGTGGAATTTTTCCACATCTGTCATTCGATCCCCGACGCAGTGGCTTTGGGAATCACGACTCC
>JBDTWO010000071.1:0-21047 GCA_040006635.1 Chloroflexota bacterium
CGCCCCACCGACTACGACGCGATGAAGGAAGACCTGGCATGGCGCATGGTGCGCGGGCTGGAGAAGCGCATCCCTGGGTTGAGCAAACACATCGTGTATTACAGCCTCGGCACACCGCTGACGAATGAACATTATCTCAATGCCACGCGCGGAAATTTATACGGCACCGATAAACTCCCGTCACAGGTGGGACCGCTCGGATTTTCAGCACGCACCGAGTTCGAAGGCTTATATCTGTGCGGCGCAAGTACGATGAGTCACGGCGTGGCGGGTGTCACCGCTTCAGGCATCGATGCGGCGAAGGCAGTGTTGAATTGTCGCTCAAGAGATATTCTCACTCAGAGTGGGAATGGTCCAATGTTTTTGCAGTCGGAGGACACCTCGGCGTGGCCCGAATATTTGAAAAAGAAGATGGAACGCGGGGAGGTGGCGAAGGAAGAGGAAGAGATGGAAGTTTAATCAAATCACAGTAATCTAGTACCCTCCGCAGAGTGAAAAGGAGCAAGACCCAATGTTGGAAAAACCGAACGAAGAGTTTATCAAAGCAGGGGCGCAAAACGTCACCGAAAAGGACGTTGAAAAAGTGATCACCAAGTCTGAAGAGATCCAAAAGAAATTCAGCGCCCACGGTCCGCTGGCGCGGTTCATCGAAGATGGTCAACTGTTCATCGCCATCGTCAAGGATTACTGGAACAAGCGCTATCGCCAGGTCCCGTATGGTGTGATCGCCTCGATCGTCTTCACACTGATCTATGTACTCAATCCCTTCGACCTGGTGCCCGACATGCTGCCGGTCATCGGTCAACTGGATGATGTGGCAGTCATGGGCGCCTGTCTGATCCTGGTCGAACAGGACCTGCACAAGTATAAGGATTGGAAACAGGGTCAGGAATGAAAAGAAAAATTAAAAAGTAGTTAATTGGGTAAGAATCAAACAGGGCGCTGTTACGCGCCCTTGGTATAGAATCAACTTAAGACCTAGAAGGAAGCGATGGCTTGCTTGAGGTCAGTAAATGTTTCGATATACAAGTCGAAACCGCCCATTTCAAACACTGTTCTGGCTTCTTGGGATATGTTTAGTAATTTCAAATGGGGCGATTTATATGTACCGGCGTTAATACCTTTGCGCATTTCTGCATCATTCAGGTTTTCATCGGGATGAATCTTCCGCAGCTGGTTGAAAATTTCATGCAAAGCACGAAAACCTGCACTGCTAATATATGGGACATGCGAGAGATCCACAAGCATGAAGCGCGTGCCATCTTTAATGAGCTCATCCGCCTTTGTCTGGAAAGCCTGGTAAGTCGCTGAATCCAGGTCGCCGTCTATGTGGATAACTGTAACGGGGACGCGCCCGTTTTCATTCGAAACTTTGATCTCCATATACTGCTCCTTTTCTGATAACGATAAATAGCACTACACACATTCATAGTATCTTTGTTTTTAAACACAGATATTTCAGTTTGGGTACGGCCATCGCGGGAAACGACAGGCACCTACAGGTTCGGTATGACAAGGCTGTCCTGGCTGTGGTACCAAGCGATAAACAAATATTGGTACAATCATTGCACCTTATGCAAAATTCCATCGCAAAGCCCAACCGCAAAACCATTATATGGACCATGACCCTGTTCATCGGTTGGCTGTTGCTTTGGTTTGCGCCGTGGCAGGGGCTATCCTCCATTCCCATGTTCCTCAAGCTGGGCATTGCGCTGATCGTTTTCATCGTCCCGGGTTTTTGCATTTACGGATTAATCCAAGCTGAATCATCCAGCTGGTTGAATCACCTAACATTTGGTTTCGTCATCTCGCATCTCATTCTGGCGGTCTTCGGCACACTGGGACGCCTATTGCATTTCCCATTTGCTCTGCTTAAACACGGGATGCTGGCGCTTGCTCTCATTCTCTTACTTTGGTACGCCATCCCCAAACTCATCTCGTTCGAACTTCCCCGCTTTGAAATCTCAACCATCAAAAATATATTTTCAGCCCTGCCGCTGGTTTTGATGATCATACTGGCAGGCTTGATGACCATCCAGCGCGTTCTCTCCGATGACGATCTCACCTATTTGGCACTGCTCACCAACTGGCAAAGATCATCCGCGTTGAATTTCAATGATGTTTTCTTTGGGGCGGATAAATACCTATCGGTCAGATTCTGGATCGTCAGCACGCCGTTCAGCCAGGCGTTTCTCTCAGACCTAAGCGGGCTCCCCGGAATCTTTGTATTGGGTGGATATTACGAACCGTTCCTGGCTGCGCTAGCACTTATCTGTATCTATGAATTGGCACAAACTTTGGGGTTGTCGCGTTTCAAAGCGACGGCGGCTGTCGCATTTCAGTTGATCTGCCTGGCACTGCTTGCTGAATACCTACACCCTGGCGCACCCTTCTTCCGCCAACTCAGCACAGATAAGGCAACCGCCACGTTTATTGTCATCCCGGTTTTTTTACAGAGCATCGTCTGGTATTTACGTGAACCAATTAAGAAAAATATACTTCTTGTTACATTGACTGGCTTAAGTTTGATGTTGATGCATCCCATTGCGCTGGTGTATGCGGTTATGGTCGCAGGGTTGATCACGGTCTTCGGACTGAATCAAACCAATTTACGGGCGCGAATCGGATTACTCATCCTGTTGGTATTGATCATGTCACCGCAGATCGCACTGCGATTCGTAAAAAGTGAAGCGCAGGCTGTCATCCCCTTCTCAGTGGAAGACACGCTCACTTCAGGCGGTATCGAAAGTATGATCTCTGTTTGGGGCAGCACAAAATTTTATGGGTACAACCCGACCATTCTCGCCATGCGTATTCCATACGCAGATAAATTACCCATCCCCGCCATTCTGCAATTTGCGTGGCTGATCTTTCCGATCTTTGGTGCCGCGTTTGCACTCAAACGCATTCGGCATGATCCGCTTTCACAATACGTGTTAGCCGGTTTTCTGCTCGGCGCACTGGCCGGCATCCCCTTCACCGGCTGGCTGCTCGGATCGCTTGTCTCCGCATGGATGCTCGAACGCTCACTCTGGTTATATCCATTTGGGATCGGGATGGTGTTTGTTCTAACGACTCTGGGCGAAGCGCCTGGGCTTACGAATCATTTGACAAAATGGCTGCGCCCGCTTCAGACCAAAACGAAAATTGATCCAGCTCATTGGCTTTTAGCTACGCTGACAGTTTTTTCTGCTGCCGCCCTGCTCTTGATCATGCGCGAACAAAGCCTGCCTGACCTTGCGCGCTTCGAATCGAACGCTTCCCGCTATAAAGAATTTACTCAAATCGGCAACTTCATGGATGAGCACACATTAGGTCAAACATTTGCCGTAGGCACAGACCGCTACAATGATTTCATACCCGCGATTACATCAAAAGTAAAACTCATCTCATACCGCCCATCTGACGCATCTTATCCTTATTTTTATTCTCTTGAAGAACGCAGCCAGCGCTTTCAGGATCGGCAATCCATCTTCTCAAGAGATGTTACTAACGAGGAGCGGATAGTGTTAATTCGCAAATATGCTATCCGCTTTCTTTGGCTAAAAGGCGGGGAGTATTATATGGTCAAGAATTTAATAGTCACAAACCCGGATATTTTTATAGAGCACAAGTTCGAAGGCTATTACTTGATCGAAGTCCGTTAGCTGATTAGAGTTGCGGCGAAATGGGTTCTTTAGGTGTGGAGCGCAAGTCAATTTCAATCGCCGCGATCAGAAACTGAATCCCAAGTATCACTGAGAGTGTTGGCAACATCACCGTCCCGGTGGGGGCTGGCAGCTTAAGAGCCGAATACTGTGCCCATTTGCTAATGCCAAAAATAAAACCAAAAAGCAGAAGCGGCAGACTTGCCAGCATATAAATGGATGCCATCGAGAAATCATAGATCAAGTTTTTCAGGATCAGGCGACGTAGAAATGTCCTAAGCAATTTCGCCGGAAACTCGATCAACGAACGCCGCACCGAGAGGCTCGATACCTCGCTGCCATAACGGGCAGGCATCGGCACATCTTTTATTACAGCTCCCAGTAAGTACAAATTCGCCAGCATCGATATCTCAAAAAAATAGCCATGCTCGATCCGCTCAAGCTGTAATTGGGCAAGGACCTTGCCGTGTATGGCAACAAATCCATTGGTCGGATCAAAAAGATTCCAATAGCCGGTAGCGGCTTTGGTTAAGAAACCAAGTGCCATGTTGCCGATCCGCCGAACGATCGGCATCTTCTGAAGTGCTTGAAAATCTCTGAAGCGGTTTCCCTTGGTATAATCTGCCCGACCCTGAATGATGGGAGACAGCAAATTCGGCAGTTGCGCCGGGTCCATTTGTCCATCACCATCAATTTTGACGATGAGCTGGGCGTTCAATTCCAGCGCCTTGCGGAAACCAGTTATCATTGCCCCCCCAACACCTAGATTGCTTTCATGTCGGATCAAGACGATGCGTCGATCCCTTTCGGCGGCTTTCAGCACGATCTTAGATGTTTCATCTGGTGAAGCATCATCCACAACAATGACATACTTTATGTAGCCGGGCAGGCTCGCAATTAGCGGACCAATCTCACGCTCAACGCGATAGCAAGGAATCACAGCCGCAATGGCTTTTTGGGATAAATCCTCAATAACAATATCCATGTTGATTAGAGCCAATTATACACACGCCCGCGCCTGTCAGCTCATTATCGGAATATTTTTTTCACGTCACAACCTGCCTGCTCCCCTACAGGATTAGATGAACAACACCTCTGTAAAATATCCAAAGATATCGCTGATCACCCCCTCTCTTAATCAGGGGAAATTTATCGAAGAGACGATTCAATCCGTCCTTTCGCAGAATTACCCAAACCTGGAATATATTGTCATGGATGGCGGCTCATCAGATAACACGCTCAGTGTCTTGGAACGTTATTCCACCAAGCTAAAGTGGGTTAGTGAAAAAGATAATGGACAAACTGACGCCATCAACAAAGGGATGCGCATGGTAAACGGGGATATTCTGGCATATCTCAATGCTGACGATTTGCTTTTACCCGGCACCCTCTTAAGGGTTGCCCAATTATTCACGGAAAACCCTGAAACCATGTGGCTGACGGGCCAGTGCCTGATTATCGATGAGGGCAACCGCGAGATTCGTAAACTTATTACCGCCTATAAAAATCTATGGCTCCGTCTGCGTCATCCCTCCATACTTTTAATTACTGATTACATTTCGCAGCCTGCGACCTTTTGGCGGGCAAGTGTTACCCATGCGGTCGGGCACATGGATGATCGCCTGCACTATACAATGGACTATGATTATTGGCTAAGGCTATATTCAAACTACCCGCCCTTGTTTGTTCCCGAATATCTGGCAGCTTTCAAAATTCATCCTCAATCAAAAACCACCAGTACGGGGCACAAAGATGTTTTTGTCGAAGAGGAATTGTCCGTTATTCGACGCTATACCAATTCACGAACGTTATTGCAGCTGCACATTTTTCATCGATCATTAATGACCTTTGTCTATTCCTTACTTAATCGTTGAAGCTTATCTGCCTTGTCGCAACAAAACCCAGCCAAATAACCAATGATATACTTCCGCACATGGATTCAGATTACAAGACCCTTATCCGCGAAAAAATTCTAGCCCGCAATACGTTAGTACGTGCGGTGTTCAGCGGCGAGCAAAAGGGATCGTCCCTGCCGTGGAATAAGGTCACCGTGCGCCCGGTGGAGCTTAAGGGTGAGCTTCAGCTTCAATTCTCCTATTTCGATGAAAAAAAAGACGTCACCAAGAATCATCTTGAAGATGCCGCATCAAAATTGGATGAGCTACTTGCGCTGCCCTTCCGCAATATTTTTGTTGAGAGCAGTGACGGCAACCTGCAGGTCAATATTTCCAAAAAGGGCAAGGCATTGGTGAGCAGACCCAAATCCACCGCCGCGGCGGTTGCGGACCTTGCGCACGACCACCAGAAAAACAGACTGCTCTCAGCCGAGAACGCGGCGCCGTTCCTCAAAGCCGTCGGCATCATGACCAGTGACGGCAAGATCCGCGCGGATATGCAGCGCAAGTTCAAACAGATCAATGAATATTTACGTCTTGTGGACGAGACCGACTCTTTCCAAGCTCTAAGCGGACAGCCCATCCATGTCGTTGACTTTGGCTGCGGCAATGCCTACCTAACCTTTGCGATTTACTACTACCTGCACGATATTCTCAAACTCGATGCGCACGTCACAGGCGTGGATATCAAAGCCGACCTCATCGAAAGCCATCAAGAAAAGGCAAAGTCTTTGGGTTGGGACCAGCTGAATTTTGTAGTTGGGCAGATCGCAGAGTACAAACCGGAGATCATCCCCAACGTGGTCATTGCACTCCACGCCTGTGACACTGCCACGGATGACGCCCTCGCACAAGGCATTCAATGGGACAGCAAGCTGATCGTCTGTGCACCATGCTGTCAGCATGAATTACAGGAACAGATGTCGCACATTCCCATGCCAACTTCATTATTACCCGTCTTTCACGATGGCATTCTCTTCGAGCGCATGGGCGATATTCTGACAGACACCTTCCGCGCCAACATCTTGCGCATCATGGGCTATCGCACTGACGTGACCCAATTCGTCCCTATTGAACACACCGCCAAGAATCTCATGATCCGTTCAACGAAGACCTCACCCGCTGGCAACTCGCGCTGGGTAGAAGAATATAAAAACTTAAAATCGTTCTGGCAAGTCACACCGTATCTGGAAAAAATACTTGGCGAGACCTACACTGCATATTGGAAATAAAAACGGGAGACTCTACGAGTCTCCCGTTTGATTTACCAATCACTTCTTACTGTTTACTGTTCACCACCTCACCCCATTACTTTCCCAACAAATACTTATCGAAAAACTCCGCTACGCGCTTTTCATATTCTACCGCGCGCTCGGTATCAAACTCCACATGACCCAATGCCGGGTCGAACCATAATTCCTTGGGTTCGCCCGCCGCATCATAAAGGCGTTGACCGCTATCCGCCGAGATGACCACATCCTTGCCGCCTTGCATCAAGAACACCGGGCGTGGACTGATCTTCGTGATCCATTTTGTAGCATCGATATCTTCGGTCTTGAAACCGGTCTCACGCTCCGCCCAAAAGACGATCAACGGCGCAAACGGGAAAGCAGGCAGATTCGTAAAGTATGTGACGCTGGTTGAGACCGTATCATTCAAAGACGAGAAGGCGCTGTTTGCCACCACCGCTTTGATGTTTTGATTCTGTGAAGCATATTGAATTACCAACATCCCGCCATATGAATTGCCCAACATGCCGATCTTATTCGGGTCAATGTCCTTGCGCGTCAACAGATATTGATACCACGCATCCATGTCCTTGACTTCATTCTTCCCGAACGTGATCAATTCGCCTTCGCTGTGATCATGCGCGCGGACGGTTGTCAGCAATATGCCGTAGCCATGCTTATACATCATTGCGGCTTCGTTCAACAGCTCCCTGCGTGTGGATTTGTAGCCGTGTTGCATAATAATGACCGCACCGTTCTGCGAGGGCACAAACCAACCCACGAGCTTTAACCCATCCGGCGAGGTAACGGTTACATCTTCAAACGGCATATTGTATTTGGCAGGCGTCTCATCAGGAAGTTCGCGCGTCGCCATGGGTGATGTGATCAGTTTATGCGCTTCGTTTTTGGTGACGTTTAAGATGCCAGCAGTGGCGATCAACAAAACACCAACAATTACGCCTACTATGATTTTGGAACTTCTCTTCATAAAATTCCTTTTCTGGGGTCAGACAGCTTGCTGTCCGCTGAAAACGGGAGCATACGCCACCGAGCACACGAGCTCCCTGATGCCAGATGCACTAATCCGTCGCCGCTTCCACGATCTCGGTCTCAGGTTTATGCGCCTGCACCTTCAACAACTTGAACGCCCACTGTACCGCTGGACCGATCAGAATTGCGAATATCACCGTCCCAACCCCAAGCGGACCGCCCAAGAACCAGCCGATCGCCACAACTGTCACTTCAATGATCGCGCGCCCCAACCGGATGCTTAATCCCGTTGTGCGATGGAAAGCCAGCATCAAACTATCCCGCGGACCCGCGCCCGCATCCACACCGATGTAGATCGCGCTTGCGAATCCCATCATCAAGATCGCACCGAACAACATCGCGCCTTGCAAAAGCAGGCGATTCTCGATCTCTGGAATGTAAGATAAGAACATATCCTCCCACAACCCAATGAACGCAATATTCGCAAGCGTACCCCAACCGATCCGTTCACGCAGCGTCAGCGAACCCAGCAACACAACCAAGCCGACCACGATACTGATTCTGCCGGGGCGGATATTCGTCAGTTGCGATAAAGCCACCTCGAGCACAGCCCAGGGCGTCGTCCCGATATTTGAACGGATCATCAGCGCAATCGAAAGCCCGAAGAGCGCGAATCCAATTTGGATGACGAGAAAGTCGCGCGGAAAAGTTTTCCAGATCACAGGTTTAAACATTCGGTCTCCTTTAATAAGCCCCGATAATATCACCTATGATAAACTCACGCTATGTCGCAGATCATTGAAACTCATAAAGATAATTTCACCATCAGCACCGATCCCGCGCGCCTCGATCTCGATGCCATCGCCGATATGCTCACGCGCGCCTATTGGGCATCAGGACGTCCACGCGAACGCACTGAGCGCGCCATCAGCAACTCACTCGTCTTCGGTCTCTATGATGGCGCGAAACAAATTGGACTCGCGCGCGTTGTCAGCGATTATGCCGTCTTCGCGTATCTCTGCGATGTTTTCATTCACGAGGAGCATCGCGCACACGGGCTCGGCAAGTGGCTGATCGAAACCGTGATGAGTCATCCCGACCTGCAAGGCTTGCGCCGTTGGACGCTTGCCACACGTGATGCCCACGAACTCTATCGCCAATTCGGTTGGGATAATATGCAGAATCCCGAAAAGTGGATGGAGATCCTGCGTCCCTTTCCTGGTGAAGGACAAAACTCATGAATGTGATTCTCAATGCTGGACGTGAAAAAAGTTTATTGCGCCGCCATCCGTGGATCTTCTCCGGCGGGATCCGTCACGCAGACGATAACATCGCCTCAGGCTCGACCGTGGATCTGCTCTCGTCCGATAAGCAGTTTCTCGCCCGCGCCTCTTACTCCCCACACTCACAGATCCGCGCCCGCGTGTGGACGTTTAACGATGAACCGGTTGACAAAGAATTTTTTCGTAAAAAAATTCGCACTGCTCTCGCCTCACGCTCCATGCCTCACTACATATCGAACACCGATTCATTTCGCCTCATCTACGCCGAATCCGACAACCTCCCCGGCTTGATCGTTGACCGCTACAACGACGTACTTGTCATGCAATGTCTCACCGCTGGCGCAGAATACTGGAAAGAAACCTTCGCCGATCTCCTGCTCGAAGAGACCGGACTCACAACCATCTACGAACGTTCCGATGCGGACGTGCGCGAACTCGAAGGACTGCCATCAAAGGTCGGACTATTACGCGGTACCAATCCCCAATTACCACTTACCATTCGCGAACACGATCTGAAATTCAAAGTCAACCTCGCCGAAGGACACAAAACCGGCTTCTATCTTGACCAGCGCGCGAATCGACTCCGCGTCCGTGAACTTGCAAAAGATAAAGATGTGCTCGATTGCTTCAGTTACACCGGCGGATTTTCCGTCAACGCATTGGCTGGCGGAGCAAAGTCTGTTCTATCTGTGGATTCATCTGCTGATGCGTTGGAACTTTGCAAACAAAATATCGCGCTTAACGATCTCCCCGCTGATCATCACAACATTCTCGAGGGTGACGTCTTTCAACTCTTACGAAAATTCCGCGACGAAGCACGCTCCTTCGATATGATCATCCTCGACCCGCCGAAGTTCGCCCCCACTGCCGCACACGCCGAAAAAGCCACGCGTGCGTACAAGGACATCAATCTGCTGTCGTTCAAACTCCTGCGCCCAGACGGACTGTTGGTCACGTTCTCGTGTTCAGGTGGAATTGACGCAGGCTTGTTCCAAAAGATCGTCGCCGGAGCCGCGCTCGATGCAAACGTCGATGCGCAGATCGTCGAGCATTTATCGCAGGGCGCAGATCATCCTATTTCATTACATTTCCCCGAAGGTGCGTATCTCAAAGGGTTGGTGTGTATCAAAAATTAAACCTGACATGTCTCATCCGCGCCATGATCAACTGTGATGCTCGTGTGGACACAGGTCACGATCAAAAAGACCTTCGCGAAGACATGTCAGGTTTTGGTGTTTACGCCAACCGCTGTGGATACCCGACTCCCGTAACATCGTCATGGAGTCGCACCACATCATTCGTTGATACCACCGTTCCCACCTGTCCGATCAATTTGCACACACTGAAACTGCGACTCATATTTTCGTATTCCGATACCCAACGCTGAAACTCACTATCATCCCCTTCGCGCGGATATTTGACCTTATAGCCCTTGAGCTTCATCCGCGACGGCTTGGGCGTTAAGCGCGCGCGATAACAACCCTGCTTGACGCACAACAACGTATACAACGGATCACAGTTGAACTCGTCCATCATCTTTTTGGTTGCACCATCACGCGGATCAAACTCCCTGCCCAACACGATCACTCGCGCGCCTTGATACGTTTCGTAAATGCGAAAACCGAGGTCTTTATATTTCGTCGTTGCCAGATTCTTGACCATCTCAAAGATCTGTTCTTTGGGCGGACGGGTGTCCTTCTTTTTGAACAAACCACCAGTGGGTTTGGGTTTATCAATATCCAGGATCATTAATTTCTCAACATTCAACACCCTCGCCCCATAGCGATTCCGCGTGATGACGGAATGCTCGTCAACCGTTTGTAGAATCTCCTCGCGGATCTCTGACTCATAATCTTCAAAGAGATGCTTCTCGCCCGCGATCTTGCGTTGTATCTTCTGAGCCTTTTCTTTCGCCTTCCCCCGCGCATCATCTACCGAAATATTCGACCCACCATAGCAAGTCACTTCCTGCGTCACGCCATCAATGATGATTTTTTGCTTTTCGACTGTCCAGTACTTGTAAATTTTCACGGCAGCATTCTCCTAAATTTCTTAAAAGCGTAGGGACACGATATATCGTGTCCCTAATTTATTACATGAGCAAGTTTTTTGAGCACTAAGTCTTCCAAGCTCTTCAGTTATTTCAATCATCCCCCAGCGATGAGATCGCCCGCAGCAATCCAAACACGAGCGCGCCGATCTTCACGCCTTCGCCCGTAGTAAGCGCGGATTCATTGTCACCCTTCTCTGCTGCACGGCGGTTGAGCAATGCCGCTGCGATCAAGCCAGTCACTGCGCCGACGAGGGCGCCGAATATCAGGGTTCTGCTTTTGTTCATGGTTGATTTCCTTTATCTATGAAAGTGCGCAGCACTTCTATTTTTGTTGCGGTTTGATCTTCTCAAAGAATGCCAGGATGCTTGCCAGGATTCCGTTGAGTTGAACAACTGGCTGCACAATAGCTTCCGCGGCACGTTTAATATAGCCTTCGGCGAGATAGACATAATCCTGCGCCAGGCTGGTATAGGTCGGTGTGATGTTGAGCAGTTGTTGCATCAAATAGACGAGTCCGCCCAGGATGGCTACAACGATCACCAATCCGATCATGATGGGGATCACGATCCAGATCGTGGAGATCGCCGCCCAACGACCGACATCTCCGCCATCACGGAAGGTGGCGATGTTGATCAGCACGATCAATGCGATCAGCAGGACAGAGATCAACACCACGGGCAGAATGATCTGCCACATCAGTTCCTTGCGATGCCGCTTATAGGATTCATGTACGTGTTGTGGGAGTATGGCTTTCATAATATTTATTTTAGCACACCCCCACCCGTCCTCCCCCAAAATCCGACTGAAGTTCGTCGGATTTTGGGGGAGGTGCCCGAAGGGCGGAGAGGCCGGGGCTTAAACGCACAGAGCGATTCAACGCACCTCGCCCAGGCACGCGGAACCGCTCCGGCAATGAAGATGGACTCGTAAGAGCAACCTCTTAGGGTCGCCGTACCGGGCGGGGACGTGCCCCGCCCGTACATACTATCTTCGATTCCTCAAGAAGGTTGGGATGTCAAGATCGTCCTTGTTGACGGGAGGCAAAGGCGCTTGTTTCGCCTCACCAGATTGAACGTCGGCATGCACCGAAACCGATTCCATGGGACGCACGGTGTAGGCAGTATTCTCGCGTTTGTTCTCGCGGGGTTGTTTATCCAAAGCGCGGCGTGGCAGGGAATTGCGCTCGAAGCCGGTTGCGATGACGGTGATGCGGATGTCGTCGCCCATGTTCGGGTCGATGACCGCACCGAAGATCATGTTCACATCGGGGTGCGCGGTCTCGCGGATGATCGCCGCAGCCTGGTTGACTTCGAAGAGCGTCATGTTCGGACCGCCAGTGACGTTGAAGAGCACACCGCGCGCGCCATCAATGGTGATATCGAGCAGCTTGGATGAGATCGCATCTTCCGCCGCCTTTTTTGCCCGGTCGTCCCCGGAGCCTTTACCGACCGCCATGAGCGCCGCGCCGCCTTCAGACATGATCGCGCGCACATCGGCAAAGTCGAGGTTGATCAAACCGGGGATGGTGATGAGTTCAGAGATGCCTTGAATGCCCTGATGCAGAACATCATCGGCGAGACGGAACGCGTCTTGCAATGAAGCGCGTTTATCCGCAATTTGTAATAAGCGATCATTGGGAATTGCCACCAATGTATCGGTATGTTCCTTAAGCTGGTTGATGCCCACTTCGGCGGCTTGCAGACGACGCATGCCTTCGAACGTGAACGGACGGGTCACCACACCGATGGTGAGCGCGCCGCTCTCGCGTGCGATCTGCGCCACGATGGGAGCCGCGCCCGTGCCGGTGCCGCCGCCCATGCCCGCTGTAACGAAAACCATATCCGAGCCTTTCAGCACGTTATACAGTTCGTCCGCCGATTCTTCAGCGGCTTTGCGCCCGACTTCGGGGTTGCCGCCCGCGCCCAGACCGCGGGTGAGTTTGTCACCGAGGCGTACGCGGGTGCCAGCCTTCGTCAGCAACAAGGCTTGGGCGTCGGTATTCACCGTAATGAAATCAACGCCTTGAATACCTTCATCGATCATACGATTGACGGCATTCGATCCGCCGCCACCGACACCGATAACTTTAATGCGGGCGAAAGATTCCACTGGCAATTGCTCATTGTTTTGCTTATTGGTCGAGTCCATGACTACCTCCATCAAACATTGGTCTATGATACTTGTTTTTGATTCTGTGTTTCGATATTTTAAGGGTGCTTACCCTGCAGACCCTAAAGGTTTTTTCTGCAAATAAGTTTTTTCTTTGCAAGATACTCAACGATGAACTGCATATCTACTTGCAAAGGAAACCTTTAGGGTCTTAACGACTACGGCAATATACGACCTATCCATTTTTTGACGACGCCAAAATCCATACGCTTCTCTCCTTTCGAACGACGTTCGCGTCCGATGCTCACATCCTGATCGTGCATCGAGAGCGCCCATCGCAATAAACCCACACCGGTTGAATATGCCGGTGAATTTAACCGATCCACAAGACCCAATAAATTTTCAGGTTGGGCAGTCCGCACGGGCAAGCCCAATACTTCACTCGCAACCCGTTTGATGCCCGGCAAAGCCGAAGCACCGCCGGTCAACACCATACCCGCTGGCAAAAGACCATCATAACCAGAGCGTTTGATCTCCTGCAATGTCAGTGAAAATATTTCAGCCACGCGCGCTTCGATGATATGCGCCAGTTCCTGACGATTGATCTGCACGGGACGGTCTTCGCCAAACGGGCGGATCGAAAAATATTCTTCCGAACCAACTTCCGCACGGACGGCATAGCCCTGCTGCTTCTTCACTTCTTCGGCTTGCTCGAACGGGAAGCGTAAACCGTGTGCAATATCCTGGGTCACGTGATTACCGCCGACCGCCAGTACCATCGTGTGCCACACATCGCCGTTGACATAGATCGCCAGGTCCGTGGTGCCGCCGCCGATATCACAGACCGCCACACCCGCCTGACGTTCCTGCTCGGACAACACTACTTCACCCGAAGCCAGCGGATTCAAAACAAATTGTTGGATCTCCACACCCGCCGCGCCTACACACTGCCGTAAATTATCGACCGTCGCCGCCGAAGCAGTAATGATGTGTGCTTCCACTTCGAGACGATAGCCGTGCATCCCTTTCGGGTTGCGGATGCCATCCTGTCCATCCACACTAAAACCGCGTTGGATCACATGGATGATCTCACGGTCATAGGGGATCGCCACCGAGCGCGCCTGCTCCATGGCATGTTCAACGTCGAACTGTTCGATCACATTGCCATTCACCGCTGCCGTCCCGCGACTATTCACCGACGACACATGCGCACCCGCAATGCTCACCAACGCCGAAGTGATCTCCAACCCCGAAGTCGATTCAGCCTTCTTCACCGAACGCGTGATCGCCTGCGAAGCCGCAGCCAGATCCACAATGATGCCCTTCTTAATACCCTCCGAAGGTTCAATGCCCACGCCCATGATGCGAATGGATTTGTTATCTTCCACGCGCCCAACCAGCGTACACACTTTGGTCGTGCCTACGTCTATGCCTACTACGATTTCTTCCATGATTCCTTTTTCTTAATTCTGGAGTCCAACAGCTTGCTGTTGGATGGTACGGCAGCAAGCTGCCGCACTCCAGAGTTTGTTATTTCGTCATCCGATAATACGGTGCGGTCGGATACGTCACATTGATCAACGCCGGGCGGATGCCGCGTTGCGTCAACGAAGCCACCAGCGACTCATACACACGCATCTTCAATTCAATATCGTTCGGGGTCGCGCCAAAATAAGCACGCCAGCCGCGCGGGTCGTTCCAGCCAAAGCCCATGCGCGCATCATACAAAATGGATTGACCCGGCGGGACGTGACCTGCGAGACCTTTCAACGCCTGGACCATATCTTGCGAAATGAACGGCGCGGGAGTCAATGGATCGGTTCCGCCTCCAGCTACGGGTGGAGCTGATTCAGCCACGACGGAGACGAGTCCAACCATTTCGCCTCTCGGCTTGAATGCGACGCCGTCTTCCGCGACCCAGGTATAGCCGCCGCCCTGTTCCCAACGGATGGCCGGCTTGCGTTCGCGGACATCGACAGTAACGAGATTGGGGAAGGCAACGCTCACTCGGACGGAAACAAGCTCGGGGTAGTTGAGGCGGAGGCGGGTTTCCAAGTCCGCTGGGGCGAGCAGGAAGATCGGCTGTCCGGCAATGTTCAAGACTGAATTTACATCCGCAGGCGTGACAACCTGATTGCCAGTGACCTGCGCCTCAGTCACGCGCAATTGCGGAAGATTGAAGGCGAAATAAAGTGCGGCGCCAAAAACAACCGCCAAAATAAATGAGAACATGCGCCAGCCGAAACGCGGACGCGGGATACTGACCGAGCGGAGATTGGCGCGCGGCATGGAGCGCACAGAAGGCAAGGCGATCTGGAAACGACGGCGCGCATTTTGCTTGGGTTTGACAACCTTCGCTTTGGGAGTGGTGGGAGCCTTTTTGGTGCGCGCCGAAACTGGCACAGGGCGCGTGGCTTCCTTCGCGATGCGGTTCATGCGATTGGCATGTTCCTGCTCGCGCCGCAAGCGGACGAGTTCAGCACGGGAGAGTTCTTTTTTATCGCTCATGCGCGGCTCCGAAAAGTATGCGAGGTGTGGTCGCGGTCGGCTTTGCGTTCCATTGCCAGTTCGATCAAACGGTCCACCAGTTTTGCATAGGACATGCCGCTGGCTTCCCAAAGTTTGGGGTACATGCTGATCTTGGTGAAGCCGGGAATGCTGTTCAACTCATTCAAATAGATTTTGTTGGTATCTTTCTCAACAAAGAAATCCACGCGTGCCATGCCTGCACAGTCAATGGCTTTGTAAGCACGCACGGCATACTCACGAATGAGTTCAGTCGTTTCAGCAGGCAGTTTGGCAGGGATGTCATATCCCGAAGTGCCGTCAATATATTTTGATTCATACGAATAAAATTCGCGGCTCGGCAAAATCTCACCGGGCATCGAAGCGACGGGATCATCATTGCCCAACACACTGACTTCGATCTCGCGCACATTCTTCACGCCTTTTTGAACCAACACGCGGCGGTCAAAGGAAGCGGCCTCCATCAAGCCTTCCTGCAAGTCAGAACGGTTACTGCACTTGGTCACGCCGACCGAGGAACCGAGATTGGCGGGCTTGGTAAAGAACGGATAATCGCTGATCTTTTCAGCCTTTTCGATCACAGCCACTACATCTTTTTCGATCTCAGCGCGTAAGACCACCAACGTATCCACTATTGGAACGTTATTAGCGATCATCACATCTTTGAAGACGCCTTTGTCCATACCAACGGAGGAACCAACTACACCTGCGCCTACATAAGCAACATCAGCTAATTCAAATAAACCTTGCAATGTGCCATCTTCACCGAACGTACCGTGTAGAACCGGGAAGTACACATCAATATCAGACCATTTCCGCAGACCCGAAAAACCTTCGAGGATGTATATCCCTGTTTCAGATGGATCGGGAGAGAACATCACCGATAGCAATCCATCGGTCTGGTTGTTTTCAAATTTACTTAACACATCATGACCAGTCAGCCATGTACCGGCATGCGTGATGCCGATCTGGGTCACTTCGTATTTGGCAGGGTCGAGCACAGACAGCACGGAACGCGCAGACATGAGCGAGACTGCATGCTCACCTGATCGTCCACCGAATAACACTGCCACTCGAAGTTTATTGTTTGTCATTCAATCTCAATACAAATTCTCTAATTACCAATTATGCTTCGTCTGCGTTCGGACGATAAAGCTGTCCTCACTCCGCTCAGCGCGAAAGAATTACCATTCACCAATTAACTCAACTTCCAATTCCAATTCAACATCTTGTTTTTCTTTGACAGTTTTCTGCACCAATTGAATCAAAGCGCGAATGTCTTCCGCTTTGGTATTGGCATGATTGATAAAGAAATTTCCGTGCAACGGGCTGATCTCAGCGTTACCGATACGGGTGCCTTTCAAGCCTGACGATTCAATTAACCGTCCGGCATAATCGCCAGCTGGGTTTTTGAACATCGAGCCCATACTCGCGCCTGGCGGTTGAGTGGCTTTGCGGTGCGCGCTGAATTGTTGGATTTTAACAGTCACTTCCTCTTTGGTAGAATTTTTTAACGCGAATTCAGCCGAAAGTACTACTGCTTTTATTTCATGGCGTTTCAGTACACTTGTGCGATAGCCATATCCCATTTGCTCAGCCGTGAATTTTTCTTTTCCATTTTCAGTTAATAATTCAGCAGAGATCAAGTCACCAGCCGTATCGCCGCCGAATGCTCCGGCATTGCCATACACTGCGCCACCGATCGTGCCCGGGACTGTCGCCGCCCATTCGAGCCCGGCAAAGCCTTTGGATGCGCAACGATTCGCAAGGTTGCTAAAGATGACGCCCGATTCAGCCGTGACTGTAGGCTGGTCGCCAGCGTGGAACTTTACGCCCTTCGCCCGATTCATCACCACCACGCCACGGACGCCTTTGTCGCTGATCAAAACATTCGAGCCGCCGCCCAATAATGTGAACGGCATCTCCTGTTTCCATAATAATTTCACGATACGTCCAAGTTCAGCGGCGGTATCGGCAATGATCAGAATATCCGCAGGTCCGCCAATACGCGCGGAGGTATAGGGCGCAAGTGAGAAGTTCTCTTTCACTTTGTCGCCCAGTTTGGCGTATAGGATGTCGATCGGTCGTGCGAGAGTTGCCATTGATTTAGTCTTCTTGTCTTCTAGTCTCTTAGTCTGCTAGTCGTTCGTCTTCTGGTCTGTTTGTTGTTGCTCATCGTGGTTGATGTGATCGATGAGGCGTTTGACAGCGTGACCTTGCACTTCTTCGGTTTCCTGCGGTGCATCATTCACAGCGGCGGGCTTGTCCTTCTTTTTGAAAAAGGAGAGCACCATATCCAGCGGCGGCAGGAAGTTGGTCTCAGGATGCAGGTCTTTCTTCTTTTTTTCATCAGGCATGGCTGTTCACCATTGTTCGATGAGACACATGAAAACCATATGGGCTTGGAACATCTTCCCAGCGCAAAACAAACTGTTGCTTTTTATATCCGGCTTTGACCTTTTCGATCAACTGCAGAGCACGTTGTTCGTTCACATCCATCCGCGGCGGGCGGGAGGGGGATCCACTTTCGGCTGCGATCAAAGCCATTCGCAACGGGAGCAGGGACGGGTGAGTCCCCAAAGGGGATGATATGTGAAGCGCGCTTTTCTTTTCATCCAACATAGTTTGCCTACCTTTCTTCAAATGCTTTCACAAGCTCGGTGCTGATCTGGTCCGCATCACCCGCGGACATGACAATCACAACGTCGCCAGATTTTAAATTTCGAAGCAGGTGGCTCGTCACTTCGGATAACGTTTCGATATAACGTGCCGAGCGATGCGGCATGGCGCTGACGACCTCGGCGGAGGTGAAATCCTGTTTGGGTTCGCGCGCGGCATAGACTTCGGTGACGATGACTTCATCGGCGTCTTTGAAGGCGCGCGCAAATTCAAGGAATAACGTTTGCGTGCGTGAATAGGTGTGCGGCTGCCAGACTGCCCAGATGCGACGTTCAGGATAACGGGCACGCGCACCGGCGAGTGTGGCTGTGATCTCGGTGGGGTGATGGGCATAATCATCAATGATGGTGATGCCGTTCGCCTCACCGCGCAATTGAAAGCGGCGCCCCGTGCCGGTGAATTTACCGAGCGCCTGCGCGGCTTTTTCTTTTGAGAGACCAAGCAACTCAACGATGGCGATGACTGCCAGCGCATTGCGGACATTATGTTTGCCCGGCACCTGCAAAGAGACTTCCACTGACGTTGCGCCGGCAGCACCGAGATTGGATGAAACCACGAAATCAAACCCGCCGCGTTGATTGGTTTGCACTTCACGTGCCATCACCCAATAGGGACTGCTGATGGTCATTTCGTTCTGAATGTAATAGGCAACGAGGTTGAGTCCTTTTTTGCGCGCATGTGGGATCAATGCCATTGCGCCGCTATCTTCGGCGCATACGATCAAGGAACCTTCCTCGGGGAGCAGGTCTACAAATTTTTCGAACGAGGCATACATGGCTTCGAGGGTCGGGAAGATATCGGGATGATCATGCTCAAGGCTGGTCACCACTTCGATCTGCGGCTTGAGACCGAGGAACATGTTGTCATACTCATCCGCTTCGATCACGAAGGCATTACCTTTACCGGCATGCGCATTGACTTTGAGATTGTTCAGCACGCCGCCAACAATGAACGATGGGTCGCGTCCGAGTTCGCTCAAGACCCAGGCGGTCATGGCGGTGGTGGTGGTTTTACCATGTGTCCCAGCGATGGCGATGCCCTTTTTATCCGCCATCAACTGACCGAGAAAATCCGCGCGTTTGTAAACAGGGATATTCGCCTGCTTCGCCGCCACGACCTCGGGATTGTCCATGCTGACTGCGGAGGACATCACGATCGAATCAGCGCCCGCGATATTGCGCGGATGATGACCGACGTACACGGTCGCACCCGCCTTACGCACTTCATCGGCAAAGGGCGTGAGCGCACGGTCAGAACCGCTCACCACGTATCCGCTCTCCAAGAGGAGGCGGGCGATGGCGGAAAGTCCGCTGCCCCCGATGCCAATGAAATGAATGTGTGTCATGTTAGCGATCAGCTTTCAGCATTTAGCGATTAGTGTTAAATGTAAACGACCAATACGAAAACCATACAAAGAATAACAGCGAAGTAGATGCCGGGCTCACCCAGAATTTGCGGCGGCATGTAGAGCATCATCTGATTCACTTTTTCCAACAGGACCGGGTCGGCGGGTTTGAGGATGACATTTTGGAATGTGTAATCTGCGATATGCACATAATACAAAATGCTGCCTGCCACCAAATAACCGTTGATGCCGCCGAGGAAAGCCCCGAAGAGCGTATCCTGCAGTTTTTCACTGCGGGCTTTACCCGCCAGGTGCTGGATGCTGACGACCGTTTGATAACCAAAATACACTAGCACCAGGAGGATGATCGTGCGCACCCAGAAGAGCGAAGCATCCGTCTCGGGCAGGTTGGCAGCCAGCGGAATGTATTTGCGGATGACGTGATTCAACGCCAGCGAAAGGATCACGCTGAACGAAACCAGCAGTTCCTTTGCCCAGCCGCGCATCCCTCCGATGACGGCGAAAAGCAGGACATACATCCAGAAGACATAGATAATACTCATCATAGGCGTTAAGCTCCTGCCAGTTCGATCAACTTGCTGGCGATCTTATCGGCGGCGCGCGGATGGGACAATTCAAACATCGCGGCGCGCATGGCTTTCAATTTATTCGGGTTATCCAAGAGCACGGTCAGCGTTTCCAACAATTCATCCTTCAAGGCTTGATCTTCCAAAACGATCGCCGCGCCGCGCCGCGTCAGATAATCGGCATTCACTTTCTGGTAACGCCACGCATACGGATACGGGACCAGAATGGCGGGCAGACCAAATAACGGATATTCGCCCAAACAGGAGGCGCCTGCCCGTGAGACCACCAGATCCGCGGCGGCTAAGGCGGCGCCCATGTCGTGCAAGTAGGGCATGGCATGATAACGCGTGGCAAGCTCCATCGGCAATTGCTCACGGTTATGTTTTACTAGAGTCCAATCCAGATCGCCGGAGATGTGGATGAGTTCGAATTTGGCAAGCAATTCACGCAGATTACTCATGACCGTTGTATTGATCGAGCGCGCACCTTTGCTGCCGCCCAGCACCAACAGGCTGGGCAGTCCGCTGGCGATGCCGAGGTGGCGCTGCGCTGTCGAACGGTCCCACAGCGCGAGGTCCGCCCGCAGCGGGTAGCCCGTCTCAAATACTTTTTTGGTAAAGAACTTCTGCGATTCACCAGTCGTCACTGCAATGACATCTGCAAATCCGCTGAGCGATTTCAAAGCCATGCCGGGTTCGATAT
>JBDTWO010000072.1:0-20794 GCA_040006635.1 Chloroflexota bacterium
CGGACTGTAACAGTCCCTGCGACTCGAGCCTGCGGAGCAGGGGATAGAGCGTGCTCTGGTCAATCTCCATGCCCTGATCAGAGAGCGCCTTGAGCAGGGAGTAGCCGTACTCCTCCTTGCCCAACCGGCTCAGCACCGCAAGAGACAGGATGCCGCGCCGCAGTTCCAACAACATGTTTTGTACCAGTTCATCGTTTTCCATATGTCACCTATTGGTCGTACTATACTGTATATAATACAGTATGTCAAGAGTGAAAGTATAGTGCGATCAAGCTATGCTTTCACCTTTGACACCTAGCATAACTAGGTATACCATGTCCGCATGGTTGGTGAAGCTCTTAAAGGACATCTCGATCTTCTTCTGCTGGCAGTTTTGGCAGATGGACCCGCCCACGGCTACGCTGTGATCGAAGCTCTGCGCGCGCGCAGCAAAGGTGCGTTCGACCTCCCTGAAGGGACTATCTATCCTGCCCTGCATCGTTTGGAAGATCAGGGCTTGTTGAAAAGCACCTGGTCTGAAGATTCAGCGCGCCGCAAACGCATCTATCAACCGACTCCCAAAGGTCAGCAGGCATTGACAACTCGTCAGACAGAATGGAAGCAATTTTATAAAGCCATCAATGCCACGGTGGGGATTTGATATGACGAAGCAAATCGAAACTTATTTGCGGGCATTAAAGCGTCAACTCTGGTGGCGAGGGGTGTTTGATGCGGACGCGCTGGCTGAAGCGGAGAGTCATTTGCTTGAGGCGGTGGAAGCAGGCATACGTCGAGGCTTGAGCGCTGAGGAATCCGAGCGTCAGGCGTTGGAACGGTTTGGTTCGGTCAAAGTTGTGGCATTCGCGTTTGAAAAAGAAAGGAATACCCTCATGCAGAAATTACTTTTAGCAATTGCAGGATTGGCAGGTTTGTTTTCAGTGTACGTTGATTCGCGCCCACATTGGGATGACACCGGGCTGCTCGCAGCTGGTTTGCTGCTTGTCAGTGGACTGCTCACCCTGTTGGGTCACCGCCGTCCGTGGTTGATCGCGCTGGCAATTGGCATTTGGATCCCTATGTATGAAATTTATCTATCCCGCGATTTTAAATTTCTGGTCATATTGCTCATCCCATTTTTGGGGGCATACGTTGGCTGGCTCGCCCAACTGGGAATTCGAAAAGTATTCCACCCAGCCTAATATGATTTCAGTCATAAACACAACCGGCGGACATCACGTCCGCCGGTTGTGTTATTTATGCTTACGTTTGTAAAACTCTTCGAGTCTGCGAATCAACCTGTAGAGCGGTGGTCCAAGCAAAAAAGCGGCAAGGATAAGGATGCAAGACAGTTCGCGCCAGCCAATCGCGAACACAGGCTCACAGGCAAGCGTGCTTAATAAAAGCATGCTCAAGCCAGCTCCAATATTTTTATTCATGACCTACTTCAACATCGGCATCTTAATACCATGACGCTTCGCGGCATCAATCGCGATCTCGTAGCCTGCATCAGCATGTCGGACTACGCCCATGCCTGGATCTGTTGTCAGGACTCTTTCCAATCTTTTCGCGGCTTCGGGAGTTCCATCTGCCACGATGACCTGTCCCGCGTGTTGTGAATATCCCATCCCCACGCCGCCGCCGTGATGGAACGAGACCCACGTCGCGCCGCCGACGATGTTGATCATCGCGTTCAATATCGCCCAATCGGAGATCGCATCTGAACCGTCTTTCATCGCTTCGGTCTCGCGGTTCGGTGAAGCGACCGAGCCTGAATCCAAATGGTCGCGCCCAATCACGATCGGGGCTTTCACTTTTCCACTCGCGACCAATTCATTGAACATCAAGCCAGCCTTGGCGCGTTCGCCATATCCCAGCCAGCAGATGCGCGCGGGCAGACCCTGAAACGGAACTTTCTCGCGCGCCATCTTTAACCAGCGGTGCAGATGGTCATCGTTCGGGAACAATTCCATGATGGCTTGGTCAGTGGTGTAAATATCTTCCTTATCGCCCGATAACGCCACCCAGCGGAACGGTCCCTTGCCTTCACAGAACAACGGACGGATATAAGCGGGCACAAAACCGGGGAACTCGAACGCATCGCTCACGCCGTTGTTGAAGGCCTGCTGGCGCAGGTTATTGCCGTAATCGAAAACTTCCGCACCGGCGCGTTGGAAATCCAACATGGCGCGCACATGTTTGGACATTGAGTCCATTGCCATCTTTTTATATTTCTCAGGATCGGACTTGCGCAGCTCATCCGCCGCTGTGACCGATAACCCAGATGGGACATAGAACAACGCCTCGTGCGCCGACGTTTGATCTGTCACTACATCGGGAATGACTCCACGCTGAAAGAGTTCTGTGTACACATCCGCCGCGTTGCCGATCAAGCCAATGGACTTTGGGATTTGTTTCTCTTTGAATTCTTCGACGAGCGTCATCGCTTCTTCGAGCGTGTCCACCACCATATCGATATAGCCAATCGCGCGACGGCGCTCGGCGCGTTCGGGGTCAACTTCAACGACGAGTCCCACACCTTCATTCATCGTAATGGACAGCGGTTGCGCGCCGCCCATCCCACCGAGACCGGCGGTGAGGACAAACTTGCCCTTCAACGAGCCCCAGCCTTTGAGTTTGGCGAGCGCGCCAAAGGTTTCATACGTGCCTTGCAAGATGCCCTGCGTGCCGATATAGATCCATGAACCGGCGGTCATCTGCCCGTACATCATGAGTCCTTTTTTATCCAACTCATCGAACTTTTCCCAGGTCGCCCAATGCGGCACGATGTTTGAATTTGCAATCAGAACTTTAGGCGCGTCTTTGTGACTCTTGAACACCACCACCGGCTTGCCCGATTGCACGAGCAGAGTTTCATCTTCTTCGAGATTCTTCAGCGATTCGAGGATCGCATCGAACGATTCCCAGTTGCGGGCGGCTTTCCCGCGCCCGCCATAGACGACGAGGTCTTCGGGTTTCTCCGCCACTTCAGGATCGAGATTATTTTGGATCATGCGATAGGCGGCTTCACTGAGCCAGTTCTTGCAGGTGAGGTCAATGCCCCTCGGGGCGCGAACAACTCTGGGTCCAGACATGATGCGTCTCCTTATCAAATGAAAAAATCCCTCTCGATTATAGTCGAGAGGGATTTTAATCCAAGAGCTGTTATACAGGTTGTGCCATCAACTCAGCGAAGTTCGTTTTTCGTAAGCGCGTTACCAGTTCATCCTGGGCATCGCACCATACGGAACGAATGGGACACTTATCTTCAAATGAACAAACGCCCTCGCCCTGCACACACTCATTCAGTTGAATGGGACCATCGATGGCTTCGATCACTTCCAGCAGGGTGATCTCTTTGGGGTCGCGTGCCAGTGTGACCCCGCCACGTGCGCCGCGGGAGGTGTGGAGCAAGCCCGCGATCGAAAGCTGTGAGATGATCTTTGCCAGAAATGAAGGGGGAATATTCTGTTCTTTTGCCACAGCACTGGTCGCCGAACGCTCGGCATTGCCAACGCGCGCCAAATGTAAAACTGCTCGTACTGCGTAGTCCGCCTGACGTGTGATCTGCATAAATACCTTCCTTCTTGAAAAAGGGAGAAAACTTGTCTCTTAACACGATTTTATAGGTTTCGCTACTAAGATACAAGTGATAGAGGTCACGGATGAATTATGACCTTTTACTCCAAATAAAAAGAGGCGGGATTTTCCCGCCCCTGCCAAAGAGCATACATTGATGCGGTTTATTTCGTGAGCGTCAGGTTCCCGGTGCCCATCTTGATGATAAACGTCAAAGTGGGACCCGATCCAGTTTGAGAGTAAATATTGCCGTTTTGGCTCCAACTCGAGCCGACACTCACGTTGGAGAGTCCGCCTTCAACGGTCACATTGGCATTCACTCCAGCTGGAACTACCACGATCATATTGCTCAAGCCACTTGAAAGGTTGACTGTGGCATCGCGCTTTAACTCACCGGAGAAATCCAGGGTGTAATCACCGGCGCCACTGCTAAAGCCCAGGCTGTTGAAATTGGCATTGGCGAGCCCCGTCAATTTGACGTTCGAAGCGCCTGTCTCGTAGCGGAGCACAGACATCTCGGTCGCGTTGGGCTGCGCGAAATCCAACTCTACATGTGCAGCACCATCTTTGACCGTCAGGCTTTTGAGCGCGAGTCCGCCGAGGTCATATTTGCCAGTATACGCACCGGCATTGATCGTCAAGTCCATGGGGGTCTTGCCCAACTTCAAGTCCCATTCGTTTTTCATGCCCTCAACCGGCGGGAGGCTTTTAAAGTCACCTTGATTGATCTCAATATTTCCATCCGTGGTAGTGACCTGAGGTTTCAGATCTTTGACGTTATAGATCGCGGTGCCATCGACCAGATTTTCCGCACCGGATGACAGATTCAAATCCCCTGCACCGAATGTGATGGTCAAACGCGTCTCTTCTAACTTTGGGTCTGCTACCGTTATCGAATCTTTGATCTCCGGTCCCGCCTGTGCCCGCTTGGGCAGGTCAACACTGAATCCACATGCCATGCTCGCCAAAGCAAGCACTAAGATTGCTGAAATAATTTTTACGTTCATTGTGAATCTCCTTCTGTGTCTTATACGGGAAAGAAGGAGCTGGGTTGCGAAAACTATTATGTCATTGCGAGGAGCGGTTGTTGCGACGAAGCAATCCCCTAGCAAACGAGAAGATTGCTTCGGGCCACTTCGTGAGAACATCGCCCTCGCAATGACGCGACTACGCTACCTTCCGCCCTTTGGGTAATTCTTTGGCATCGGCAAATGCCTTATCCAACGCCTGATCTAATGACCGCACTTCAATGATCTCAATCCCGGCTGGATACGGTTCGCCTTTGCGGATCGCCTTAGGCACGATGGCAGTTTTGAATCCCAATTTCTGCGCCTCACGCAAACGCGCCTGCATCTGACCGGGCATCCGCAATTCACCGGCGAGACCAATCTCACCGATCAGCACTGCATCCGCTTTCACAGAGACATCCCTCCACGAAGATGCGATTGCAGCGGCAATGGCGAGGTCTGCGGCGGGTTCGTCGATCTGCAAACCGCCGACCACGTTGACAAAAATATCTTGCTCCGAAAGTTTGAGACCTACGCGCCTTGTAAGCACAGCCGAAGTTAAAAGCAATCGGTTGAAGTCCACGCCATTAGCGGTGCGGCGTGCATTGCCGAATTGGGTGGGAGAAGTGAGTCCTTGGATCTCAACCAGTATCGGACGCGTACCTTCCATGGTTACTGCAATCGCGGAGCCAGCGGCGTTGATCATGCGCTCGGCTAGAAATGCTTCAGATGGATTCGTTACTTCAACCAATCCGCCTTCGCGCATTTCGAAGACGCCTACTTCGGAGGTTGCACCAAAACGATTCTTAACCGAGCGCAATAAGCGATATGCCTGGAAGCGATCACCTTCGAGATAAAGAACGGTATCTACGATATGCTCCAACACGCGCGGACCGGCGATTGTCCCTTCTTTGGTGACGTGCCCAATGACAAATACCGAAATACCGCTGGTCTTTGCCAGTTCACGCAATTGCGATGAACATTCGCGTACTTGACTCACTGATCCAGCAGACGAATCCATGTTGGAGAGATAGACGGTCTGGATCGAATCGATGATCAGAATGTCAGGTTTTACATCGTTGACGTGATTCAGAATGATCTCAAGATTCGTCTCTGTGACCAATAACAAATTTTTTGGGAGTTCTTTCTTTTCATTCAAACGCACTGCACGCATTTTTATCTGGCGTTCTGATTCTTCCCCCGAAACATATAACACACGTTTTGTCGCCGCCATTTCCATGGTCATCTGCAACATCAGCGTGGACTTGCCGATGCCGGGGTCGCCGCCAACCAACACGATGGAACCAGGGACAATGCCTCCGCCGAGCACGCGCGCAAACTCTCCGATGGGCAGGTGGATGCGGTCTTCGGCGTCAGAGGAGACATCGCCGATCGAGCGCGGAGCAGACCGACCCGTAAGTCCGCGAACCGCAGTGGACTTCGTCACAGGCTCATCGTGGACAACTTCCTCCACCATGCTGTTAAACGCTCCGCATTGCGGGCATTTGCCCATGTACGACGCGGTGGCGCGTCCGCATTCCTGACAGACATAACGTGTGTGTGATTTTGCCATGACAGCCTCATTAAAAAATAAATAGGGACACAGCGCACTGTGTCCCTACCAGTATATCAGAATTTATGTTCTAACCTGCCGTCAGCACATACACTTGATTCAACATCTCCAAAAATTCCCCCGAGGGGCGTTCCTTCAAAATTTCTTTGCGGGCATCGCGGTCGAGCGTCTTCAACAGCAAATATTGGACGGCGTATTTTCTGAAGAGGCGCTGCCCATCTTCTTCGCCATAAAACTGCACGCTCTTTTGCAAATGCTCGCGCACGGTTTCGTGCAGCAGCTCAGATGGGACTTGTTCGCGATCATAGCCCGCAAAGATCCACGGATTGGCAATCGCGCCGCGCCCGATCATGACGGCATCACAATGCGTATGTTGTTTCATTCTTTGGATGTCGGACACGGTTCGGACGTCGCCCGAGCCGATCACTGGAATCCGAACCGTTGACTTCACCTCGGCAATCGCATCCCAATCGGCGTTGCCGCTGTAGCGTTGTTCCTTGGTGCGCCCGTGGACAGCGATCAACGAGCCGCCTTCTTCTTCCACGATGCGCGCGATGAGTTTGAAATTCTTATTGCGATCCCAGCCGAGACGAATTTTTCCGGTGACCGGAACCTTCAACGCCTTCACCAACTTGCGAAATGTGCGCGCGATCTTGAGCGGACTCGGCATCATTCCCACGCCTGCGCCGCGATCCGCAATGGACTTGGCGGGGCAGCCCATGTTGAGGTCAATGATATCGGGCTTCAACGGCTCGATCTTCAAAGCGGCTTTCAGGATCAAGTCCGGGTCGTCGCCATAGATTTGAAACGTGATGGGACGTTCCGCTGCTTCGTAATAGAGTCGCTTGGCGGGTTCCTTCGAGCGGCTAAGGATCTTTTCCACTTTCACGAACTCGGTGTAGCTCATCGCCGAACCCAACGCGCGGCAAATGGACCGGAAGGGCCAGTCCGAGTAGCCGTCCATGGGCGCGAGGACCGTATCCCCGTAAATGGGAACGTCACGCACTGTAAAGTTGGGAGTCCGGGTTTCTGAAGTCATTTTCCGTGAGTATAACAGAATCTTTGCACTCAATCTTGGTGCTATACTGAACGAGCATAAAATAAACTTTCAAGGTTCAAAGAAATGAAATACTCGCTATTACCGTTCATACTATGTGTTATTACTGTGGCGGGCTGTGCTTCAAACACACCAACGCTAACACCTGAACCAACCAGCGCACCTGCCCAAATTCTATTTGACGATTTCTCCTACTCCACTGCGGATGAAATGACCGCCAATGGCTGGATCATCCGTAACGGCGCAGGCTTGCCCGGTGTGCCCGGTGCAACCTTCAGAACGGAGAACGTCTCCTTTATAGATTATCCCAACCCAATTGGGAATCGACTTTTGCGGATGACCTCCTCCACCAATGGCACAGGCGAAAATACGTATCAGACTCAAATATGCCATGACCGCAAATACCTCGAAGGGACGTATGCGGCACGCGTCCGTTTTAGCGACGTGCCGGTCTCAGGCAGTGACGGCGACCAGATCGTCGAAACGTTTTATATGATCACACCCTATGAAAAACCCCTGGATCCCGATTACAGCGAAATGGATTTTGAATATCTACCCAATGGCGGTTGGGGCGGCATGCCGGAAACGATACATGTCACAACTTGGGAAAAGGTGCAGATCGAACCGTGGAATGCGGATAACGTCAGCAACTCAGCGCAGGGTAGTCTCGCGGGCTGGCATACACTGGTTCTGCAGGTGACCGACGGCACCGTCCGCTATTTTGTGGACGGCAAGTTGATCGGTCAGCATGGCGGGGAGTATTACCCCGAGTCGTTGATGTCGATCAATTTTAATTTGTGGTTCATTGATGGCGGCTTGAACGGTTCTAGCGAAGTGCGCGCGTATCAAGAAGATATTGACTGGGTCTTTCACGCAGCAAGTGTCTTGCTTATGCCGGAGGAAGTCGATGCCAAGGTGACCGAATTGCGGAATGCGTCTACGACGTTTCAGGATTCTGTCCAACCCGGGATTCCAACATCCCCGTGCGATCTTTGATTTTGCATCATTCAAAACAAATAATATGATAGTTGTTTTTTGAACCACTGAGACGCAGAGACACTGAGTAAAAACTCCGTGGCCCGGTGTCTCCGTGGTTAAAGGTCTGAAGTTTTTACAAGGGAATAATAAAGAAAGCAGAAGAACTGACTTAAGTCAGTTCTTCTGCTTTCGATCTATGTCAATACATTCTTGAGTACTTTACAAGGCTGTGCGCCATGAATTGAACTTTATACCAAAGCCCTTGGGCGTCATGGAAGGCGTATACGCTTTTTTTAGTTTGTATTTCACGGGGTCCATCGAAAAATCGGTATAACGCAATAAGGTGGCAACCACCAGCATGATCTGGACTTCCGCCAACCCGGCGCCCAGGCAGGTATGCGGACCCGCTCCAAAGGGCGCAAAAACACCACGTTTCTTGTGTTCGTTCCGCGGCTCGCTGTAGCGCTCAATATCAAACTTATAGGGATCTTTATAGAATTCCGGAGAAAAATGCGGGGCGGCGTTGGCGATCATGAATTGTTCACCTTTGCGAAGAACAAAGCCGCCATACTCAAGATCCTGGGTTGCTGTGCGCGGCAACACCCCGGCAATGGGATAGAGTCTGAGAGTCTCCTGGGCGACAGCATGCAGTGTGTGCTTATTTCGGAAGGACTCAGCAGTTGGCATTCCATTCGCAAAAGCTTGGTCGGCTT
Source organism: Chloroflexota bacterium (assembly GCA_040006635.1). GTDB lineage: Bacteria > Chloroflexota > Anaerolineae > Anaerolineales > Villigracilaceae > Defluviilinea. Next base: position 8,884 of record JBDTWO010000072.1, read on the forward strand.
CACTGCGAGATTTTGCCAAAATCTCAGGGTGTTTCAGTAATTCATATAACATGAACGAAGAAACATTGGCAACGGTATCCAAACCAGCAAAGTAGCCAGCCAAAGTCAGGAACAACGCTTCATCATGACTCAAAAAATCCGGGTCTTGCGCGCTGGCATCAGCAAGATTATCAAGAAAATTATCTTCGTCATCGGCGGGGCGGTTGTTCTTGCGATCATTGAAAACAATCGTGGCAAATTCCTTGGCGCGGGCGCGGGCACGTTGATAGGCTTTGGTCTCGAGAGCGCTGGCCGGTTTTAGATGGCTTACATAGACTTCCAGCAGGGTTGTCCACCAATAAACAATATCGTCAAAATATTCCCCTGGCACACGTTCATTACTTAGCATTCCCAGGATATTGGCTGTGATGTGCTGCATAAAATAAGTAATTGGAATGCGCTTGCCAAACTCCTGCTTCTTAATAAATCCAGTGATCAGATCAACCGCCATGGGAATATTGGATGTGAGCGCTTCACGCGAAAAACTCTTGCGCATGAGACGACGCATGCGGGCATGTTCAGGACCATCCACCATGGCAATAGTCCTTTTACCGCCAAAATTAGCTACAACGGGTTCCCATGTGTCCCAGGCTGTAAAAGACTCAGCTTGAGTTCCCATCAGCATATTGATTTCAGGACCAGCCAATACTTTGAACTCATTACCTAGAGCCCGAACGCGAAAAACTTTTCCAAGTTCACGATATTGAGTATAGAAAAAATCCTGGGCATCATTGGCTAATGCCACAATGGATCCAACAAACGGCAGGCCGGGGGCAAGCGGGGGAATAGCGGAAGATTCAGTCGACATAATTGTTCCTTTTTATTTTTAGAGTCGGACGATTATAAGGGGACTGGCTGTGAATTAGATAAGATTAAAGCCATCGTTATTAAACTGTAAACTCTGAGATTCATGCCTAGCTGGAGACAACAACCCAAAATAAAAAACGGACCGCCGATCAATCAGCGGTCCGTTATCAAAGCAGTGAAACAACTGTTGGCCGTGCTCAGTCCTTTTTGTTCATGATCTGTGCCAACGCATTCTTGAACACTTCATACGGCTGTGCACCGACCACCGCGTAGCGGTCATTGATCACATACGTTGGCACACCGCTGACGCCGATTTGATATGCTTGGTTCACCTGTTCCGCAACATTGGTTGTGTATTTGCCGCCGTCTACATCGCGTTGCATCTCTTCCGCATCCAAGCCAACTTCCGCGGCGGTAGCTCGCAACACGTCCCATTGACTTGGATCGAATCCATCTGCATACACTTTGCGGAACATCACCTTGTGGAACTCATTGCCCTTGCCATGCTCGCGGGCATACTCGGTGGCTTCATGCGCCAGCCGCGTGTTATAGATGCGCTCCGTTGAACGGAAGTCCATGCCATGCGCGTTCGCCATCGAACGCAGACGTTCCTCCGAGCCGTTGTCCCGCGCCTTCTTGATGTAATCTGGCAGTTCCCTGCCTTCAGGCGGCGTATCAGGACTCAGATAAAACGGACGCCATTCGATATCCACTTGATATTCAGCTTTCAGTTTCTCGACCACACCCTGGCCGACATAACACCACGGTCATATATAGTCAGAGAAGATCGTCAGTTTGAAGTCCATATGTTTTCCTTATTCAGATAAAATAATCAGCAGATAGACATCCTCCCTTCAGCTTTTCTTACGCAAGGAGACATTATGACCAAAGACCTGCGCATCAACTCCGACCGAATGCTGGCTTCGTTTAATCAATTAGCCTTGATCGGTGCGACAGCCGAAGGCGGTGTGAATCGTCCCACCTTCAGTGAGGCACATCTCGCCGCGCGCAAATGGTTCCGCGAAGAGATCGCACGCTCCGGCTTGGAGTTTAGAACGGATGGGGCAGGCAACCACTCTGCCGTTCTAACCTTCGAACCTGCCAACTTGCAAACTTTGATCTTGGGTTCCCATCTCGACTCCGTCCCTCAAGGCGGACGCTTCGACGGCGCGCTGGGAGTCATTTCCGCGCTTGAAGTGTTGCGAACGATCAAAGAAAACGGGATCAGGCTCAAGGTCAATGTAGAAGCGATGGATTTTACAGACGAAGAAGGCACGCACTTGAGTCTGTTTGGGAGCAGTGCGCTATCCGGACATATCAGTCCCGAAGCTGTGAAAAATCCATACAGCGGACGTGAGAATTTCACAGCCGGTCTGACGCACGCCGGGTTGACCGAAGAAGGTTTATTCACCGCGAAGCGACCAAAAGAATCTTTGGCAGGATATTTGGAAGTGCACATCGAGCAGGGCAAACGCCTCGAGCGGCGCGGACTCAACATTGGGATTGTCTCCGCAATCGTGGGGTATGGATCGTATCGCATGGCATACATTGGGCGCGCCGATCACGCGGGCTCAGCCGCAATGGAAGACCGGCTGGATGCGGGACAGGGCGTGGCGGCGTTTATTTTGGAAACGCGCCAGATCGTAATGCGCGATTTCCCGAATTGCGTGGCGAATGTAGGGAAGCTTGAGTTTGTGCCCGGCGCTTCAAACATCGTGCCCGCCCGCGCAGACTTTCTGCTCGAGTTCCGTTCGCCCGATGAAAAGCAACTGGCTGAATTGGATACTGCCTTGATGAAACTTGCGCGTGAAAAAGCCGAGCAGTTTGGCTTGCAAGTGACAGCAGAACCGCTTGGCAAACATACGCCCAACCCGATGAGTGTCGAAATGCAAAACGCATTCAAAGGTGCGTGTGATGGTTTGGGATTGTCAAGTGTTGTCTTGCCTTCGGGCGCGATCCATGACGCGCAGTCGCTAGTGGATATATGCCCGGTGGGCATGATCTTCGTCCCATCGGTGAATGGGACGAGTCACTCGCCATACGAATTCACCCAATGGGATGATTGCATCAACGGCGCGAATGTCTTGTTGCAGGCGGCGTTGCGGTTGGGTTCGTAGGGGCGAAGCATTGCTTCGCCCCTACATTTACAGGTGTAAAATCAAACAACAGGCAAACTCCCATGAAAAATTTTGACCCAAAATACAACTCCATTCCCAAAACCGAAATTCACATCCATCTCGAAGGCGCGATCCGCACGCAGACGATCATTGATGTGTCGAAAGCCGCCGGGTTGACCCTGCCTTCCTATGAAGCTGGTGAATTGGACAAGCATGTCAAAGTCTATGATCAGATGCAAAGCTTGGAAGCTGTGTTAAACGCCTTTGGAATTTTCCAGAACAGTATCACCTCGCCCGAAGTTGTGGAGCGGATTGCGTGGGAACTCTTCGAAGATTCTGCGAAGCAGAATATCAGACTCTTTGAAGTCCGCTTCTCGCCGGATTGGGCGTTCCATGGACACAACCTCGACTGGGATGCCTGCCTCGAAGGTTTATTGCGCGCCAAGACACGCGCCGAAAAAGAATTTGACATGGCGATCGGTTACATCGCCATCACCTCACGCGGCATGGGCGCGGACTCGTGCGTCCGCACTGTGGATTGGGCGATCCGGCATCGCGAGCATATTGTGGCAGTTGATCTAGCAGACGGTGAAAAGCTATATCCTATGCAAGACTTCATCAAGCCGATTCTCAAAGCCAAAGATGCAGGCTTGAAGGTCACGATCCATTCGGGTGAAGATACGCCCGCCTCCTATGTGATAGACACCATTAAGAACTTCAAGCCCGACCGTATCGGTCATGGGATTCACAGCATCGAAGACATGCGTGCCGTCGACATGCTCAAGGAACATAACATCACACTCGAAGTGAATCCGTGGAGCAATTACCTGACCAATGGTGTGCGCACCATCGCAGAGCATCCGCTCAAAAAACTATTTGATCTCGGTGTGAAGGTCACAATCAACTCCGATGACCCCGAAGTGTTGGAAACAAATTTGAACAACGAATATCGTATCGCGCATGAAGTGCTGGGCATGAGCATGGACGATATTTTCACCTGTAACCGTTTTGCCTGCGAAGCTTCGTTTATTCCCGATGAAGAGAAACAGCGGATCTGGAATAAATATTTTCAATAGCCATATCGAAATCTGACCGCTGACGACAGACCGCCGACCGTTGTCTGCCGTCAGCGGTCGGCGGCCAATCATTTACAAACACAACTTAAGGAACATTCCTCATGCGCGCCAGATTCCCTGCCACTGTTCATCTCTTTTTCTTTCGCAAGAATCAGATCCTATTGATTCGCCGTTTCAACACCGGCTTTCGCGATGGCGAATATAGCGTCCCAGCCGGGCATTTGGATGGCGGCGAAGCGGTGATGCTGGCGGGTATCCGTGAAGGCAAAGAAGAAGTTGGTGTGGATATCGAAGAACGGAATATGTCGTTCTCAACCGTCATGCACCGCATCGAAGATGATGAGCGTGTGGATTTCTTTGTGCAAGTCCATCAATGGCAAGGTGAACCGTTCAACGCCGAACCTGAGAAATGCGACGATGTGCGCTGGGTGGAGATAAATAATTTGCCTGCCAACACAGTCCCTTATGTGCGGCAGGCATTGAGCAATCATTTGAACGGAGTTCCGTTCGCTGAATACAAACAGTAAATTAAAAATCTTCCTTGCGGCGGTGGTAGTATTGACCCTTGTTCGTATACATCGTTTTGTCAGCCAGGCTGATCACTTTTTCAAGCGGTATGCCTGGTGCGCTGGTTGCCGACCCCAGCGATAGACTCAACTCCGGTTCCCGATAAAATTTATTATTCATCTCGACCAGTGATTCCACACGTTCCATCATGGCGTGTGCAGTTTGCTCATCGGTATCCGGTAGGATCAGCGTAAATTCGTCGCCGCCGATGCGCGCCGCGATATACCCATTATCGATGCTCGCTTTAAGCACTTCGCCTGTACGACGGATTAGTTGATCGCCCACCTGATGACCGTAACGGTCGTTTGTGATCTTCAAATTATTCAAATCCATAACGATGAAGCTGACCGGGTCGCGGCGTTCGCTCTCAAGATGCAATAAAGTTTCATCGAAGTAAGCGCGGTTATACAATCCGGTCATTACATCGTGTGTGCCGAGATAGCGTAGATATTCCTCCGCCTTTTTGCGCGCGGTGATGTCCTGCAATGCCACCAGCACCCAATCAAAATCTTTTTCGTGTCCGGGCATCAAGGTCCAATGCAAATGTACATTTACCGGGTCGCCCGATAGCGCATAATTCACGCCTTCACGTTCGTAATACGTCTTGCCATTCCACATATCCACAAGCTCACTGGCAAAGTGACTATTCATTTCATCGCGAAAAACTTTATTGAGATTCGCGAGTAGCGTCTCTTTGTCTTTGGCTTCGAACAGATCGAGCGTTTTCTGATTCACATCCAGTACGCGGATCAGGCTTATGAAACCGTCAACAGCTTTGGGGTGCGAAGCGAGATGCGCTTTCAAATCCACCACACCCTGCGCACGCAACTTGTCAAACTCCTTTTTGAGCGCGCTGTAATCTTCCTCCCATAATGAGATCGGCGCGTGTGTGAATAAATTATGGAATCGTTCCTCTGCCTTCTTCAACGCGGTGATATTTTCGATGGATACGAGTACGCACTCCCACGTCGACTCACACTCAGGCAAAATGCGCCAATGCAAACGGATGTGGAGCGCTTCGCCGTCCAGCCGGTAATTGATCCCGTCTCCGGACCAGCTTTTCTCCCCGTTCCAAAGAGCGGTTAACTCCTCACGAAAATGTGCGCGCATTTCATCGCGAAATATTTTGTCGAGATTGGCAAGCAATTCTTTTTCAGATCTTGCGCCGAACATATTGAGCGTAGCGTGATTGACATGGGTCACCTGGATGCGCCCCATGCTATTAACGATTTCTTCGGGATGCTCATCGAGATATTGATCTAAATCGACAACCCCGTTCGAACGCAGTTCATCAAAGAAAGTTTTGATGGCGCTGTAATCTTCCTCCCACAACGAGATGGGCGCATATTCAAAGAGACTTTCGAAATGATCCCCAGCCTTGGCTTTCGACATATTGTTTCTCCTTGGGCGAGATGCATCCATTATACAACCGTGCCCTCAAACATCAGTTACAATCTCCACATGGAATATTTACTACTCGAAGGCGGCGCAGAGTTCGGCGGACGCATGCGCGATCCTGATCTACAAGCCATCGAACTCGCTGGTGGATTCAACGCGCCGATCCGCATCATTCCAACCGCCGCCGCGCCGGATAATAACCAGCAGCGCGCGGGCAATAACGGCATCCGCTGGTTTCAAAGTTTGGGCGCAAAGGATGTTATTTCACTTCCGTTGATCGATAAGGCAAGTGCGAACAATGCCGAGATCGCGAAATCTTTGCGCGATGCCAAGTTGATCTATTTGCTCGGCGGCTTTACTCACTATCTTGGTCAGACATTGAAAGATAGCTCTGCCTGGGAAGCGGCACTGGATGCGTATCACAATGGCGCGGTCATTGCCGGTTCCAGCGCAGGGGCGATGGTGTTGTGTCAGTTTTATTTTGATCCGAGCGCAGGGAAAATCGTAGAGGGATTAAATCTAGTTCCCAACTCCCTCGTCCTCCCGCATCACAATACATTCGGGAAGAATTGGGCGCCAAAACTCATAAAACAAATCCCGGCTGTGACTTTACTTGGCATCGATGAACAAACCGGCATGCTCAATGACGGCGAAAACAATTCATGGACTGTGTATGGCGCAGGCGCGGTGACGTTATATCGCAATGGGTCTGTGGAAGCGCACAAGGCAGGGAATGCATTTTCGATGTAGAATCTTCAAATCCCGAAGGGATGTCATGATTTTACAAGCATGTGACACCCTTTCAGGGTTCAAAGCAAGACACGCCTAATTCTATAATCATCTCACTCCTTCGGAGTTTTAATCAGCATGTTCGATATCTCAAATGCACGCTTTGCCTTTTTAGACCTCGAAACGACCGGGCTATCGCCCTGGTTCGGTGACCGCATCTGTGAAGTGGGGATCGTCATCACAGAAGGAAAACGTATCAAGGAACAGTATCAGAGTCTCGTGAATCCTGAACATCCTATTTCACCCGGAGCCGCCAGCACAAATGGTCTGACGGATGCGGAGTTGGCGTCCGCGCCGGTGTTTGAGGAGGTTGCCCCCAAAGTATTAGGGTTATTAAGTGACACGGTTGTGGTCTGTCATAATGCCCAATTCGATATCCAGTTTTTGGATAGTGAATATAAGCGGCTGGGACATGAGATCCAAATTCCAAATTTGATCGATACGTTGAATCTGGCGCGTCAGTTTTTTGATCTACCCTCCTATAGTTTGCTGTCCATCGCGGAGGCGTTTCATGTGCCGATGACAACCACGCATCGCGCCTTGAATGATGCGCTCACGGCGCGCGGTATCTTCTTCGGCATGATGGATCAGATGAAGCAGTTCAACAAGCCGCTTGATGAATTCATTGGCATTTACAATTCGCCCGTGTGGCCCAATGAAGGGATTCAATTGCCCACGGAATTGGGCGAGGCGATCTACAGCAATAAAAAATTATTCATCCGCTACATTGATGGCAACGGCGAAGAGACTCAGCGCTGGGTCACGCCCAAGCAGGTGATGGGCTTGGCAGATTATGTCTACTTGCAGGCGCATTGTCACCTGCGCAACGCGGAACGAAATTTTCGGCTGGATCGAATCGTGGAAGTACAGATTGAGGAGTAAGCATGTTTGAATTCAATGCCGAAGATTTGACAGCAAACAAACGCGGACAGCTCGGTTCGCGCCAAAAAGAATGGTTACGGGTTGTCGCGCGCGGCACGCGTAGTTTTTCATGGAAAGGTGCGGTGATCATTGTTGTGTTCATGTGCCTTGGGTTGAGTTTGATTCTGGCGTTGTTTTTACAGAACCAAGATTCGCGTGCGGCTTTATTTTCAAACCCCGTAAATTTGATCATGTTCCCGGTCATTGGGTTGGTGATCTTGGGTGTGATCGTTTTGAGCATTGGGCTGGCATATTGGAACGCTAAGCGACTCGAAAACGCAACGCTGTTGTCGGTAGCGGGCAGCATTCGCTTTGGTGAAGATTCTTCAGGCGAAAGCGGCATCACCAGTTATTATGTCTTTGTGGGAAAGAAGCGCTTTACATACAGCAGTGATATGAGCCGCACATTCAAAGAGGGCGGGAAATATAAGTTCTATTACTGCAAGCCGGGGATGTATGAGTTTGTGATGTCCTACGAAAAAATCGATAATTGAACACTGGCTATTCTTCGGGGAATTGATATTTCATGCGTGTGGCATAAGGGACATAGCCCTGCTTCACCCAGAAGCGATTCCCTGCTTCATTCTCCACAGCGACATTGAGCATCGCGTCTGTGAGTCCGCGCGAGCGGAACCACTCGTGGATGTATTTCAAGCCTAATTCGCCGATACCTTGTCCCCGGTAAACTGAGTCTACAAAAAATTGCGTGATGTAGCCTCGTCGGTTCCATTCGGGCATGTAGGCATGTTCGTCCACGTCGAATGCCATGCCATAGCCGATCGCTTTTTCGTCAGCGTTTATCAGAAAAACGAGCATGGTCTCTTCGCCCATGTGCTTCAGCAGGAAATTCCTGAATTTGTCTGAGGGTGAAAAGTCATCGTGATGAGCAGATAAGTCATCACGCAACCTGCATAATTCATCGATCTGTCCCTGATCGATTTCGGTGACACGCGTGATGTTGATTTGCGACTTCATGCTATATCAGCCCCCGATATGTGACATTTCCACTTTGGGCAAGGCAATGGTGTTCTCAGAGCGTAGTTCCGAATAACGGTCGGTGCGTTTGCCCCACACTTGCGCGATCTTTTGAGATATTTCATCATCGGTTGCGCCATTACGCATCAGACTCTTGAAGTCGTGTCCCTTGATGCCAAACAGACAGGTGTACAGTTCGCCCTCTGCCGATAAACGGGCGCGGTTACAGGTACTGCAAAATGCCTGCGTGACCGAGGCGATCACGCCGATCTCGCCGCTGCCATCCTTGTAGCGCCAGCGTTCTGCCACTTCGCCGCGATAGTTCGGGTCAACCGGTTCCAACGGCATTTCCGCGTTGATCATTTTTACGATCTCTTTTGCCGGAACAACATCGTCCATGCGCCAGCCGTTGGAGTGACCCACATCCATGTATTCGATGAAGCGCAGGATATAACCCTTCTCGCGGAAGTAACGTGCCATCGGCAAAATGCTCTCTTCGCTGAAATTGCGCTTGACCACCATGTTCACCTTAAGCGGTCCCAAGCCGACTTCGGCAGCGGCGTCCATGCCTTCGAGCACTTTTTCCACAGAGAAATCCACATCGTTCATGGCTTTGAAGGTTTCGTTATCGAGCGAGTCCAGGCTCACGGTCACACGCTTCAAGCCTGCATCTTTGAGGGCGCGCGCTTGTTTGGCGAGCAGGGCGCCATTCGTTGTCAGTGTCAGGTCAAGCTCGGGGATATCAGCGAGCATGCCGATCAGTAGGTGAAGATCGCGGCGGACGAGCGGCTCGCCGCCAGTCAGGCGAATCTTGCGGACGCCGTGGTCCACAAAAATCCGCGCGAGCCGGGTAATCTCTTCGAAGGTCAGGATCTGGTCGCGCCGCAGGAATTGGTAATCTGAACCGAAGACTTCCTTGGGCATGCAATACACACAGCGAAAATTACAGCGGTCAGTGACGGAGATGCGCAGGTCGCGCAGAGGACGATTAAGGGTATCAGTAAGGGTCATTAGATATTGTTCCTGTTTTGATTATAACAATTATGTATGAAGGATTGGTCAGCCAATTGACTATGCCTCTCAGCCATGCTATCATGCACTCATTATTTCGCTTTTATTCTGCACGTTACAAAGGAGTTATTTATGCAAAGTAAATATAGTTCTTCTTTTCGTATTGTTGAATTTATTTTCCGAATTATTGGGCTGATCGCTGGTTGTTTTTGGGGATGGCAGTTTGGGGGGTGGGCGTTACGCCTTTTCGGACCTGCCAATCCATCTGATTTGCTAATCACACAAATTGTTTTCTTGTTGGTTATCGGCTTGAGCGGTTTCATTTTGATACCATATTTCACCACACGACCAGCATATTCTATTCGCAGAAAACTAGGTCACCTCTCAGCAGAGACATTGTTTGCAGGCTTGGTCGGGTTGGTCGTAGGTTTGCTGACCGCTGCGTTACTTGCCTTTCCGCTATCGCTGTTGCCCACACCGTTTGGGCAAATCCTTCCGCTCATTGGTACGGCAGCATTTTCTTATTTTGGCGTGGCGCTCTTCGTGATGCGACAGGGTGACATCATGGGACTCATGAGTACGCTCAGCGGACGCGGTGGCGAAAGCGGCTCATCCTCTTCATGGACAAACCTCAACCGCACCATCTTACTGGATACCAGTGTCATTATTGATGGCCGCGTCGCCGATATTGCCAAAACCGGATTTTTACCCGGCACGCTTCTCATTCCACGCTTCGTGTTGAACGAGCTCCAATATATCGCTGATTCCCCTGACGGCTTGCGCCGCCAACGCGGACGCCGCGGCATGGAAGTGCTCGCCGAACTGCAGAAACTTACGAACATTCTCGTCCGCATCAGTGACATCAATGCCGAAGGCGTGCGCGAAGTGGACGATAAACTCGTGGTGCTGGCGCGTCAATTAAAGTGTCCGATCCTAACCAATGACTTCAACCTGAACCGCGTCGCTGAAATACAAGGCGTGACGATCCTCAATATCAACGAACTTGCCAATGCGGTCAAATCGATTATGTTGCCAGCCGAGCGCATGACCATCAACATCTTCCAGGAAGGCAAGGAACACGGACAGGGCGTAGGCTATATGGATGACGGCACCATGGTCGTGGTCGAGAACGGACATGACCACATCGGTGAGTATAAGGAAGTGGTTGTCACCAAAGTTTTGCAAACTGCCGCCGGGCGCATGATCTTTGCCCGTGTGGAAGAAGAGAACGGGAAGAAAAGAAAGTAGACACGGAAACAAGTAGACAAGTAAACAGGATGCGAAGACAAAAACTCTTTGCGGTCTTAGCGCTCTTCGCGTTTCAAAAAAAGAATCTCAGAGTCTCTGTGGCTCTGTGGCAAAAAGGTTAAGCAATGATCAAACTTTACAATACACTCACTCGCAAAAAAGAAGAATTTCAAACCATCGAGCCGAACCTCGTAAAACTTTACGTCTGCGGTGTCACGGTCTATAACGACGCGCATGTCGGGCACGCCATGTCTGCGCTGGTGTTCGATATTATCCGCCGCTATCTTGAATATCGCGGCTACAACGTCAAGCACGTGATGAACTACACTGACGTGGACGATAAGATCATCAACCGCGCCAAACAACTTAACGAAGATCCGCTCAAGTTGTCACAACGCTATATCGAAGATTATGCAAACGATCTTAAGAGTCTGAACGTCCTGCCAGCCACGTCCAACCCGCAGGTCAGCAAGACGATGCCGCTTATCATCGAATTCATCCAGGGCTTGATCCAAAAAGAAGCCGCGTATGCCGCGCCGAATGGTGATGTCTATTTCAGCGTCACCAGCGACGCTGATTACGGCAAGCTCTCTGGTCGCAAGATCGAAGACATGCAGGCGGGCGCGCGCATCGAAGTGGAAGAGGCAAAAACGCACCCGATGGATTTCGCATTGTGGAAAGCTGCCAAGCCCGGTGAAATTTCGTGGGATAGTCCGTGGGGCAAAGGTCGTCCTGGTTGGCACATCGAATGCTCGGCGATGAACCTCGCTGAACTCGGCGAACAAATTGATATCCACGGCGGCGGCAACGACTTGATCTTCCCGCATCACGAGAACGAGATCGCGCAAAGCGAATCGTACACCGGCAAGCAATTCGCGCGCTATTGGATCCACAACGGTATGTTGCAGCTCGGCGGCGAGAAGATGTCCAAGTCGCTGGGCAACATGGTCAGCATCAAGGATT
>JBDTWO010000073.1:0-20735 GCA_040006635.1 Chloroflexota bacterium
GCAATGGCGCGGGCGCGTTTCGCTCCGTCGTTCAGCACATCAGCCACATAGTCTGGTTTGGAGGCGAGTTCGGCACGTTTGGCGCGGAAGGGTTCGAGATCCTTGTTCAAGTTCGCGGCGAAACGTTTTTTGCAGTCCACACAGCCGATACCAGCGGTGCGACATTCCTTGTTGATCATGTCCACTTCTTCTTGCGGGGAGAAGATCTTGTGCATCGAGAAGACGTTGCAGATATCGGGGTTGCCGGGATCGGTGCGTCTCATACGCGCCGGGTCGGTGACCATGTCCTTGACGCGCGCGGCGGTTTCTTCGGGGGTGGAAGCCAGCTCGATGTGATTGTTCAAACTCTTGCTCATTTTGGCTTTGCCATCGATGCCCAGCACTTTGAGAATTTCAGTGTGCTTCACCTGCGGCTCAATCAAGACTTTGGTGCCGTAGCGATAATTGAACGAACGGACGATCTCACGCGCAAACTCCAGGTGCGGAGCCTGGTCAATGCCAACCGGAACAACATCCGTTTTGTAAAGAACGATGTCTGCCGTCATCAAAACGGGATAACCCAACAAACCATAATTGACATTCTCTGGCTGTTGCTGAACCTTCTCTTTGAAGGTCGGCAAATCCGTCAACTTTCCGATCTGCGTCACCATTGAAAGATAAGTATGCAATTCCATCACTTCCGGGACGTGCGACTGCACGAACAGAATCGACTCTTCCGGGCGAATGCCTGCGGCGAGCCAGTCAATTGCCATTTCAAACGTGTTCAACTTTAATTCTTGCGTGGTCTCGACTGTTGTCAACGCGTGGACATCCACGATGCAATACACACAGTCATAGTCCTCCTGCAACGCGACATAATTCTGGATCGCGCCCAGATAGTTCCCCAAATGCTGCCGACCCGTTGGTCGCGCCCCCGAAAATACACGTCCCTTTTTAGCCATTCATCATCCTCGCAAAATTAATTCACAGACCTGACAGGTTTCCGAAGAACCGAGACAGGCTTGCATTATTCCTATTTAAATGTTTCGCTTAATCAATCGTCCAGTAAAACCTGTCAGGTCTCATCTCTATTCACCAACAATATTCTTCACCAGCCCCAACACTTCCCCGGGCGCGGCATGGCGGTGTGTCTCCAGCTTGGAATACAACAACTGTCCATTGACAGTCACTTCAAACCGCCCACCCTCCGACGGCACGAGTGTGATCGCTTCGATCACGTGCTCATAGTTTTTCAACAACTCATCTGTCAGGCTCACGGCCCGACCGGTATAGTGTCAGACCGCGCAGTAAACGATTTCGATTTTCAACATTACCACTCCTCTGGAATTCAGAAGCTTGCTTCTGGGGTTTTGAACAGCAAACTGCTCAATTCCAAAATTGACTTCGAAATTATATCATTGAGCCAACTCTTGCAAAAACGCCTTCACCGTTTCATCCGCCGGTTTGGATTTGATCTGCTTCGCCGTACCCACCTGCCGCACCATACCATTGACGATTACCGCGATACGATGGCTAAACTGTGCTGCCTCATTCAAATTATGCGTGACAAAGACTGCCATGCGCTGATCCTCTGCCAGCAAGGTGGATAGGTCGTCGATCAGCTTTTTACGCGTGGGTGGATCAAGCGCCGCGAACGGTTCATCGAGCAACAAGAGTTCCGGTTCCAACACGAATGCCCGCGCGAGACTGACACGCTGCGCTTCGCCCCCCGATAACTGGCTTGCCCGTCGTTTCGACAGCGACTCGAGGCCCAATTGCTTAACCCGCCTACTCACCCGTTCGTGCGTCTCTTCCTTCGATACGCCGCGGAACTTTAGACCCAGCGCGATGTTTTGCTCCACGGTCATATCCAGCAAAAGTGGAGACTGAAACACAAACGAAATTTTGCGGCGGTATTCCAACTCATCCCATTGCTTGAGAGGCTTGCCATTGAACAGAATGTCACCACGCGCCGTTGGAAGCAAACGCGCCAGCGCCAGCAATAACGTACTCTTCCCGGCTCCGTTCGGACCGACGATCGCCAAGGTCTCGCCACGCTTGATATCCAAAGTATCCACACGGAGCACGTCACGCTTGTTTCGTTGAATCAATAGATTACGAATTTCAATCATTGTTGATGTTTGAACTCCGAAGGAGTGAAAGGGTTATAGAAAATGGTAATGGTATTTACCAACCCCGAAGGGGTGTCATTTATTACTGACGAAACATGCCATCCCTTCGGGATTACGACAACGTCGAATTTTGATACTAAAATCATTTCATCCCTTCGGGATTGATTCATCATCGTCTTTGCCCCTTTTGCTGGATCCAAGTCAACGCGAGGTTGATGAGGTAGGTCAGCACCAACAACAACGTGCTTAATGCCAATGCTTTGCCGAACTCGCCTTTGCTGGTTTCCAAAACAATGGCAGTGGTCAGCACACGCGTTTGCCCGCGGATGTTCCCGCCCACCATCATGGATGCGCCCACTTCGGAGATCACAGAACCAAAGCCAGCCATCAACGCAGCTAACAGCGGAAGTCGAGCTTCCCGCCACAAGTACCAGACCATCTGTAGACGCGAAGCGCCAAGTCCCAAAAGTTGTTGTTGCAGACGCGGGTCCAGAGCTTCGAGCGAGGCGGCGGTGAGACCTGTCACCACGGGCGCTGCGATCACCGTCTGCGCGATGATGATGGCAACCGGCGTATAAATGAGATGCAGATCCCCAAGCGGACCGCTGCGCCACAACAGAATCGCAACCACAAGCCCCACGACAACCGGTGGCAGAGCCATGCCGGTATTGATGATGCTCAACACAAACGAACGCCCGCGGAAATTGCCCAGGGCGATCCAGGTGCCAAACGGCAAGCCGATCAGCAGACTTATGATGGTCGCAATCGTTGAGACTTGTAGTGATAGAAAAGTGATTTGAAGGATTTCGGAATCGATGAGCATGGTGTGATTATATGTCATTGCGACGAAGCAATCCTATTTGTAGCAGGAGATTGCTCACTTGCACCAGCATGCAAGTGCAGGTGTCGTCGGGCTAAGGCCCTTCTCGCAATGACGAAAATTTACGGCAACCCCAACTCCGCATCGGTCTTATCGGCATCCGGGAAGAATAAGGGCTGACCATATTTTTCCACGCCAAAGTCTGCAATGATCTTTTGACCTGCCGGTGAGATGATGAAATCTGCAAAGGCTTTTGCGCCATCCAGATTGGTTTTTGGAAATTTTTCAGGATTGACCGTGATGACATGATAGACATTTAAGAGGGCTGGATCACCTTCAACAAGAATTTCCAAATTGATGTTCGCTTTATAAGCCAGGAACGTTGCGCGATCAGTAAGAGCATAGGCATTTTTCTCAGAGGCAATGGAAAGCGTCGCACCTTGACCCTGACCGGTTTCGAGATACCAGGGTTGACCGTGCGGGTCAAGTCCGGCTTGTTTCCATAACGCCAGTTCTTTGACGTTCGTCCCAGAGTCATCGTCGCGCGAGACAAAGGTTGAGGCGGAGGAATAAATTGCTTTGAAAACCGAATCAAGTGTCGGCTGGGTGCGAAGCGCGGCTGGGTCAGAGGGCGGTCCAACGATGACGAAGTCGTTATGCATCACGAGGCGGCGGTCGATGCCAAATCCATTCGCAACGAATTCTTTTTCGGCGGCCGGTGAATGCAAAAGGATCACATCCGCATTGCCCTGTTCAGCGATCTTCAATGCCTGTCCCGAACCGACCGCGACCAGTTGCACAACATAACCGGTTTGCGCGGTGAAGGCTGGCAGGAGCACATCCAATAAACCGGAGTCTTGTGTAGATGTAGTGGAAACGAGCAAAAGTTCAGGCTTTTGAGTTGGCGCCGTATTACATGAACCAAGCAGGAATGTGATTACCAGTAAAAGAGAAAAAAGTTTTTTCATTCAACTCCGAAAAGAAAGGGGCGACTGTGACAGCCGCCCCTTTTGATCGGGTGAATTATAAACCTAAGTCTGCGTCGGTCTTATCGGCATCCGGGAAGAATAAGGGTTGACCAAATTTTTCCAAGCCGAACTTACTGATCACCTCTTGCGTGGAGGGTTCGGTCATGAATTTCAAAAATGCGATCGCGCCATCGTAATTGGCTTTGGGCCATTTATCGGGGTTGACCGTGATCACATGATACACGTTGAGCAACGTCTTGTTGCCTTCCACCAGAATTTCGAGTTGGAGTTTATCTTTGTTCGCCAGGAAAGTTGCGCGGTCGGTGAGTGTATACGCACCCTTTTCAGAAGCGATCGTTAACGAAGCGCCCATGCCCTGACCGGTTTCAATATACCAGGTGGGTTTGGTCTTCGCGGGGTCAACATCAGTCTTTGCCCAGATGCCGAGTTCCTTGGTGCTGGTGCCAGATTTATCGGCACGCGCCACGAACGGAGCTTCTGCAACTGCAATCACTTTGAACGCATCGGCAGGACCCATGCCTTTAACTTTAGCAGGATCTGCCGCCGGACCCACCAAAATGAAATCGTTATGCATGATGAGCGCGCGGTCTTTGCCCCAGCCATCGGTCATAAATGTTTTTTCAGCGGACGGCGAATGGACGAGCAATACATCCGCATTACCTTCTTGTCCCATCGTCATAGCTTGACCGGAACCCACCGCCACAGTCTGGACCGTGAAGCCGGTTTCAGCTTCGAAGAGCGGGATCAACACATCGAGCAAGCCTGAATCTTGCGTGGACGTGGTCGTGGCAAGGATCAAGGTTGGATTGGCAGGTTTAGTCGGTTCAGGTGTTGGCGGCACAGCCGTCGCCGTGGGTGGAACGGTTGTAGGCACCGCAGTGGGTGGCGGCGGTTCTGTGGGCGCAGGTGTTGCAGGCGCACAAGCCGATAACGCGATCGCCAGGATCAAACCAAAGACGAACAAGGTGTTGCGTAAAGAGCGTTTCATTTTCCTATCCTTCATTCGAAGATTTTGATGATGCACGCTGAACGCCAAGCACGATCAACGCGCCGACAAGTCCACCGATCATTCCAAAAAGTAGATGGCTCGCAAACGGATAAACGACCCCATAGCGGAACGAGCCAAAGGGCCAGCCCGATAAAAGGTTCATAACCAATTGACCCACTGGTTTTGTCGCGTGGGCAAGACCACCCAACAAAACCATGAACCAAAGTTTATTTGCATAAATGGGAAAATAACGGAAAGCCAAATCCATTACCGGACCCGGCAACAGATAAAAGAGCCAGGTAAATGGATTCTCGCCACGCAAAAACGGCAACACGGATGCAAACGAAGCGCCAACGCTCGTCAGGGTTCCTGCACCGCGAAAACGCGAGGAGGCGCGCCCGAGGATCATCAACGCCATCCATTCCATGCCATGATGCCCGGGCAAGCCTAGCGACATGTCATAAGCGCGATGTAAAACGACAGCCAATACGCCGCTGCCCAACAACAGCAGCGCTTCCCACCATGTCAACGTCCAATCAGTTGGAAAGGCTCTTGATACGGTCTTTTGAGAGTATATGCCATTCATGATTTTGCTCCTCTACATATAGGGTTGATCTACCGTTACGCAAAATGGGGCGAATCCATTCGCCAATATCTACAATGTCTTCAAGTGAAAGTTCTTTATCTTCTACAGTGCAAATACACTCGATGTGACCTTTCGCCATAATTTCCTCAATTGGATATTTACCTTTAAGGTCACGCAAACCAGGCAGCCACAAAAAGCGGCCGTCATTCCCAGCACGATGCAGACCGATGCCTGCGAGCGCACCGATGACTCCCCCACCTGTCCCCGTCAGACCTTCGCATCGTATCTTGGACCGTGAAGCTGTTTCGTGCGCCTCGAGCATCGTCAACACCTCGAGCTTGGCACGGCGTCCATGCGCTAGAACCTCTTCAGTGATGGAATCCCAACTTACGAGGCACAAGCCAACATCCGAACCATCCGCACTTTCACGCAAAAGAAATTCGCGCGCGGCATCCCAAACGTCATCTGCATTTTCGGTTTCGATGGCTAGACAAGCCGAACTATTATGAGACGTATACGGGATCCGCGGATCGACCAACAGTTGATGGCGCGTAATACCCAGTGGCTCAGCCAAATGATTTTCGGCAAGCCACTCCGCAAGTTGACGCACACGATGCCCCGTGCCGCGTGATTCGAGGTTATCTGTGTCGTCGATACCGATCAAATATTTCATTTCACTGTTATCTCAGTAATATCTTTGGTCCAATCCGGCATGGGGACATAAGTCGTCGCTAACTTTAGCGTGCCGTGATTGTTGAAATCAAGGATGGTGTTATCGTCCACCTGCGCGCGCGTGAGCGTGACTGGGCTGGCGCTGCCTGTCAGTGTGACTTCGGTAAAGTCGGTCACACCAGTAAGATTCAAGATGTCCATCAACTTGGGACCTTCCTGTACTTTGCCGTCCACAGTGATATTCGCCAGCGGAAGTTTTTTGAGAGCATCCAGCGTCACGTCAAATTTAGAGCCGTCAGCTTTCACAACTTGAAACAACGCTGGAGCGACCGCAACTGGAGCCGCTGTAGCGGAGGGTTCCACGACAACTTGCGTAGCAGGTTCAGATGTGTTTTCTACAGGAGGTTGTGTAGCAACCACTGGGGTCGCTGTGGCACAGGCTGCCAGGCTCAACACAAGCACAATGACCAACGCAAGCAGAGACAGTTTTTTCATAACTAACCTTGTCACACGAGGATTTGCTCACCGCTGTGGGTGGAGCTGTAACCCGTCAGCGTGCTGAGTGCAGTACGGAAAGTTGCAGTCTGCAAATAATCCAACAAAGGTATGAGTATCTTTTCATTCTCACGCGGCAGAACCAGGTCATAGCGTTCTTCAAATAACGGAATGAAATCGAGTCCGTGTTGGTGAGCCGCAGCTTGCAGACCAAGCGCCGCGTCCGCCCTGCCTGAGTGAATCGCAGACGCGGCATCGCTGTGCGTTATCACAACCTGGTCGTAGCCATTGATCTTTTCAGCAGGAATTTTGAGTTTTTGTAATTCAGCGTCGAACCACAAGCGTGTTCCCGAACCGGCATTCCGATTCACAAAGCGGACGCTCGTTCGGGCAATATCAGAAATTTTCTTGATGCTTTTGGGGTTGCCGCTCGCGAGGATAAGTCCCTGTGTGCGATAAGCAAGTGTGACGATCTCTACATCACGGTCAGGAAATAAATGGCGGACGAAGGGCGTGTTGTACTCCCCTGTTACATCTAACAAATGTGAGCCGCTGATCTGGCAAAGTCCCTGACGAAGATTGACAAGTCCATCGAGTGAGCCAACCGGCATGCTCAAAAGCGTGACATGCTTTTCCAAATATTCGGCAATGCCTTCAAGCGCCAGGTCATGACTACCTGAAAATATAACAGCGGGCTTTTTCGTTTTGGGGAGAATGACTTCCTGCAGCAGCAGCGCATCCGCTTTGGCTTTATAGAATTTTTCCCGCACCTTGCCGGTCTTGCGGACTTCACTCACTTCGATCAGGTCCGCAGATTCAAGCGTCAGAATATGATGCTTTATCCACGCGGGAGACTGCTTCATGGTCCGTGCGAGATGCGTGAGCGTGGCGGGAGATGCCATCAACAGACGCAGAATATCCATGCGGCGGGAATCTGCCAGGAGCTTGATCTTGTCAAAAGAATTAATAGTTTCTACTTTTTTCATTTCGATTAAGTTTTTCCTTACTTGATAGTCTATCACGCCTGAAATGATTTGGTCAACTCTCTCAGCATGATAAAATCCGGAGCCAACACCAAAACTTCGCAAAAGGAGCAGTTCATGAAATTCCGCCCCCTTCTATTTCTTATCGTCATCGCCTCCATGATTCTCTCTGCCTGCCAATCATCTACGGCAGTCAGTGGAAATATTTCTTTTATGGTCTTTGGCGACCCGGCTGAGATAGCCGCTTATCAGAAACTGGTTGATGCTTTTTCGCAAAGCCATCCCGATGTCAAAGTGGAGTTGATCCAGATCCCCGGACAATCGGATTACCGCAAACGTCTCGCCGCGGATATCACCGCTGGCAACCCCGCGGATGTGGTGTTCTTTAATTACCGCCTTTTCGCATCATTCGCCAATATCGGCGCACTCGAACCGCTCGGCAAATATTTGGAAAAATCAAAACTGATCAAGGAAGCCGATTTTTATCCCCAGGCAATGCAAGCATTCAAATGGCAGGGCGAACAGATGTGTATTCCGCAAAACATCTCCAGCCTGGTGGTGTACTACAACAAGGAACTGTTCGACCAGGCAGGTGTTGCTTACCCGGCAAAAAATTGGACGTGGGATGATTTCACATCCGCCGCACAAGCCCTCACCAAGGATACGAACGGTGATGGCGAAACCGACCAGTTCGGCGCTGGCGTTGCTCCGGAGTTGATTCGCATCGCGCCGTTCATTTGGCAGGAGGGCGGTGAAATTGTGGATAATGAAATCAACCCGCAAAATATCACAGTGGCTACTGCCGAAGCCCTCCACGCCGCCGACTTTTTCTTCAGCTTACAGACCAAGCTCCACGTGGTGCCCAACCTCGAACAGGAAACCTCCGAAGAAAGCGAAGCGCGTTTTATCAATGGACGTCTCGCCATATTCTTCAACAGTCGTCGCGGCGTACCGACCTACCGTGAATCCGCCGCCTTCGATTGGGATGTCGCTTCTGTACCGCAAGACAAGGCGCCTGCAACCATCCTGCACTCCGATGGCTATTGCATGCCCAGCGCTTCTAAAAACAAAGCTGCCGCCTGGACTTTCATCGAATTCGCAAACTCGGTCGAAGGTCAAACGATCGTAGCTGGAACCGGGCGCACTGTCCCTTCGTTGATCTCCGTTGCCAACTCCCCTGCGTTCCTTGATCCCAATACCAAACCCGCCAATAGCCAGCTTTTCCTCGATGTGATTCCATCCATCCATGTTTTGCCGATCCATCCCAATTGGGCAGAGATCGAAGAGATCGCCGATAACCAAATATCACAGGGCTTTTACGGTCAGCTTCCGTATTACGATACCATGACGAATATAGCCAACCTCGCCAAAGAAATTCTCACCGGGAAGTGATTTGATCCGTTCGCGCCACGCTCGTATCACCGCCTTTCTAACTCCATACCTGCTGGGAACATTGATCTTGATCGTGTTCCCGGCGGGTATATCGTTCTATTTTGCGTTCACTCGTTATAACGGCGTTGCCAACCCTATCAACATCGGCTGGCAAAACTTTCAATTCCTGCTCCATGAACCGCTATTTAAGATCGCGCTCTACAATTCATTGCTCTTCACGGTCAAGGCTGTGCCTTTGCGCGTTCTTGGCGCGCTCGCTCTCGCATTGTTTTACAACCGTCCCCGCCGCGCCGTTGGGTTTTACCGCGCGGCGGCATACCTGCCCACCATCATTCCGGATGTTGCCTACGCCCTGACCTGGACTTGGATTCTGAATCCGCTTTATGGACCTCTGAACGCCTCCCTCCGCACATTGGGCTTGTTCCCGCCGCCCTGGCTTGCGGACTCAGCCTGGGCGACTCCTGCACTTATCCTCATGTCGCTCTTTCAGATCGGCGAGGGCTTTGTCATCCTGTTGGTCGGGCTCCGCCACATCCCCCGCGAAACGTACGATGCCGCGCGCGTTGATGGCGCGAACCACTGGCAAACTTTCACGCGCATCACCCTGCCACTGCTGAGCCCCTGGCTGATTTTGCTCACCGTGCGCGATATTGTGCTTTCTTTTCAAAACACATTTGCGCCTGCCTACATCATGACCCGCGGCGGTCCCAACTATGCCACGTTTTTCCTGCCGTTGCTGGTATACGAAACCGCCTTCGATGGCTTGCGCTTTGGTCAAGCCGCCGCTGTTATGTTGATCATTTTTATCTACACATTGTTACTTGTGATCCTTGTTTATTTACTGTTCGAGGGTTGGGGCTTCGATGAAGAATAAACGCCTCTCTCAATTCATCACGAACATGCTCTCACTCACCTTGACGGGACTCTTCCTCCTGCCGCTCATCTGGATGTTCTCCGCCTCCCTCCGACCCCAGGGCTTGCTCCCGCCCCGCGAATTGGAACTCATCCCCCCCGCCCCAACTCTTGCCAATTACGTGCGCATCTTCCAAATCCTGCCTTTTGGACGATACATCTTCAACTCATTGGTCGTCACCTTCAGCGGCGTATTCATCACCATCATCACTGCCTCGTGGGCTGGCTTCGGCATGTCCTTATTGGGCAAGCGTGCGCGCCTGCGTTTGTTGGTGTTTTCAGCCATCCTGCAAATGATCCCTGTCACCGCCTTCTGGTTGACTCGTTTCCTGTTCTTCGCAAAACTCGGCATTACCAACTCCCACTTCGCCTTGATCGCTCCCGCATTCATGGGCACCAGCTCACTCTTCATTCTGCTCTTCTACTGGACCTTCCGCCGCACAAATCGCGAAGTCTTCGAATCCGCTGAACTCGATGGCGCAGATCTATTTCAAACCTGGTGGCACATTGCCATGCCATTGGCACGTCCCGCCTTGATGGCGGTTGGCATGTTAGCCTTTTTGTTTTATTGGAATGACTTTATCAATCCACTGCTTTATCTGCGTTCGCAAACGCTATACACATTACCCGTTGGCTTACTTCAACTCCAGGAAATGGACAAAACCAACTGGTCCTTATTAATGGCGGCATCCGTTGTAGTGACGATTCCAGTATTAATAGTCTTTTCCTTTTTGCAGCGCTCGCTGTTAACATGGGATAGCGAAGAATAACCCATCAATTTTTATTTGACATCACCCCTTCATCATGTTATAAAACCTAAACAACTTACGGATTTACTCATCCAGAGAAGCTGAGGGACCGACCCTATGACGCTTCGGCAACCGCTAACGACGGTGCCAACTTCGGCGCATGTTATTCCATGCGGGAGATGAGAGATGACTATGTTAATGTCGCCTCTCACTGGAGAGGCATTTTTGTTGTAATGACTTCCGAAGTCTTTAAGACTTCGGAAGTCTGGAAGGTAAAACATGGAAATCGGCGAAACAATGTACGTAACAACGCGTGAAGAATTCCGCGCATGGCTGGAAGCGAATCACAAACTCCGCAAGGAGATCTGGTTGATCCAGTACAAAAAATCGACTCAAAAACCATCCATCCCCTATGCGGACGCGGTCGAGGAAGCGATCTGCTTCGGCTGGATCGACGGCTTGGAAAAAGGCATGGATGACCAACGCTTTGCCAAACGCTTCATGCGCCGTATCCCCAAATCCAATTGGACTGAGGCAAATATCGAACGCGCACAGAGAATGATCACAGAAGGCAAAATGACCGAGTCCGGTCGGGCGCTGCTGCCGAAGGAACTTCAAAGATTTAAAGGCTAAGCTATGGACAACGTAGACAAAATTCAACAGCTCATCGCGCGCGATGCCCGCACGGACATAAACGTCCGTGCTATACCTACAAAGCCGACTAAAGTCGGCTAGTCCGCTTCAGCGGACTTCGTGCGAATAGCCCGACGGTTCATCGTCGGGCGGGCACAAACCCGCGCCAAACCCCGCACTGGAAGATGTGCAAGGATTGGAAGTTTGAATTGGAACGATTTTGAAGGATTGGATGTCTCTATGTTGGAGGCAAAACTATGAACAAACATTACAAACAATCTGTCTTAAAACTTACCTCGTTGATTGTCATTGCCCTTATTTCGGGATGCGGACAATCAACTGTCAAAGATTCTCCAAAATCCATTGTAGAGCAATGCTTAATAATCTCGGAAGACACAAAACAACTCTTGGGAAAAGATTATGGTTCTATAATCTTCGACAGGGAGGCAGAATCAATTTATATTTATAATAAATTAGCGACGCCTTATTTGTACGAGCCTGGAACAAATCAGAAAACATCAATTAATGGGTATGGGTTCGCTGTCTCCCTTGATGGAACGATGTATGCATATACTACAGATGATAACCTAGTGGTTGTATCTGACAAGGATGGCACAATACTAACAACAAGTCCAACCCAGAACGACCTTATTACTCGTTGGGTAAACGATGGGCTAATTATAGAAACTGGGAAAACACACATCTTTCTAAACCCATTCACCGGAGAAAGAAGAGAATTATTCGAAGACCTTCCCAATCGCTACATTTCTCAAGGGCTTCGTGGCTTATATCAGGATGTATCTTTTGATCCTACCTTAACAAGAGCACTGTATTTTGCTTGGGATCAAAAAAACAATATTTATTATTTCTCTTTGTGGGATATAGCAAATAATAAAGAGATAGCTCGCATTTCACAATCGGGTTTTGCTGATGCCGGGCTTCCAGTTCAATGGTCGTCGGATAGCAAACAAGCAATCCTTCGTGTTTGGGAAGGAGATAATATGTATAGTTTTATCAGTATACATAAAAATGGGCAAACAGAAACTGTGTTGCGTCAAAACGCTTCATCCTTCTCCTTATCGCCCGATAACAAGAAACTTGCTTTCTGGTTGTATAACAATTCAAAGAAGAAATGGGAATTCTCTGTCAGAAATTTACAAACAAAGGAAATCACAAATTATTGCTTAGAAAGCAAATATTTCCCAATAACACCAATTTGGTCAGTTGATAGCCAAAATCTGGTTCTCGAATTTATTGAAGATAGTGCTAATGCAAGTGTTGTGCTTGTTAATCTTAATCAAGGTCTCGCAATTCAAATTGCAAAAAATGCCAAGCCAATTGGTTGGCTGAAATAGTCATTGTTTTTAGAAAAAATCAAGGAGTAATATGAATCGAAAATATACAAACAGAAAATACCTCGACGCCCTCGAAAAGAAAGTCCTTGTCTTCGATGGCGCGATGGGTACGAGTCTGCAAGTCCAAAATCTCACTGCCGAACATTTCGGCGGCGAACAATATAACGGCTGTAACGACTACCTCGTCATCTCGTATCCTGAAGCCGTGGAAAAAGTCCACCGCTCGTTCCTAGAAGTGGGCGTGGATGTACTCGAAACGGACACCTTCCGTTCCAACCGCATCACGATGAAGGAATACGGACTGCAAGATAGAGTACTTGAAATCAATGAGACTGCCGCGCGTTTAGCAAGACGACTCGCCGACGAGTATTCAATAATCGTAAATCAAAAATCGGAAATCCAAAATCGTTTTGTTGCTGGCTCCATCGGACCCTCCGGCAAACTCCCCTCCACCAATGACCCCGAACTCTCCAACGTCAGCTTCGACGAACTCTCAGATACATTTCGCGAGCAGGCAGTCGGTCTGATCCGCGGCGGCGTCGACCTCCTTCTCATCGAAACCTCGCAGGACATCCTCGAAGTCAAAGCCGCCATCATCGGCATCCACAAAGCCTTCGACGAGACTCAAGTCTATTTGCCGATTCAGGCTCAGGTCACGCTCGACACGACCGGTCGCATGCTGCTCGGCACCGACATCAACGCCTCGCTCGCCATCCTTGAAGGCATGGGCATCGACGTCATCGGTCTCAACTGTTCCACCGGACCCGAGCACATGCGCGAGCCCATCCGTATCCTCGGCGAAAATTCCACGCTCCCCGTTTCGTGCATCCCCAACGCGGGGCTCCCATTGAATGTGGATGGTCAAGCCGTTTACCCTCTGCTACCTGAACCATTTGCCAACGACATGTACGAGTTCGTGACCAAACATAATATTTCTGTTGTGGGCGGATGCTGCGGCACGACTCCCGAACACCTGCGACTCTTGGTAGACAAACTACGGGACACGCCTCACGCTTCACGCCCGCTTCGCTCCACGCCTCAGCTTGCTTCTGCCATGTCAGCCATTTCCATGCGTCAAGATCCTCCGCCCACCCTGCTCGGCGAGCGACTCAACGCCCAAGGCTCACGCAAGTTCAAGCGACTCCTGCTCGAAGAAGATTACGACTCGATTCTCGAAATCGCCCGCGAACAAGTGGAGTTTGGCGCGCACGCCCTCGACATCTCCTGCGCCGTCACCGAACGCCCCGACGAAGTGGAACTCATGCGCAAAGTCATCAAGAAACTCGAGATGGGTGTGGATGTTCCTTTGGTCATTGATACGACCGAACTCGATGTTCTTGAAGTCGCCCTCAAAACCGCACCAGGACGATGTTTAATTAATTCAACCCATCTCGAATCAGGTCGCGACAAAGCCGACAAGATTTTCAAACTCGCCAAAGACCATAACGCCGCAGTCATCGTGTTGACCATCGACGAAAACGGCATGGCAAAGACCCGCGAAAAGAAACTCGAAGTCGCCAAACGCATCTACGACATCGCCGTCAACGACCACGGACTCAAGCCCGAAGACCTGGTCTATGATGCACTGACATTTACACTGGCAACTGGCGATGTAGAGTTTATTGATTCCGCCATCGAAACCATCGAAGGCATTCGCCTCATCAAAAAAGAATTACCTGGCGTCATGGCTTCGCTTGGTGTAAGCAATCTCTCCTTCGGCTTTGCACCGCAAGCCCGTCCGCCCTTGAATTCGATCATGCTCTATCACTGCGTCCAGGCTGGCATGGACATGGCGATCATCAACCCCGCCCACGTCACCGCCTATGCCGACATCCCCGCCGAAGAAAAAGAACTCTGCGAAGACCTGCTCTTCAACCGCCGCGCAGATGCGCTTCAGCGTTATATCGAACACTACGAAAACGTCACGCCCACCACCGAATCAACTCTCGCCGACCCCACCGCAGGCATGACCCCCGAACAGCGCCTGCACTGGAAAATCGTCCACCGGCACAAAGAAGGCGTTGAAGCCGATATTGACGAGATCATTAATCGCACACCCAACGCCTCACGCTCCACGCAGCACGAAATCGCCGTCCACACCCTCAACAACGTCCTCCTCCCCGCCATGAAAGAAGTTGGCGACAAATTCGGCGCGGGTGAATTGATCCTGCCCTTCGTGCTCCAATCCGCTGAAGCCATGAAGAAGACTGTCTCGCACCTTGAGAACTATCTCGAAAAGGTGGAAGGCGTTACCAAAGGCACAGTCGTCATTGCCACCGTCTACGGAGATGTGCATGACATTGGAAAGAATCTCGTCAAAACAATTCTCGCCAACAATGGCTACACCGTGATCGACCTCGGCAAGCAAGTCCCAGCGGAGACGATCATTACTAAAGCTGTTGAAGTCAACGCGACTGCGATTGGACTCTCCGCATTGCTGGTTTCCACCTCCAAGCAGATGCCGCTCATCGTCAACGAACTCTACCGCCGCGGACATAAGATCCCGGTGCTGGTTGGAGGCGCCGCCATCAACCGCCGCTTCGGACGCCGCATCCTCCAAACCGAAAGCGGAGACTTCTATGAGCCAGGTGTCTTCTACTGTAAAGATGCCTTCGAAGGTCTCGAAACGATGGACAGACTCATCGACCCCGAGCGTAAACCCGCGCTCCTCGAACAAGTCCGCAAAGAAGCGGATATGGAACTGGGCCGCGCCGCGCAGCCAAGCGCTCCACGCTCCACGAATCAACGCTCCACGATCCAGCCTAAGCCTCTCATCCTGCCCCCCTCCAAATTCGGTATGCGTGTTGTCAAGAACATGCCGCTCGAGATCGTCCTCACGCATCTCAATATCAACGAACTCTACCGCCTCTCATGGGGTGCGAAGAACACCCATGGCGCAGAATGGGACAAACTCAAAGCCGAATTCGACGCGCGCCTGGATAAGATGAAACGCGAAGCCATGCGTGAGAAGTGGTTGAATCCCCAAGGCGTGTATGGACTTTTTCCTTGTCAAGCTGAAGGCGACAATCTGATTGTCTACAATCCTAATAATCTCGATGAAGTATTGACCCGTTTCAACTTCCCGCGCCAGCCATATGACGAGCATCTCGCATTATCCGATTACTACGCCTCCGTCGAGTCCGGTCAAATGGACGTGGTCGCCTTTCAGGTGGTCACGGTCGGGCAGGAAGCCTCAGAACGTTTTGAAAAACTCCAATCCGCGCACGATTACACCGAGGCCTACTTCACACATGGACTCGGTGTCCAAACCGCCGAAGCGACTGCCAATTATTTGCATGAACATCTGCGTCGCGAAATGGGCATTGCTGAAAATCAAGGCAAACGCTACTCATGGGGCTATCCCGCCATTCCTGAATTGGAAGATCACCAAAAGGTATGGCAATTGCTGCCTGCTGTTGAAACAGAACTCGGCATTACCTTATCGCCTTCCTATCAGTTGATTCCTGAACAGTCCACCGCGGCTATTATTGTCCATCACCCGCAAGCGAAGTATTATTCTGTCGGCGAGTCAAGAGTAGAACAGTTGATGAAGTAAAGCAAATTGTAGAGCGAGATAATATCTCGCTCTACAAACTATTATGAAAAACCTCGACTACCGCGAGTACTATCGTAGAAATCTGCCTCACCTCCAACCACGGGGAGCAACGTTTCTCGTCAATTTTCGTTTGACAGGGTCACTGCCATCAGATGTAGTGGAGCGATTGAGAGCAGATGCAGAAGAAGTGAAAAGAAAACTCCTAACGATAAATGATTCTCAGGAAAGACTCCTACTCCGAGACAAGGAATAACGCAAACTGTTCGCCAAATGGGATGACACCCTCCATAAAAGTCAAACTGGTCCTTTCTGGCTAAAAGATGAACAGATCGCTCAGATTGTCGTTAATTCGATTATGTATCACGATGGTGAATGGTTTGATGTATTGGCTTATTGCATCATGCCAAACCACGGTCATTTGATTTTGACGCCTTTTGAAAGTTCGAATACAGCAGATCACAGCCTGCAAAAAATCATGCACAATATCAAGCGCAATTCCGCAAACCATGCCAATAAGGTTTTAGGCAGAACTGGCGCATTCTGGCAACATGAAAGTTATGACCGTTTTGTTCGTGATGAAAAAGAACTCGAACGAATTATCAAGTATGTGCTCTACAATCCAGTTAAGGCAGGCTTAGTTGATGACCGTGCCAAATGGAAATGGACTTACTGTAAATATGAAATGTAGTGCGAGAGAGTATCTCGCACTACGGAGAAAACGATGAATAAATTTTTAGACCTACTCACCTCCCAAACCATCCTCGCCGATGGCGCGATGGGCACCATGCTCCATGCCCACGGTGTGGGATTCGACAAATGCTTCGATGAGCTCAACATGACTAATCCATCGGCTGTAGCGGAGATTCACCGCGCCTACATCGAAGCAGGCGCGCAGTTGATCATCACCAACACGTTCGGTGCGAATCGCTTCAAACTTGGCAAGCATGGGCTTCAAGATGACGTCATTGAGATCAACAAAGCCAGCGTGGACCTTGCCAAACGTGTGGTCTCGGCATCGTTTAAGGATGTACTCGTTGCCGGAGATGTAGGTCCGCTTGGGGTGCGGATCGCGCCCTTCGGACGGGTGCAGCCTGAAGAGGCGCGTGAGGCGTTCGCGGAGCAGATCCGGGCTTTGGCTGAGGCGGGCGTCGATCTGATCGTCATTGAAACTTTCAGTGACTTGTACGAAATCCGCGAAGCGATCAAAGCCGCAAAAGAAACTTGCGACTTGCCCGTCGTTGCATCGGTCACATTCACGCGCGATGACCGCACACTGCTAGGTGATGAACCGATGAAAGTAGCACGCACGTTGCGTGATGCTGGCGCGGATGTGCTCGGCGTCAACTGCTCCGGCGGACCTGCACAACTCCTGCGGCTCTTGAAGCAAATGAAACAAGCCGTGCCCGATGGAAAGTTTTGGGTAAAGCCGAATGCCGGCTGGCCCGAACAAGTGGGCGGACGGATCATGTATCCCGCCGATGCAGATTATTTTGGCGATTACGCGCTTTCGTTTCGAGAGAGCGGCGCAGTCATTGTTGGCGGGTGTTGCGGAACGACTCCGCAACATATCACTGCCATGCGGAAAGCCTTGGATTCTTCAGCACACTCTTCAGTGTTTATCCAGACTTCCGAAGTCTTTGAGACTTCGGAAGTCTCAGATGTTGAACCGCCTACCCAATTCGCGCAAAAGCTGGGACGCGGCGAATTCGCGATCGCAGTCGAAATGGACCCGCCGCGCGGTCTTTCTACCCACAAACTGCTCGCTGGCGCTTCGCTCCTAGCCGATGCTGGCGCTGACGTGATCAACGTTGCTGACTCGCCGATGGCACGCATGCGCATGTCGGCATGGGCGGTGTGCGATGTGGTGCAACGGAAAGTTGGAGTGGAGACTACCATCCACTTCCCCACCCGTGGACGCAACCTGCTCCGCGTGCAAGGCGACTTGCTCGCCGCGCACGCACTCGGCATTCGCAACATCTTTGTCGTGATGGGCGACCCAACCGCGATCGGTGATTATCCTGAGGCGATGGATAATTATGATCTCGTGCCATCAGGTCTCATCAAACTTATTAAGCAAGGTTTCAATGAAGGCATTGACCATTCAGGGACATCCATTGGACAGCCCACCAATTTCTTCGTCGGCGCAGCGTTGAATCTTTCACCGTCTGATATGGATAACGAGATCAAGAATCTGCATCGCAAGATCAAGGCTGGTGCGGATTTCTTCCTCACACAACCCACTTATCGTGCCGATGATGGACCAAAGCTACTCGAGGCGTACGAAGCCAAACATGGCAAACTCGATAAACCGATCCTAGCTGGCATTTTGCCATTGGTCAGCGTCAAGCACGCCACCTTTTTACATAACGAAGTGCCGGGCATTTCGATCCCGGAAGAAACGCGGAAACGGATCGAAGCCGCGGGCGATGACGGAGTCAAAGCCGGGGTGGAGATCATGGTCGAATTGGTGGAGCAACTCAAGGCTTGGGCAGGAGGCGTGTACATCATGCCCCAATTCCACAAGTACGATATGGTCGCTGAGATCATCGAGCGGGTGAAGTAATCACGTAGACAGGTAGACACGTAGACACGTGCCTACCTGTTTACCTGTCTACGTGTTCCGTGTATACTTGCCCCATGCTTCTCACAATCGACATCGGCAACACCAACCTCACCCTCGGACTGTACGATGGCAACAATCTTTTCGCACACTGGCGGCTTGCCACCGATCACGCCCGCATGCCGGATGAATATGGTTTGCAATTTCAGGGTCTGTTAAAAAACGCAAATCAAACCGTCAAAGAAGTGAGCGGTATCTGCCTGGCATCGGTGGTGCCGCAACTCACCGCGCGTGTGGTGCAAGCCTGCCGCGAATATTTGGATATGGACCCATTCGTTGTGGATGTGGGCATCAAGACCGGCATCAAAGTGAAATATGAAGACCCCAAATCAGTGGGCGCCGATCGCATTGCCGATGCGGTTGCCGTGATGTACCAGTATGGCGGCCCCGCCTGTGTGATCGATTTTGGCACAGCTACAACTTTCAATGCCATCACCAAAGAGGGCGAATATCTCGGCGGCGCGATCACGGCTGGTATCAACCTCGCCGCTGAAGCGCTCTTCACACATGCCGCAAAACTTCCGCGCATCGATCTGCAAAGACCGCCAAACATCATCGGGCGCAACACCGTCCATGCCATGCAATCAGGTTTGTTGTTCGGGTATGTCAGCATGGTCGAAGGCATGGTCGAACGTTTCCGCAAAGAACTCGGACCCGGCATGAAAGTCATCGCCACCGGTGGGCTGGCAGAAGTTGTCGCGCAGGAAACCGATGTCATTCAGATCATCGCGCCCTGGCTCACGCTCGATGGCTTGCGTATTCTTTGGGATCTCAATCATCCGCTCTAGGAAATTAATGAAGAAAATTTTGACGTTGACCTTGGGGATGATTTTGCTTTTAACAGCCTGCGGAGGAATTCCAGTTACAGCAACATTCTCCACTTCGACAGCCTCGCCTCTTCCGCCAACGGCAACTGCTCCAGCCACCCAAACCTTTACCCCAGCCCCGACCTTTACCGCTACCGCGTCCCCCATCCCCACCGCCACCTGGGTCGTTCAAGGACCCGGCGACATCACCGTTCCCATCCTGCTCTATCACCGCATAGACGTCTCGCCCATCGACAGCCGTTATTACGTCACGCCCGAAAAATTTGAAGCGCAAATGAAACTGCTGCATGATTGGGAATACACAACCATCACCACAACCCAACTCGTCCAGGCTATCACGCAAGGGACCGCACTCCCGCCGCGCCCCATGCTCATCACATTTGACGATGGTCATCTCGATAATTACACCGCCGCTTTCCCCATCATGCAAAAATATGGCTTCACCGGGGTGCTGTATCTGGTCACCAACTATATCGGCGCCGATCAATACATGGATACCGCCCAAGTACTGGAAATGTACAACACCGGTTGGGAAGTGGGCAGTCACAGCCAGAACCACTACGACCTGACCAAGCTTGATCCCGACAAACAACGCGCTGAGATCGTTGAGTCACGCACGATCCTCGAACAGCAATTGGGCATCCCGATCCTGACCTTTGCTTATCCCTTCGGCTTCAAAGACCCAGCCGTAATGGATTACGTGAATTTTGCCGGTTATATCGGCGCCATGGGCGCCAGTGGATACACTCCCGCGCAGGGGACTTGGAATCTCTTTTACCTCCAACGAGTCGAGATCAAAGGGAACGAAGATACCAAAACCTTTACACGTTTCCTGCCTTGGCAAGGTGACCCGGCATTTTTACCGACAGATACACCCGTGCCCTAAATAATAGTCAGGGGAACAAAAGCATCTCTCCCAGAGTCGATTCTGTACACGACAAAGGAGAGCACAATGAAAATTCAATTTATTACTGGCGTTTTGATCTTATTAATGGCAACCTGTTCAGCTCCACCGCCCTTGCCCGGGTCGAGGTCACCGGCTCGCAC
>JBDTWO010000074.1:0-20699 GCA_040006635.1 Chloroflexota bacterium
GAACGCCGCCCAATAACTTCCCGCCTTTTTGATTGATGGCGCGCATATATTTATAATACGTGGGGTAGGCGGGCAGACCTGTCAATGCGCGTTGGATGAACTCTGCCTCGCTTTGTGGCTGTGCCAATGCGTTTGTCTTTCGTTCGCGCCCAATAGTTGTGGTCCTGTCATTGGATGCGGGTGCCACACAAAAGGAACCTGCGCCATGCGTTGGGAAGACATTCAATTCGTCCGGCAGTTTCAATAACTTGTCATGGATGGTGTGATATAGGTGACTTGCCAGCGGGCGTGTCAATTCATGCGAGAGCAGATCTGTCCGCGCTGCGCCGCCGACGATCAAGGCGCCGCCGCTGAACAGTGCTGAAGGTGTCTTGCCATCGGGTTCGACGAGTAGAAAAGAAATATGTTCAGGCGTATGACCGGGCGTAGTCATCACGCGGATCTGGAATGCGCCGAGGTCAATGATCGAATCGTCGGTGAGCGGCTGATGGTCAAAGCCCACTTTGGCTTCTGCGCTCGCGCCGATGATTGCCCCCGTCTGATTTGTGATCTCGCGATTGCCGGAGACAAAATCGGCATGCAGATGGGTATCCAGAACATGCGTCAGCTGGATCCCAAGCTCGGATGCCGTATGCAGATACCGGTCCACGTCGCGAAGCGGGTCGATCAATATCCCTTTTTTCGTTTCGTGGGAACCGATCAAATAGGCAGAGTTGCCGAGTCCTGTATCCACAAAAGGTTCGATGAAGTATGGTGTATTCATTGTGATTTGCGCCATATAACTATTTGATAAAGGGTAGATAAACTTCGCGCAGGCTTGCCGTGTGATGTTCCACATGACCAACCATGATGTAGATCAACGCCCTTGCGCTGACGGTATGTCCGCTGGCGGTACCGAGACGCAGAATAGCCTCTGCGCTCATATTGTTGATCATCAGGATATTTGCGCGACGCAAGTATTCAAATTCCTGAAGCAGATCTGCTAGCGAACAATTATCTGAGCCAGCCTCGCGGACGTAATCATCCTGTTCGAAACCTGAGAGAGGGGTGGGGTCATTTCGCGAGATACGCAGCAACCGGTACGAGAAGACGCGTTCGCCATCGTTGAGATGTCCGAGCACTTCTTTGATGGACCATTCCTGTGGTCCGGGTTTGAAGCGGGCTTGTTCATCCGATAGATGCCCAAGTGCAGAATTAAGCTCATCAATTTGTTTAGCGAGCGCAGCGATAACATTACCTTTTGTTTGTGCGCGCTGAATGTAGCCTGCATAAAATTCTGCGTATTCGCTGGATTGGGGAACAGTAATTTCTAAAGTCATGGGGACCTCTTTGTTATGAAAAATATTGGTTGATGACTTGTGCCACTTCAACTGGACGTGTGACAGTAGGGACGTGACCTGCGCCTTTGAGAACATGCAGATGACTGTTTGGGATCTGTGCTGCCGCATATTCCGAATCACTGAGCGGGACAATGACATCGAGGTCGCCGTGCAGGATCAGTGTGCGTTGTTGGATCTGGGAGAGTTTGGGTCGCAGGTCAAGTCCGTGGGTACATTCGAGCAATCTGATCGCTGACTCGCTGGTGGCGCGTGCCAGAATTTTTCTGCCCCAACTGCGGATCTCAGTGCTGTTCGGTTCTGATTCGGGTACGCAGGCGTCCACGAAGCCCCCGATGGTTGCCTGGAAGTTTGCTTTCAAGCCATGGATGAAACCGGCATCACTACCATCATTTTCGTTGTTCAGCAGGGCGTCGACCAGCACCAGCCCTTCGAATCGACTAGGTTGTTGGAGTACAGCGTTCACCGCCACCATACCGCCCGCGGACTCAGCGGCAAGTACACATTTTTCGATGTTCAATTTGTCCAGTACGGCAAAAAGGTCAGCAACCATATTTTCCATGGAAATTGATTCAACCGGAGCGCTGGTCACGCCGGTGCCGCGATGATCGTATGCCACGGTGTGCCAGGTCTGGCTGAGCGGCATGAAGGGCTCTGTCCACAATTCCCAACTGCCTGTCCAGCCGCCGTGGGCGACGAAGGTGCGCGGCGCGTTGCCGAATTCAACCGCATAGAGCTGTGCCTTATTGTGGGGGATGAACATTTATGAGTCTCCGGGTAGAGATGTAATGCACGCCATTATACCCAGCGCGGTCACAAATTGCGCTTTTTCAGAAGATGGAAAGCGCAATTTGTGACCGTGGGCATTATATACTGCTGTATAATCTTTACATGAAAAAAATTGTACAAAAGATAGTTTCTGACCCGCGTTATTTGAAGAATATCGAATATGGTGAACCGCGCTCGGGACATCCTGAGGGCAAGGTGAAATTCCATATCGCTGAATTGGAAGAAATTCTGGAAAGATTTGCGCCGCGTATATCGAAAGAACAATATTGGAAATTGAAGTTTCTGATCCATACTCACGACGCCTTCAAAGCGGAGGCTCAGCCGAATTCTCCGATCGAAAGCCCGCACAGCCACGCTTCCTTGGCGCGTAATTTCGCCTCGGAATTTACAGATGATATGGATTTGCTGAATATGATCCAATATCACGATGTGGATTTCTCACTATGGAAAGAATATGCCGGGACAGGCGCTTATGATGCTGAGCGACTCTCCAAGTTGCTGGATACCATCGTGGATTGGGATCTGTTTTTGCTTTTCCTGATCATTGATGGCAGCACAAAAGGAAAAGAGCCTGAAAAATTGTATTGGTTTTTTTCGGAAGTGAAAAAATACAAGCAGACTACCGTGGACGCCGCATGGATTTTGTAGGTCTGAAGCGATAGCGGAAAGAATTGAGTGGTTGAGGCGCAGATTGTCATATTACTCCGCTACTTGACGCAATCCTTTATCGAGAAGATAATCAAGCCAAGATGTCCAACTCCCTTGATGACGCGGAAATTCACCGAATTGTGCAGAGCGTAGTCCAAAATATAATGGGACCTGTGGCTGCACGCGAGTCTGCTCAGCCAAGTGGCAAGCAGGTTGTCGCCATCGGTGCGGATCACGGTGGCTTTGAATTGAAGGAAGCACTCAAAAGCGACATCACGGCGTTGGGATTTGAAATCAGCGATGTGGGCACGAACAGCAAAGAAGCAGTGGATTATCCTGATTTTGCTCATGCGGTGGCACAAGCTGTGAGTACGGGCAAAGCCTGGCGCGGAATCATGATCGATGGCGCGGGGATTGGAAGTTGTATTGTGGCGAACAAAGTGCCGGGCGTGCGGGCGGGGATGGCGTATGATGTTTCGTCTGCTAATAACAGCCGCGAGCATAACGATACGAACGTGTTGACACTCGGCGCGGGGTTAATCGGAGTTGCACTAGCGAAGCAGATCGTGAAGGTCTGGCTGACCACCGATTTCGCTGGCGGACGCCACACTCCGCGTGTGGAGAAGATCATGGCCGTTGAGAAGAAGTATTTGAAATAGAGAACGTAGGGGCGGGGTCTCCCTGCCCGGTTGACGAACCAATAACAAAATGGGGCGGGATGACCCCGCCCCTACAAACCAATAATAATTATGACAAAACCCGACCCAAAACTTGTTGAACAAATCGTAGAAATCATTACGCACGAAGTCCTTGCTGCGATGGCGGAGGAGCAGGAACGTAGCTCCAACCCGGAAGGCTTTCAATGTAAATTTGAATGCGCTGACCAACTGTGTGTGAAAATGTGCATGGACCGCACTGGGAATGTGGTCAGTGCCGGGGCGCAGAGATTATCGTCAACGTTGGGTGTGATTCCAGGTGATCTGAGCCTCGCGAACATGATCGATCATACGCTGCTCAAGCCGGATGCCACGCAGCAGGAGATCGCGCAACTTTGTTTTGAAGCGCGGAAGTATGAATTCGCATCTGTGTGCGTGAATCCCACCTGGGTGCCGCTGTGTGCGCAACTTCTGCAGGCTTCGCGTGTGAAAGTTTGTACGGTGATCGGTTTTCCGCTGGGGGCGACATCTTCTGAGACCAAAGCTTTTGAAACAAAAACTGCTATTGATCAAGGCGCCACCGAGATCGATATGGTCATCAACATCGGTGCGTTGAAGGCGCGCGATCTTGAAACGGTTGCAAAAGATATTCGTGGTGTTGTCAATTCGGCGCACAGCCGTAACATCATTGTGAAAGTGATTCTTGAAACCGCTTTGTTGACCGATGAAGAAAAAACCATTGCAAGTTTAATATCCAAAGAAGCGGGCGCGGACTTTGTCAAAACATCCACGGGGTTTGCGGGTGGGGGCGCGACTGTCCATGATGTGGAGTTGATGCGCAAGACGGTCGGACCGGAGATGGGCGTCAAAGCTTCGGGTGGAGTCCGCACGTTTGAGGATGCAGAGAACATGATCAAAGCCGGAGCCACGCGCATTGGAGCCAGTGCCGGGGTGAAGATCATTCAGGGTCCAAGCAAACAGGAACCGGCTAAGAGCGAAGCGGGCTCTTCATCCAACAAGAGTTATTAGGAGTACGAGATGTTAATCGCAAAAGTTATTGGCACGACCGTATCTACGATCAAGGATGAAAAATTGCACGGGCGCAAGTTGTTGATCTTGCGTCAGACCGATGAACATGGTGTGCCATCGGGCAAGCCGTATGTCGCTGTCGATACGGTCGATGCGGGTGTGGGTGATCTGGTGTTGACCGCCGCAGGTTCATCGGCGCGGCAGACCAACATCACCAAAGATACGCCGGTCGATTCGGTCATCATGTCGGTCATTGATTCGCTGGAAGTGGACGGCGAAACTGTATTTCGTAAGTCTTAGGATTTTTAAATTGAAAGGAAAATAAAATGCCTGTTGATCATCAAATGATTGCTTTGGGAATGGTTGAGACGCGCGGCTTGGTTGCTGCGATCGAAGCGGCGGATGCGATGGTGAAAGCCGCGAATGTGGTGTTGATCGGTTCGGAATATGTGGGTGGCGGTTATGTCACCGTGATGGTGCGCGGTGATGTGGGCGCGGTCAAAGCCGCGACCGATGCCGGTGCCGCCGCGGCAAAACGTGTGGGCGAACTTGCTTCGGTGCATGTCATCCCGCGCCCGCATGCGGATGTCGAGATGATCCTGCCGCAATCGAGCAAGGGTAGTTTCGGCGGACGCGGCGAAACGAAATAAGCGATGCCGAAAAAGTTCTACACCGAAAAAGATATTGAAGACCTCGTCCACAGCGGAGTCAAATCGCTGGAGGTCTGTGATGATGTGGTGTTGACCGAACTGGCGTATGAACGAGCCAAGCGTTTGGGATTCCAACTCATCACCGACCGCGCGGACAATCCGCCTGCCGCGCCGGTGCGACCTTATCTTTCGGAAAAGAAACCGGTTCAAGCGCAGCCGGTCACTGCTTCTGTTTCATCAGCCGAATCTCAGCCTGCCCTCACCCCAGCCCTCTACCCTAAAGGGCACACGTCCCAAGGGGAGAGGGGGACCGACATCGAATCACGGATTCGCTCCGCGGTCATCGCAAAGCTTGGCGATCAAGTGGATGCGAAACTGCTCGATAACATCATCCATCGTGTGGTCAAAGCGACGGGGTTGAAATGATGTCTTTTTCTGTAACGCGACATATCCTGTGCTGGGGTGGCAGATAATATGTTATTCGGCCGAGTCAAAGGAACTGCGATCTGTACGATGAAATATCCCGGCACGGAGGGACTGAAGCTGCTCATCGTCCAGCCGCTGAATAAAAATCTGGAACCGCTCGGCATCCTCCAAGTCGCTGCGGACGTGGTGCAGGCGGGTCCCGGCGATCTGTGTGTGATGGTCCGTTCACGTGAAGCCGCGCTGGCGATGAAAGATGAAAAGTTTGTGCCGATCGATCTGGCGTTGATCGGCATCGTCGATGAATTGGAAGTGAAGCCCGATGGTGAGTTTAGTTATACGTTGAAGAGCGGAGTGAATCGGTTTACGTAACTGCCGTCATTGCGAGGAGGCGATAGCCGACGACACCGTACTTGCGCTCGGTGCAAGTGAGCAATCCCCACGCTATTGTCGGAGATTGCTTCGTCGCTCACTACCGTTCGCTTCTCGCAATGACATAAGGAATATTATGATCCTCGGTAAAGTCGTCGGAACCATTGTCACCACCATCAGCCATGCGCATTTCAAGAACCGCAGATTGTTGGTCGTTCAGCCATTGATCATGGATGGCGACTCCATCGCGCCTGAAGATGACTTTATTGCTTTGGATAATACCCAGGCGGGAATCGGTGATACTGTGCTGGTCAACCGCGAGGGCAATGGCGCGCGTCAGGCGTTGAATATCCCTGACGGGTGCGTGATCTCGGTCATTGTGGGGATCGTGGATTCGGTGTATGTGGAAAATTGACTAATCCTTCGCAAAGGAAACCTATGCCAAAATCTTCACCCGAACAAGTCGTTGATTTTCTCCTAGATTTTTTACCAAGCTTTCTACCCAAGCCAGTAGACAGTGCCGTAAAATCTGCAATTGAGTCATTTCGAAGCTCGTTAGATGAAGTATTAAAAGAGCCTCGAATCCAGCGGGAGTTATTGGAAGCGGCGCAAAAGGCGGAAAGTGAATTTAGAAGACAGGCTCGAATACAACTCGAAAATGATGATCTTGTACAAGCAGTCGCGAGTTTTCCTTTATTTGATCGCGATTTATTTCAGTCTACATTAGCCGATCTTCCAAATCATCTGCGAGAGGAATATCTCGCCCAAGATTTACAAACTTTTATTGATAATGATTGGAAAGGCAGATTCTTCCCTGAAGAGTTACGAAAAGGTGTTGCCCTTTATATCAATTGCTTGCGAGTTGAATTACTTAAAGTTGAAGGCTTTGCAGATGTCGTTACCCGTTTAGCCACACTTCGCACTGACCAGCGCACAGATCAAATTCTTGCCATCGTGACTGAATTATCTCAATTGGTGAAATTACTTGTTGATCGGGGAAATGTTTTTCCACAAATTATTGCTTATGGTCTTTTCACGATCCCGCAACCTTTAACTGACTTTACAGGGCGTGAACAAGAATTGAATCAACTTAAAGAGTCCTTTTTGCGTGGCGCAATTATTACAGGATTAAGCGGTGCGGGCGGAATTGGCAAGACCGAACTGGCGCGCAAGCTGGCACATGACATTGCGGACAATTATCCTGATGCCCAAATAAGTATTGACCTGCAAGGCACATCCGAAAACCCGTTTTCTTCCGAGGATGCGATGCGGCGTTTGCTAGAACCTTTCCACATGGGACAAAAATTACCCGATGACGAATCTCAATTGAAAGGCTTGTACCAGCAGACATTCAAAACAAAAAAGGTATTGCTCCTTCTTGATAACGCCGCAAATGGAGCACAAGTACGCCCGTTGATTCCTCCTGCGCCTTCGGCGGCGATAATCACCTCACGTCAGCATTTCAGTTTGACCGAGTTTGGTTTGCGTGACCCCGTGCGTTTGGATGTTCTTTCGCCTGAAAAGGCGCGTGAGTTATTGCGCGGAGCTTCTCCCAAACTGAACGACTCTCCCAATGAAGAAGCAAACCAACTTGCAAAACTTTGCGGACATTTGCCTTTAGCCTTACGCGTGGTGGCTTCGCTTTTGAATGACCGTCCCGATTGGATGGCAAGTGATTTGATTAAACGCCTTACTGACGAAAGAACACGCTTACAACGGTTAAAGCGTGAAGGTGATGTAAATCTTGACGTAGATGCTACACTCAGTCTTTCTTACGAACTACTTGACGATAGGTTAAAAAAAAGATTCCGTAATCTAGGAATTTTCACCGCTCCATTTGCTAAAGTTTCGGCAAAAGCAGTTTTAGCAATTGAAGATGATGATGAATTGGATGACATTCTCGGCAAGTTGATTTTGCGTAGTTTGTTAAGCCACCAAAAATCGCAGGAGATCGTGCAAGATCTGTATTCTATGCACGACTTGACGCGCTTATATGTAATTCAAAAATTGCTTGATGAAAAAGAATACGAAGAAATCCTTACCCATCATGCCGACCATTTTTTGAAATGGGCGAGTGAGGCTGACGACTTATATTTAAAGGGTAACGAAAATGTTTTGCTTGGGTTGTTAAATTTTCGATTTATATGGGAGCACCTTTTTTCTACATATGAAAGATTCCTCTTCGGGCAAAAAACCTTCTCTAGACCACAAATAGCTGATCGGTGGCTGAGTGAATTTCCTCGGTTATGTCCCTCGGTGCTAAATTTACACCTCTTGCCGCGCCAAAAGATCCTGATTCTCCAAAATGCATTGGAGGCAGCGCGCCGATTGGCAGACAAGGTGGCTGAGGCAGATCATCTCGGTAATCTTGGCCTTGCCTATGTTGTTTTGGGGGATGTCGAGAAGGCAATCAATTTTTATGAACAGATATTAGCGATTCATCGTGAACTCAGAGATCGCCAAGGGGAGGGATCGGATCTCTCCAATATGGGGAACGTGTATGCTGGGTTGGGCGAGATAAGTAAGGCTATCGAATATTATCAAAATGCGCTCGAGATTTTTCATGAAATTGGCGAACGTAAAGATGAAGCTCATACGCTTGGCAATCTGGGTAATGCATACATGCTCATAGGTGATATGCGTAAATCTATTGATTTTTGTGAACAAAGCTTATTAATTCATCGCGAGATTGGGGACCGTGTAAGCGAGGGTCATGATCTTACCAACCTAGGTCTCACGTATGCTATCTTGAGAAATCTAAGTAAGGCTATCGAATGTTATGAAAAGTCTTTAGCGATTGCGCTCGAATTTGGTGACCGCAGAGGCGAGAGCTTTGCTGCAAGAAATCTGGGAAGTGCATATCTGGACTTGAAGCAGACAGACAAAGCGATCAAGTATTGTGAGAAAGCTCTTGTTGTTGACCGCGAAATTGGCGACCGCGGAGGAGAGGGTGCTGACCTTGGTAATCTGGGAGTTGCATACAAGGATTTAGGGCAAATGTATAGGGCAATAGAATATTATGAACAAGCCTTGGTTATTGCGCGGGAGATAGGCGCTCGAGAAAACGAAGGAGATTGGCTTGCAAATCTAGGTATGGCTTATAAAAAGCTCGGAGAGAAAGAAAAGGCTGGAAAACTATTGCGAGAGGCGTTGATTATTTATCAGGCTATCGAAAGTCCAAGAGCAAGAACTGTACAAAAGTGGCTGGCAGAATTAAATTGAGTGGAGCAAAAACAGAATAGCAAGAGTATGTTTCTACGGGTCCTCGTGCATAAAGTAGGCACACTGATTTTCTGTTTCTAACGTATGCTAAAATTCGCTCGATGCCAAACTCAACCAAACTCCCAACCTTACCGTTTGAAACCAAAAATAAATTTGCGGACTGGCTTGCCAAACAACATGACAAGTCCGCAGGCGTGTGGTTGAAGTTAAGCAAGAAAGCGACAGGTATCCCGTCCGTGACGTATGCCGAGGCGTTGGATGTCGCTTTGTGTTATGGCTGGATCGATGGGCAGAAAGGGAGTTTCGATGACAAATACTTTCTTCAGAAATTCACGCCGCGCAGACCCAAGAGCATTTGGTCGAAGATCAATACTGAGAAAGTGGAACGCCTGATTGCCAGTGGGGAGATGAAACCGTCAGGGTTGAAGGCGGTCGAAGCGGCGAAGCAGGATGGGCGTTGGGACGCTGCATATGAAGGGCAGAAGAGTATTTCCGTGCCGGAGGATTTTCAGTCCGCGTTGGAGAAGAATAAGCAAGCCAAAGCCTTCTTTGTGACCCTGAAAGGTGCAAACCGCTACGCATTTTTATTCAGAATACAAACTGCCAAAAAAGCAGAGACGCGCGCCAAGCGCATCAGTCAATTTGTGGAGATGTTAGAGCGAGGCGAGAAATTCCATTAGGTAAAAAACAAAACCGACTTCAAGAGTCGGTTTTGTGATTAAACAAGGTGGTTTATACAGCGAGCGGTAGAACTGTGTCTTCCATCAACGTTAGGAATTCTTCGCGCGTCATGGTTTCCTGTTGCAGCAGGCATTGCGTCACACGTTCAGTGGCTGCCCGGTTTTCGGTAATGATCCGTTTTGCTTCTGCGTAGCACTCATCCAAAATTTGCTTGATGGCCTCATCCAGGATCTCGAATGTTTTCTGACCCGTATGAGGAGCCGCGAGACCTGCGTAGCCTTCCTGTCGGTTGAAGACCCGCAAACCAGTCGCGCTCATGCCGAGTCGCATCACCATATCTTCAGCCAACTGCGTGGCAACCTGCAAATCGTTCGACGCGCCGCTGGTAATATCGTCGCAGAACAATTCCTCCGCAACACGCCCGCCCATCAAACCCGTGATGCGTGCCAGAAACTGATTGCGCGACATCAGGATCGAGTCCTCGGTTGGGAGCGCCATCGTAAAGCCGCCCATCTGTCCGCGCGGGATGATCGTGATCTTATAGATCGGGTCAGCGTTCGGTGTCCGATGCATCACGACCGCGTGCCCCGCTTCATGATACGCGATCGTGCGGCGTTCGGTCTCTTTCATCACACGACCTTTTTGCTGGATGCCGCCGGTCAGGTTCTTCTCGATGGCTTCCTGAAAATCCAGGATGGAGATTTCAGCATGCCCAGCGCGGACTGCCAAAATAGCCGCCTCATTGACGATGTTCGCAAGGTCCGCTCCGACCAAGCCGGGAGTTGATCTGGCCACATCGAGCAGATTCACATCCGAAGCCAGTCGTCGACCTTTGATATGCACATTGAGGATGGCCAACCGTCCCTTGATGTCTGGACGCGGTACGTTCACATGGCGGTCAAAGCGACCAGGACGAGTCAGAGCCGGGTCAAGCACGTCCATTCGATTTGTTGCCGCGAGCACGATCACGCCCTCAGCAGGGGAGAAGCCATCCATCTCGACCAGCATCTGGTTCAAGGTTTGATTCTGTTCCATTTCACCGCCGCCACCGTTGGAACTGCGTTTGCGTCCAACCGCATCCACCTCATCGATAAAGATAATGCTGGGGGCTTTTGCGCGTGCCTTCTTGAAAAGTGAGCGCATGCGACCTGCACCGACACCGACGAACATTTCAACGAACTCAGAGCCAGATGCGGTAAAGAATGGGACACCCGCTTCACCGGCAATGGCTTTGGCGAGCAATGTCTTGCCTGTGCCTGGTTCACCGACCAACAACATGCCGCGCGGCATGCGTGCGCCCATGTGTTGATACTGCGAGTTGTCCTTGAGGAAGGCAACGACATCCACCAATTCCTCGCGGCATTCATCGATCCCCGCGACGTCGTCAAAAGTGGTATCTGGGATATCGCCTTGTGTAAATTTTTTGTTGCCAGCCGCACCACCGCCTACGACGCGCATTACAACAAAGCCCGCCAAACAGAGCATGAGCAGACTCATGATGGCGCTGATGGTTTTGTCACTCGCCAGGGCGCTGGGTTTTACGATCTTGTATTGCAACTGCGCCATTTCACTTTCACTCACTCCCAGATATTTCATTTGTTCCAGGAAGGATGAGGTTTTGTCGCGCAGGGCAGTATGTGTTGAGCCGTCTTGGTGAGTAATGACTAATTGCCCGCTATCGGCTGTGTCTTCGATCTTTGTCACATTGCCCGCGGAAATAGCTCTTGCCACCTCGCTCAGCGCAAGCGGCTGTTCCTGTTGCGTGGAATAAAAATAGTAAGCACTTGCAAAGATCAGCGTAACCAGCACAAGTGCTACGCCAAGTTTTGCGTACTTATGCTTTTTAAAGAAGTCTAAAATTTGGATCAAAGCTTGTTTCATTTTTCCTCTCAGAGCCGTTTGCGGCTAGTACAATTTCAATCCTACTTCTATTATTGAGATTTCTTGTTTGCACTTCGGAAATGATGCCTAAGAGTGTCTTAATGTTGCAGTTTTGCAGACTCTTTCATGTTTATCCTACCTTTACTATATTATTCACACGATAAGTATTAAATCAAAATCATCCCGATTGAGGTCGGGATGATTTTGATTGAGACCATAGACCATCTAAAACAACTTGCCGATAAATAGTCGTTTATTTAATCTCGTGGATTGTAAAAAGCATTTCTGTTTTACTTGGTTACGGCATGATAACACCATCTCCAAAATCGAATTGTAAGCCGGTACCTTTCATTTTCTCCATGAATACGGCGTCCATTTGCTGGCTTTGTTCTTCGCTGAAATGATTCCGCCAATCACCAATGTCGCCTTTGCGGAAATGTTTCGGTTTGTCCGCTTTTTGCGGAACCCAGTCAAAGTTCGTGTTCTCGTTCGAGGTCATG
This sequence comes from Chloroflexota bacterium, assembly GCA_040006635.1. Lineage (GTDB taxonomy): Bacteria > Chloroflexota > Anaerolineae > Anaerolineales > Villigracilaceae > Defluviilinea. The sequence goes on from JBDTWO010000074.1 coordinate 12,189, forward strand.
GATTTGAAACTGCTCAAAGCGACGACTCGGTCAATTAATTGTGAATCAGCTTGAAGGTCCAGAAAAGAGGCGAGCTTGGCAACGTTCCCAGCGTGGTCGTGTTTCATGTCCTCATACTTTAAGAACAGAATATTCTTGTCGCTTTGACTGGCTTGCCACCACGGCAGGACGTGGTCAAAGTATGGACCACATCCAACGTCATGGTGCAGAAAAAGTTCGAAGTGTTCTTCCCAGGTGCCTTCATAGCCGCCTTTGCTCTGATTGTGGAAATAGGTTGAGATGGCAACATCCTTGGGGTTGCGCGCGACATAAACGACCTTGGCAGTTGTGTTGTTGAGACGCGGAAACAATGGATAAGGCAGGTGACTTGTAAAGAGACGACGCCCTTGTATGGTTTTCAAAAATTCAGACATGCCATTGGGACGGTGCGGTAAGGTCTCCAGCCAGGGAACGGCATCAGTGATTTTTTGCTCGCCCTGTTCACCGTTGCGTACCAAGAGATGCACCATTTGCTCGGTCCAGGTTGTGCCCGAACGCGGATATGTGGTTACAAAGACGTCGCCATCCTTGACGACAAATTCTTTTTCGATCAAGTCCATATCGGCTTGTGATATGAAAACTGGGAATTTGATCTGCTCGCCTTTTCCGTCGTTCACTAGATTGAATTTGATTTCGGTCATTTATTACCTCTAAATATTTGATATATACCTGAGCGCTAGGCTTCGGCAACCACAGCAACGGAAATTTTCATGCCTTTAGGACTGATTGGAAGTTTCGCGCCTTGCCGTGCAGGTGGATCTTTCGGGAACCACTTGCCCCATTCTTCGTTCATGCCTGCGAAATCATTTGGGTCGCCAAGAATAAATGTTGCGCTGACCACGTTTTCCATCGAACTGCCAGCCGCTTCAAGGATGGCTTGGACATTCTTCAAGCATTGACGTGTTTGTTCCTGGATGGTTTCACCGATAACATCCCCTGTAACCGGATCGAACGGACCTTGCCCTGCGACGAAGACGAGTCCTGCCGCTTTCACTCCCTGGCTGTACGCTAATGATTTGGGAGCTTTGTCTGTGCTGATAATTTGCTTTGTCATGTTTTACCTCTAAAGTTTAGCTGGTTGATGACTTTAACCCCAATTTGTTTGGGAAGGTTCTGTTACCATCCGCGATTCGTCCAGCCGTTTTGACGCTCTTCACGAAAGCGTTGCGCCCATTCTTCAGAGGCAGCATCCGCGGTTTTGGTCAATGCGGGCGGGGCAATGGTCACGGATTGTGAATCTAGTTCGAGATAATCTAGAATAGTTCGTACGGTTTGATCGTACTCTTGAACAAAGTCCTCATAAAAAATATTCAGCGGGGCGATGTTGCCTTCGGTAAAGAATTCCTGTATCCCCGCTTCGCGCATGGAACATTCATTATATAAATGATTGATGGCATCGTACGAATAAGCATTCGATAGGTCAACTGATTTGCGCTGTTCGTTCGGTGACAAATGCCATTCACCGGATTGGATCGCCCGCCACCATGAAACGGCGAGTCGTATTTTGTTGCGGCGGGTCATGAAGATATGACGGTGATTGGGAAAAATGGATTCCCAGATTTTCGTTCGGCTTGTTTCCTCTGGCGGGCAGGCTGGGAATTTACGAAGTGTTTCGGTCAATTGACTGAAATGCGGTTCGTAGAAAGAGTGATTGATTCCAAAGACGCCATTCGCTGTGGTTCCAAGCTTCCATAAATATTCTTGAAGATCGGCGTGGTTCGTCTGATGAAAGGTTTCTAATAGATCAGGTGGACAATTGAAATATTCGCGGGGCTGTCCGGCAACGCCTGTCGATTCAAGGGCTTTGCAGAGTAAGGTGCTGCCTGTCCGCTGAGTGAACCAAATGGTGTAGGATTGTTGTGGTTTCATAGATAATCCCCATTATATAATACTCATAACGAAAATATTGATATAGGAGTTGATGTATGAAAGAATTTCGAAATCCCCAAAATGTCCATCGACCGGTTGGCGCATATTCTCATCAAGTTGAGATCACAGGGAACGAACGGATGCTGGTCTTATCTGGTCAAGTTGGCATGCGGGAGGATGGCACCTTGCCGGAAGATCCGCTCGAGCAGATCGACTTGGCTTTGGAGAATATTTTCCGCAATCTCCAAGCCGCGAACATGGATATGAAAGACCTTGTCAAACTCACCTATTATTTAGTGGGAGATATGGATACAACAAAGCGGCGCGAGTTGGTCGCCGCTAAATTACAGGGACACAAACCCTGCAGCACGTTGTTGTATGTCGTCCGTTTGGCTACCCCGGATATCAAAGTGGAAATTGATGCATGGGCGTCACGTTCGGGCTAATGACTGCCGCAGGTAGGGCACTTCCTTTATTTCGTTTGGTCTGCGTTGCGCCACCAATAAAACGTGGCAGCAAGGCCAATAAGACTCGCAAGGATGATAATCACATAACTATGTGCTCCTAAAAATTCCGTGCGTGGTCCGACCGCGCCCGCGAATAGTGCGGGCACTGACCATGGAAACCAATCGCCCCAACCGGTGATCGCCGCGATCTGTGCCATGACCACTGTGAGAACCAGCCAGCCAAAGGATGGCAGATAGCCTTTCCCGGCGCTGGCAGAAAATGCTACGAAAGGCAGCAGGATAATAACCAATAAACCTGAGCCAAGAATATCTACTGTTGCCGATCGGAAAAGTTCAGGGGTCCAGCCGGGGATGTCAACCAACTGCCCAACGATAAGACCCAGAACATAACACCACAACACGAGCAGGTAGGTCCAGACTGCGGTGACAACGAACTTTGCACCCACAATAGCTTCTCGTGATGTCGGTAATGCCAGCAGCTCCTTCGCGGTGTGATCGGAAAATTCCCGGCCAAAAATCCAGGCGGTGAAGATCGCAAAGATAACTCCTCCACCGACCGCATTCGCTTGCGCGAGCATATTGAATAACGTTGACCATTCTGCTGTGCCAGCCGCGAGTTGGGCTTTTGTGCTGATGAGTCCCATGGATTGTGCCTTGATGGGGTCTTTCAAGATGATCATGAACAATCCACCGATCAATGGCGCGATGGAAAAGCCAAGTACAGTGAAGAGTGGAACTTTGGAACGGCGCATCTTTAACGTCTCGACCCAGAGTGCAGAGGCGAAGTTGTTCATTGCGCACCCCCGGTCAATTGCAGGAAATGTTCTTCAAGATTTTGTTGTTCGATCGCGAGGCGCGTAGGAGCCGAGCCAGCATTGACGAGAATGTGTGCGATGTAGTCAGGTCGCGCAAGGGCTTGTGCGTCGTTGAGTAGGATGGTCTCATCTTTTATGGTGAATTTGAAGCCTGCGCTTTGCAAACAGATTTGGGCGGCTTCGAGGTTGCGCACTTGTACTTCCAAATGTTTGGCGCGCAACAACTCCAGCTTTTGCGTATCGAGCTCTTCGATCAACTTCCCTTTGTGAATAATGCCGATACGTGAAGCCAGTTTGTCCACTTCGGTGAGAATGTGACTCGACATGAAAATGGTCACGCCTTTTTCATGCGCAAGTGATCGCAGCAAATCACGAATTTCAACCACGCCGGCCGGGTCGAGTCCGTTGGCAGGTTCGTCGAGGATCAACAGTTCAGGTTCATGCAATAATGCGCGTGCCAGCCCAAGGCGTTGGAGATTGCCCATCGAAAGCGTACCAGCTTTTCGGTCCGCGTAAGAGCCGAGCACAAGTCGTTCGATGATTTCATCCACGATTTTGGAATCCTGTTTGGCATGCAGACGTCGCGCGATATCCAAATTTTCGCGGACGGACAATTCAGGATACGCCGAGGGACTCTCAACAAGATGCCCTACCTGCGCCCAGGGTCCGCGTCCATCGGGACCGAGAGCCTGCCCCAGCACTTTGACATCGCCTGCGCTCGGGCGGACCATGCCCAACAGCGCGCGGATGGTCGTGGTCTTACCCGCGCCGTTGAGACCGAGAAAGCCATAGATCTCGCCGGTGCCGACACGCAGGTTAATGGCATCGACGGCGAGTACATCGCCAAAGCGTTTGGTGAGTTGATTGGTTTCGATTGCGTTGATCATGTGCCAAGTGTACCAAAACTTTCGAAGCCTGCTGGCTGGTTTTCAAGTGCTATAAAATATCTTGACTCGCGTATATAATATTTACATGTCCATTTATCTTGGTTGTCCCATTTGGTCGTTCAAAGGTTGGGTCGGGAATTTCTATCCCAAAGGCACGAAGCCCGCAGATTTTCTGCTGGAATACGCGCGACGTTTGACCACCATCGAAGGCAACACAACTTTCTATGCCATCCCTGCGCCGAAGACAATTGAGTCATGGGTCGAGCATACTCCTGAGACTTTTCGCTTTTGCCCCAAGATTCCCAAAGCGATAAGTCATAATGGCAAGTTATTGGATTATGCGGATCGTGCGCTCTACTTCATGGATGTAATGCGACCTCTTGCCTCGCGCCTTGGACCGTTGTTCCTACAACTCCCGCCTCGTTATTCCCCGAACCTGCTCGGCGATCTAGAAGCCTTTCTCTCCCGAATGCCGAAAGACATCCGCCTTGCAGTTGAGGTCCGCCACTTGGATTGGTTCGACTCCCCGCATCGTGAAGTGTTGAATCAACTGCTCGCTAGCCACAACATGGCGCGGGTCGTGATCGATACACGTCCCATCCGCAGCTTGGAAGGGGATCAAATTCTGGCAGGCAGTTCCTACGAAAGTCTGCTTGAAGCCCGTGAGCGCAAACCTGATGTCCCCGTGTTTATGGAACGCACAGGTGATTTCATCTTTCTGCGCTTCATTAGTCACCCTGATCTTGCTCAAAATATTGAATTCATCAACGAATGGGTGGATTATCTCGTGCCGCAGATACAACAAAATGCGGATGTGTTTATCTTCTGCCATTCACCCGATAATTTGATCGCCCCCGAGATCTGCCGCGAATTTCATCGTCGCCTCGCTGCCAAAATAAAAATCCCACCGTTGCCATGGGATACGCTCAAGCCGGATGAACCGGAACAACCCAGTTTGTTTTAGGCTTCTTTGTCATGCTGAGCGACAGCGAAGCATCTCTACGATCATCTCGGAGATACTTCATCGAAAAATGGTTCAGCATGATTTTTAATGAAATAATTCCTCAAGCTCTTTGAAGTATGCCGGTTTCCCCTCTGCGTTCAGCGAAGTGCAAAATACCTTTGCCTTCATGATCGGTTTATTATCTTGAACCCTGACAATATCCTGTGAAAAACCAAACCGCAACTTGGACGTTCTTTCAATATTTGCGGTTATATAAAACGAGTCTCCGCTGCGCAGGGGATATAGATAGTCCGCTTCGATGCGGATCACTACCAGTTGAACCCCTTTTTGAGTGAGTAAGGCGAAATCAAAGCCTTTGTGTTTGAGAAAAGCATGGCGGGTGTGCTCCAAATAATTCATATACACCGCATTGTTGACAATGCCTTCCATGTCACACTCATAATCTCTAACTTCAAGATCGACCTTGAAAGATTGTTTGCTCATGGATTATTCCTATCTGGTTAATTGAAGTAAAACATCCATCGCTCGCGCCGCATCTTTAGTTGGCACGAAAATATGGTCATGATAATAAGCGGCGACCACATTGCAGCTGATATTCTCATCGGTCAACGCTTTCGATACTGCGGCTGTTAAACCTACAGCTTCGAGCGAAGAATGAACAGTCAATGTGATCCATGCACAGATGACAGAATAGGGGAATGCCGCATCGTCTGCCTGATATTTAGATAATACAACCGTAGCGGCTTCTTTTTCTTGAAACGCACACAACGGATTTAGCGCGGCGGCACGTTCGAACGATTCTATGGTGCAGAATACGTACTCGCCCTCATTCAGTTCTGGTTTCATATTTTGCAAAAGTTTTTGCAAATTTGTTTCACCGGTCATTTTCGTTTCACGTCCAGGATCGCGATCTTCGTCGAATGATTGAATGGAGCGGGATCAGTGATCGGTTTGCCGGTTTGATTGAGCCCAATGAAGTCGTCGGGCACGGGGATCATTTCGCGGATGCTCAAGTAACCATCTTTGCATAGGCTTTCGAGTGTTTGCATATATTCTTGTCCGCTCACGTATAAGGCATTGTTGATGGCGATGAGCGTGCCGCCATCGTTGATCAGCGGACGCACTTTGTTGATCAGACGCGTGCTGTCGTTTTCCAAATCCACTTTGCCTTTGGATGTAGTGGAAAAGAACGGCGGATCAATGATGACGCAATCAAAAGATTGTTTGGTGTTTTTGAACTTAGCGATCGTGGGGAAAAAATCCTGCGCGATAAAATCCTTTTTGTGGATTGTGAAGCCGTTGAGCGAATATGAATCCTTGGCGAGATTCAAGAATAAGCCATTGCGATCAGTCTGTATCGCAAGACTGGCTCCGCCTGCCATTGCTGCGACTCCCAAGCTGCCGGTGTATGCAAACGTGTTGAGCACGGATTTATCCCGCATGTGATCGATCAACCATTTTCGCAAATTGCTTGTGTCGAGATAGAAGCTCGCGTCGCGGTTTAACGTGAGATCAACCGCATACCAAACGCCATGCTCTTTGATCTTGGTATCAGGCTTTTCACCGAAGATCAATATTCCTTTTTTCTCTTCCTGTTTGACACTGCTGCGAGACTTTAATATTCCGACGCGTAGCCAATTTAGTTCGGTCTTTAGATATTGGATGACATCTTGAATGATGACATCATTCTGCATTGGGTCATCCGCGTAGTTGTGAATGACCAGCGTGTGCCCGTAAACATCCACCGCGAGATCGGGATAGCCCTCATAGAATCCATTGAAGAGGCGAAAGGCGGATTCGTGAGATGGATCAAGCGAGCCTTGGCGTGATGTGATGGCTTTTTCGAGCAAAGGAATGATCATTGGATTTTCTTTTCCAGCCAGGTATTTATCACCGTGAGTGATTCTTGACTGACTTGATGTCCCATGTTGAATTCGTGATACTCAAGATCGGTTTCCAGTTTTTGTAGTGTGTCGCGACTGCGGCGCGCCCAATCCACGGGGAGCATGGGGTCTTGGATGCCATGCGTTAGGATGAACCGCTTATTTTTGACGCCAGCTTCGTCGATTTGCAATCCCGACTCGTGCGGAATATATCCTGACTGCGCAATGACACCTGCAATGCGCTGCGGTTTGGTCAATGCATAGGACATGGACATAATACTTCCCTGACTAAAGCCCAGTAGATAGAGCTTGTTTTTATCGACTGGATAATTTGCGATGATCTCATCAATAAACACATCGAGCGTGTTGAGCGCATTTGCCAGACGCGTTGGGTCAGGCTTGCCGATCTGAGTGATCTGAAACCATTCAAAGGAATCAGGTCCAAGCGTGAATGTGCCGCGTGGACTGATCCACAAAAGGTTTTGGGGCAAATATGGGGCTAGACTGATGAGATCTTCTTCATTGCTGCCGCGTCCGTGGAGGGCGAGAATGGTTGGGTAAACAGAATCAGCTATCGGTGAGAGCGAAGCGGGGAAGTGAGTCAGATGTTGGAGCGATAACTGATTCATCGGTCGATCCCTGTCTCAACCGGTTTCCATAAACAAATCCCGCGTAGGAGGATGTAGATCGCAGAAAGGATCATGGACATGTACAGTACGGTTGACCAGCCGCCCAAGGTACGCGCGGTGACGAAGGTTGCAGCGATCTGAAAAAAGTCGCCGATCAATAATCCTTGCAGAACAAGTTTGAGCGCGGTACCGCGCAGCCGTAAACCCTGTAATAATAAATATACAAGCACAAAGAGCAAGACACCATACCAACGTGTCATCTCAATGGCGAGGACTGGCGCTAGATCAGAAGTAAATTGTTTGAGAAAAGTAGCGGGCATAAAAAACGATTGAACTGCGCTGAGTAATGAAATGGCGGCTTCCAAATAAAACACATAGGTGAGGTATTTCATGGTTGTTCCTTGAGTGGTGCTACTCGAGCTTTCTGATATTCTTTAAATTGAAGACCGAGATCTGCCGTGTGCCTGTTAGCGCCTGTGCCTCAGAATCAAAATTGACCCAGTAAAAACCGCGGTGTTCAGAATACGGATCGATCTTGAAGATCGTACCGGCATACCAGCCTGATTTCTCTCCAAACTTTTCATCCAAAAAGATCTCGACGCGTTCGCCGATACGATAATTTTCTGCCATCGGTTATTTGCGTCTGACAAACCAGAACACCCCGCCGCTGACCACCATCATAATCCCACCGTTGATCGCCCACTGCGGATCGCCAGTCATAAAACTGCCGGGCAAAACATTGACACCTTGTAAGAACCAGATCAGACCTGCGAGAAAGACAAGCACACAAATTACTACTACGACTTTTTTCATTTTGACATTTTCCTTTACGCGATTAATTTTAGGGATTATACACGCTTCACTCTTCACCAAACCTGCTTCGGTTTCAATGAGCCGAATCTTCAGGGCGATTGCATCTTAATTGGCAGCAGCAAGGACTTTGAGTAGATACTCTTGC
>JBDTWO010000075.1:0-20530 GCA_040006635.1 Chloroflexota bacterium
AGAATTAGACATGTCCACTTCCATCTCCGAACGCGGAGACTTCAACATCGGCGCATTGCTTTCACTCGGCAACCCGATGAACATCGTCTTCTGGACCGGATTGGGGACGACGGTCTTCGCCTCCATCTCAGGGAAGCCTGCTCCCGTCCATTTTGTTATTTTCTTCGCTGGATTTTTACTCGGTGCCATCACCTGGTGCTTTTTCATGGCAAGCCTCGTCGCCTGGGGACGCAAATTCGTCAACGCCACTTTCTTTCGTTGGGTCAACCTCACCTGCGGACTTGCCCTGGGCTACTTCGCCCTGCAACTCGGCTGGAAATTGATCCAAAACCTGTCATGACGGAAACTTGCATGGATGGCAAACCAATGGGAGAATCATTGTCACAGCTTGAACAAGCGTTGTTAGCAATGAAGACCCAATCCTTCCCCACTCCCGATGAGATCGATCCGCGTCTGCTGGAGGCTCTGGCGATCCTGAACCAGATCAGCAATGCGATCAATCATATTAGCTCGGACGATGCCAGCCAGAATGATTCGAGTCTACAGTTGATCGTGAACAGCGCCATCCGCGTGGTGCCCGGCTCCTCGGCGGTGATCTACACCTACGATCAGACCACAGGCAACTTTGAAAAAGAATCGCGCGTCTCGGCTGAACCCGGCGAACAGCAAACCGAATCAAAACTGGAAGCGCCGGATGATTCACCCCGTCCCACCGGCATTGGCATGCGCACCATCCAGCGCCGCCAGCGGACATTCTCCTACGAAGAACCTGATCTTGATGTGCATCCGTATCACGCCGGTCTGGGCGTGAAGGCGGTGGCTTGTTTCCCATTGATCGTGGCTGAACAGGCTGTCGGTATCTTATACATCTACCTACATGAAGAACGCCAGTTCACCCATCTCGAACAACTTATGCTCGATAACTTTGTGAACCAGGCGGCAATGGCGATCTATCACACGCGCCGCCTCGCCGGAGTCAAACGCGACTTGATCCGCAAGGACGAGGAATTGAACCAACTTCGTCAGGCGGGCTTGATCATTTCCTCACGCCTGCGCCTCGAAGAGACTCTCGACTCCATTTTGCAATTGGCGCTTGAGATCACGAACGCGCAGTACGGCATCTTTCGCCTGCTCGATAAGAACAGTGAGTTCCTCGTCACCAGCGCGGTACATGGCATCCACCTCGAACGTCCGCTGGTGGAAAAACTTCCACTGGCTGGCAACAGCATCATGGCATTGGTCGCACGTCAACGCGAGCCTCTGCTGATCTCCGATCTGCGGCTGGAACCGTGGTCAAATATTTATTATCCACTCGATTCAAAATTGGAGATGCGCTCCGAACTAGCCGTGCCCCTCATCAATGCCAGCGGACGGTTGGAAGGTGTGTTGAATCTCGAAAGCCCAACCGCGGGCACATTCTCCGAAGATGACAATCACATGTTGCAATCACTGGCGACCTACGCCATCACCGCGATCCAGGAAGTCCGCTTGCTGGATGCGCTACAGGAAGCCGCGCAACTCTTGATCTCACAGCCCATGCAGAAGGCATTGGATCGTCTGTGCGGCATGGCGAACGATCTACTCAACACCACCTCCAGCGCGGTCTGGTTATCGAATGATGCGAATGAGTTTCAACTCGTCTCAGCGAACGGCGCCCAGCGGATTGAAAATTATGCAGAGGCGGCAAAACAACCGAACGCTTTGCTGATTCCCTTGCCGGGAAGTGACAAGGCTAAGGCGTTGGGAATGTTCGGAGTATTCAGCAACCCAGACCCCGGCTTGGGACGAAGCGTCCAGTCCGAATGGGATAAGAAAGTCTTGGCATGTCTTGCCAATTACGCCGTGCTCGCAGTCCAGAACGAATTCCATCAACAGGCATTGCGCGCTTCGCAGGAACAGCATTGGACGGCGGAAACTTTTGCGGCGGTTGGTGATATATCGGCGAACCTATTGCACAACATGAACAACAAGGTTGGCACGATTCCCGTGCGCGTGCAAGCCATTCAGGATAAGTACCGCCAGACACTTGAAAGCGATCCGTATCTCGCCAACAACATTGCCGAGATCGAACGCAGTGCCACCGAAGCCATGCAGATCGTGCGCGATAATCTTTCACACCTGCGCCCCATCCGCATGGAAAAAGTTCAGATCTACGCGCGCGTAACGGATGCGATTCGTGCCGCGCAGATTCCAACTGAAATTCGCATCGAAGCTGATGGGTTGGAGAATCTGCCCACAGTAAACGCCAGCGGCACCAGTCTCACCTTCGTGTTCAAGAACCTGATCGAGAATGCGGTCGCTGCGATGCGCGGGCAGGGCTTGATCATCATCAAAGGTTTCGCTGAGCCTCACTGGGTTGAAGTCTCGGTCACAGATAGCGGTCCCGGCATTGCGCCGGAGATCCACAATCAAATTTTCGAATTGAATTTTTCGCGCATAGATGCGCGCACCGGCGCGCAACCCGGCAAACTTGGGTTTGGTCTGTGGTGGGTAAAAACATTGATGACGCGCCTCGGCGGCTCGGTCATTGTTGAGAGCGACGGCGAGCATGGCACAACCTTTCGCTTGCGTCTGCCCTCTGTGGAGCATACATGATGGCACAAGTATTGCGCGCACTGGTCATCGAGGATGATCATTCGTGGCGCCAGATCCTCAGCGAGATTCTCATCGATTGCGGTTTGGAAGTGGATATCGCCGAAAATCTTGAGCAGGCAACGCTCGCGCTTAAATCACAGCCACATCGCGTAGCGGTCGTTGACCTTTCCCTTTCGCCGAACGATCACAACAACATCGACGGCTTGCGCGTACTGGATGCCGTCCGCAAGCTCGACCCGAACTGCCGCGCGATTCTATTAACTGGATTTGCGACCGTTGAACTCGCTGTCACCGCACTCACGGATTACGGTGCGTTCACCTTCCTGCGTAAGGAAAGTTTTCACCGTAGTCAATTCCGCGACATCGTCTATCGGATCCTTGTCAGCCCGCCGAATCTAACGACACCGGTCACTGCTTCTGTTTCAACAGCGTCTGCCCCATCTGGGAAAGGTCAGCCCGCCCAGGTGAGACCACTCAGCGAAAAAGCCCTGATCGTTGAGGACGATGCCGGATGGCGCAGTATTTTGGAAGAACTCTTAAGCGATGCTGGTTTCCAAGTGCGCACGTGTGCAAGTTTTGGCGATGCCTTCGGCTATCTGCGCAAAGATAAATTTGCGCTGGCAGTCATTGACCTGTCCCTGCAAGGGACAGCTGTAAATTGGGAACAAGATTCAAGTGACGCCAACGTGGATGGCTACCGCCTGCTGACCGCCGCGAAAGCCAACAACATTCCCACCATTGTCGTCAGCGGCACATCTGAACCGGAAGAGATCCAAAAGGTCTATGCCGAATATGCGATCTCAGCCTACATCGAAAAACTGACCTTCGACCGCGCCGCCTTCCGCCGCGTCGTTGAAGAGACCCGCCAGAACCACCAATCCTTTAGTGAATTGAACGCCCTCACCGACCGCGAACGCGAAGTATTGGACCTATTGGCGCAGGGATTAACCAACAAAGAGATCGCCGAAAAACTTTTCATCACCACCAACACCGTCAAACGCCACCTGAAAGCGGTCTTCGAAAAATTGGATGTCCACACCCGCTCCGCGGCGACAGCCAAAGCGACGGGCGGATAAGCATAGAGCCTGACCCCACATCAAATTTAATTCGGACGCAGAGAACGCTGATAAAAAGAAGGATCAGCGTTCTCTGCGTTTACACCGCACTTGCGTTCGGTGCAAGTGTCTGCGTCCTATTTTTCTTAAAACAAACTCGCCCGCGAACAATTAATTTCGGGGCGAGTCATATTTGTATTCAAATTTCAGACACAACAATCTGATCACATCTTCGCAAAACTCGATTTCAAAGCCGGATACAACTCTTGATAGACAGCATATGATTTTCGATACACATCCACATCTGCCAAATCAGGCAGTGTACTCCCCGTGATCTTCACACATGCCTTGCACGCTGAAGCAACATCTGTCCACGCCCCTGCCCCAACACCTGCAAGCAACGCCGCACCGTATGCGCCGCCTTCGGTCGTATTGACCGTTACCAATTCTGCATTCAACACCGAAGCCATGATCTGACGCCACAACGCGCCCTTTGTCCCACCGCCCGAAGCACGGACTTGCGTAATCGTTCCGAGCCCCGCATTTTGAATCAACGTGAAAGAATCTTTCAACCCGAATGCCACGCCTTCCAACACGGCACGCGTCATGTGGGCGCGGCTGTGGCGGAGAGTCAAGCCGATGAAAGCGCCGCGCGCTAACGGGTCGGGATGAGGCGTGCGTTCGCCGGAGAGATACGGCAGGAACTGTAGTCCCTCGCTGCCAGCGGGAATTGACTCCGCTTCTTTCAACAGATCATCAAAACTCATATCCGGCGCGAGCGTGTCGCGATACCACTGCAAACTGCCCGCCGCCGAAAGCATCACACCCATGAAGTGCCACATGCCCGGCACAGCATGACAGAACGCGTGTAATCTTCCATCAGGTTCGATCAGCGCTGAAGGCGTGGTTGCAAACACCACGCCGCTCGTGCCAACGGTGAGACCAACGATGCCCGGTTCAACCACACCCATGCCCACTGCGCCAGCCGCCTGATCGCCGCCACCCGCCGCAACCGGCGTACCCACTTTCAAACCGGTAAGACGCGCGGCTTCGTCAGTTATATATCCAGTGAACTCAGTGCCTTCAAAAGTTTTCGGCATCCACGCGCGCGGAATATCGAGCGCCGATAAAACTTCATCCGACCAATCGCGCGCCTTCAGATCGAACAACACCGTGCCCGCGCCATCGGCTTTATCCATCGCATACTCGCCCGTCAACTTTAAGCGTACATAATCCTTCGGCAACAAAACATGTTTTGCTTTTGCAAAAACTTCAGGTTCATTTTCTTTGACCCACAAAATTTTCGGCGCAGTGAAACCAGTCAGAGCAACATTGCCTGTGATGCGAATAAATCTTTCTTTTCCAATGATCTGATGGATCTCATCACACTGACTCTGCGTCCGCTGGTCATTCCACAGGATGGCTGGACGCAACACATTCCCCGCTTCATCAAGCAGGACTAACCCATGCATTTGACCTGTCAAACCGACGGCTCTGATTCTTTCCCCGCTGATGCCTGTCTTCTCCAAAACGGACTTGATACTCGCTGACACCGCCTCCCACCACTCGCGCGGATCCTGCTCCGACCACAGTGGCTTCGGCGTCTGCAACGTATGCGGCGATGACGCAACTACGACTACATTGCCCAGCTCATCAATCAACAATGCCTTGCTTGAGGTGGTGGATGTATCAATGCCAAGAAAATACATGATTTCTCCAATAGGTAGGGGCGAAGCATTGCTTCGCCCCTACTAAAATCTATCTTACACCCAATAACAATTCAACCGTTAACTGGTCGAGGCGCTCGTATTTCAAACCGCGTCCGGCAATCGCAGAACGATCAAAGGTTTGACCCTTAAGTGCATTTGCTTTATCGGAAGAATATTTTCCGAAGTATTGATTCATCGAACCATCATCGGCATTAATTTCTGCAACCAGAGATTGAATCTCCTTATCCGCATTCCATTGGGCAGCTTTTTCTTTCAGGATCAAATAAGTCAGCATACAACCGCGGGCGAAGTCTTTGACGCCCTCGTAATCTTCGGTGCGATAGGCATGCGCATCGAAGTGACGACTGGAATCGTATTTGTTATCCTCGAGCAGTTTCACGAGGAAGAACGCACTCTTGAGATTCACCGCCCCAAAACGGAAGTCCTGGTCGTAGCGACCAAAGGCTTGGTCGTTAAGGTCAATGTGAAACAACTTGCCAGATTCTAAGGCTTGCGCCACACCGTGGACAAAGTTCAGTCCTGCCATACTTTCGTGTGCCACCTCAGGATTCACACCCACCATCTCAGGATGATCGAGCGTGCTGATGAACGCCAGCATGTGACCGGTCGTGGAGTTGTAAATATCGCCGCGTGGTTCGTTGGGTTTGGCTTCGAGCGCAAATTTCAGATCATATTTTTTATCCAGAGCATATTCGCACAGGAAGTTCATCGCCTCACGCGAACGTTTGATAGCTGCGATCGGATCTTTGGTGGCATCTGACTCCGTGCCTTCACGCCCGCCCCAGAACACATAGATCTTCGCGCCAAGCTCAACACCCAGGTCAATGGCGTTCATCGTCTTCTGCAAAGCATACGCACGGACTTTTGAATCGTTCGAGGTGAATGCGCCATCCTTGAAGATCGCTTCGCTGAACAAATTAGTTGTCGCCATCGGGACAACGATGCCTGTATCAGCAAGCGCTTGCTTGAAGTCTTTGAGGATGGCGTCACGTTCGGCAGGTGTTGCATCGATGGGAATCAGATCGTTATCGTGGAAGTTGACGCCATACGCGCCAACTTCTCCGAGCAAACGAACCAATTCAGCAGGCGATTTGCCTTCGCGTACCGGACCTCCGAATGGATCACGTCCGATGTTGCCGACGGTCCATAAGCCGAAAGTGAATTTGTTTTCAGGTTTGGGGGTGTAATCTGACATGGGATTCTCCTTGTTTCGTAATGCGACATTTATGTCGCAAAGTTATTATTAAGCACGAGTGACATGAATGTCGCGTTACTTGATTTCAAACAACGCACTAACGGGTTTCGGCGCACCGAGGTCTTGACCTCGTTTAGATGGTGAACACCCGCCGACTTCGAGTCGGAATTCGCCGGGCTCGAGAGTCAGCTTGCCGTCTTCATTATAGAACGACATCATCTCTGGAGTAATGGTGAATTTCAACGTTTTGCTTTCACCTGCTTTGAGCATAACCCGCTCGAAGCCAATGAGATGATGGAGCGGGATAATGGTCGAGGCGTGGAGGTCGCTCAGGTAACACTGGGCAACTTCGGCTGAGTCCGAGCCGCCACTATTGAGCAAGGTAAAGCTCACGTTGAGAGAACCTCCGAGGGCAAGAGTCGGCTTATCGAGTTGTAATTCCGAATAATCAAACTTGCTGTAGCTCAGACCAAAGCCGAAGGGATAGAGCGGCTCTTGAGTCATATAGCGATACGTGCGGTTGTTCATACTGTAATCGTCGAATGGAGGAAGTTGATCGAGGGACTTTGGAAATGTAATCGGGAGTTTGCCCGAGGGCGAGACATCGCCGAAAAGCACATCGGCAACAGCGCGACCGCCCTCCATGCCTGGATACCAAACGAAGAGAATCGCTTCGACCATGTCTTCAACTTCACCGAGCGCAATGGGACTGCCGCCGGTGAGGACGAGAATAATGCGCGCGCCGTGAATCGCAAGTTCCTTGATGTAATCAATTTGAGTCTGCGGCAGTGAAATGCTTTCGCGGTCACCATTCTGTTCAGAGAGCAGCGACTCACCCTCTTCACCTTCAAGAAAGGAATTGATACCCGCACAGACAATCGCAAAATCGGCAGCTTGTGCCATGCCCGGTGCCCATGATTGTTTGATCTCACGCGGATGTTTCAATGTGGTGCCGGAGGTGTACTCCAATCCCATGCCTTCAGGGATGCGCCCCGTAATACCTTCAAGCAAGGTGATCATCTTGTCGTTGAAGCCGTAATAGTTACCGAGCAAAACTTCCATGCTGGTAGCAGTGGGACCGCTAACAAAAATCTTTTTGGCAGAAGGTTTGATCGGCAGGATGTTATTTTTGTTCTTGAGCAGAACAACCGCTTCGGTCGCCGCACGATAGGCAAGCTGCCGATGTGCATCACAAGCCACTACATCAGTGGAAATGGATGCGTAGGGAACCTCTTCATCGGGATCGAACATACCGAGTTTAAAACGTGTGCCGAGTGTGCGCGCGAGGGCGCGGTCTACTTCAGATTCGGTGATGAGTCCGCGCGCGATGGCTTCGGGGATTTCATTGAAGACATGATCGCAGCCGAGATCGCAGCCGTGTTGCAAAGCTAACGCCGCTGATTCAGCCGCGTCTTTCGTGACTTTGTGGTTGAGATGAAAATCTGACAGCGCCATACAATCTGAGACCACATGCCCGTCAAAGCCCCACTCGCCGCGCAGGATGTCGTCGAGCAAAAGTTGGCTGGCGCAACAGACTTCGTCGAGCGTGCGGTTGTAGGCGCCCATCACCGACTCGACCTTTGCATCTACCACCAATTTTTTGAAGGCGGGTAAATATGTATCGTACAACTCACGTTTGGTTACCATGGCGTTGAAAGTATGGCGGTCTTTTTCAGGTCCCGAATGGACTGCAAAATGTTTGGCACACGCCGCCGCTTTGAGATATTTGGGGTGATCGCCCTGCAAACCTTTCACAAACTGGGATGCCATCTCGCCGGTAAAGAACGGGTCTTCACCCCACGTTTCCTGCCCACGCCCCCAGCGCGGATCACGGAAGATATTCACGTTCGGCGACCAAAACGTCAAACCCTGATACAGAAGGGTATAACCGTTGCGTTTGAGAGCGGCATGATATTTGGCGCGTCCTTCATCGCTGATGGCAGTCGCTATTTTGTGAATCAATTCCCTATCCCAGGTTGCAGCCATCGCAATTGCTTGAGGGAAGACGGTGGCACGTCCGTTGCGCGCCACGCCGTGCAGGGCCTCATTCCAATAGTTATAGGCGGGGATGTTCAGGCGCGGAATGCCATGCGCTGGATGATTCATCAATCCCACTTTTTCATCCAGGGTCATACGCCCCACCAAATCCTTTACACGTTCGGCAAACGGAAGGGATGTATCAAGGTATAAAAGTTTCTCCGATGTGTCTGTCACACTCATGAAGTGCTCCTTTGAAAAAATGTTCCGCCTTTACACAAGAAATAACTTTGATCAGTTTTCTCGAGTATTCACGTTTCGCCATGCAGAGAACCAACGAAAGTAAAAGCAGGGTAATCAAGAAATATCAAAGCATCGAAAAGGTCGCAATCTCAAACAATTAATTCCCATCCAGATTCATATATTCAAACCAATCAAAGTCGGCATGATTTTTGCTGGGTTGACCATTACTACTGGCATACATCCCAATCCATGCGCCGACAAAACCGCCAGCAACAGGTGTGCTGAGAATGCGTCCATCTACATTTTCAGCGAGGGTCTGCCATTGACCGTTGTTCGAAAAATAAAAGTTGTAGTCCTGTCCGTGTGCTGTCACCTTGAGATTATATTGACCAGTAGACACAGGCTGCTCGGCAAGTGTTTCTTCTTTCCCATGCGCCCGCTTGATGAGGCGTAGCACAGGCTCGCTTTCAAGAGTAACCACAAAGAGATAGTGGAAGTCCGTGCTTTGGACGAGTGCAAGTCCGGCTTGTTCGTTCAGACCAGGTGCAAACTCAAATGCGGTTTGCGCTGTGAAATCCATATGTTGCTGCCTGCGCCCCACAAAACTAGCGTTACTCTGCTCGGAAAGTTTTTGCGGGCGCACTTTCAAATGCAAAAAGCCAGGGCGTTCGCTAAGCGAATAAAACTCTTCGCGCGGAGTACGCAGGAAGTTCCAGTGATAAGCAAGTGCTGTGTCGTTGAAATCATCCTTCGCTGGAATCGCCTCATTCCAAATATGTTCGGGCAAATTAGGCGCAGGGTATTCAAACTCCACACGTCCCGTTCCAGGGCTGACGATAAGCCAGTCATCTTCCCAGCGTGTGGGCACAAGAAAGGTCTCGCGTCCGAGATTGTAGAAATAGCCCCCGTAGGGTCGCATGGCAAGCAAGACCAGCCATAACTCTCCATTTTGGGTTTCGACCAGATCTGCATGACCTGTGCCAACGATTGGATAATCGAGTCCGAGATGGCGATGAGTCAAAATCGGGTTGCCCTTATTCCCCTCATACGGTCCCGCAATATTTTTACTGCGGGCGATGGTGATGGCATGATGATGCGCCGTGCCTGCTTCGGCAATCATCAGGTAGTAATATCCATTGGCTTTATAGATGTGCGGCGACTCCGCCCAAACCACACCTTTGACGGCACCGTCCCACAGAACCGTATCATTACCGACCAGCTTCATTTTTTCAAGATCGAGTTCCTGAAGAAAGATTTCCGTATGCCCGGTGTAATACCCCTCTTCATTCAGACGAGTGCCGACGTACCAACATTTTCCATCATCATCGAAGAAAAGAGATGGGTCGATACCGTCCGCATCGAGCCAGTACGGTTCGCTCCATGGACCCTGGGGCTGGGTCGCTGTTACGATGAAATTTCCACTCCCCGTCTTTCCATCCACAAGCGTGTTGATCACATAGAACGTACCGTCGTAATGACGGATCGTCGGGGCGTATAAACCACCAGATGGGCGAATCCCGTCGAGATCAAGTTGTGAGGCGCGGTCAAGGACATGTCCGATCTGCCGCCAATTGATCAGATCGCGGCTATGAAAGATCGGGAGTCCGGGAAAATATTCAAATGTGGAAGTGACCAGATAATAGTCTTCGCCCACTCGGCAGATGGATGGATCAGGGTAACAGCCTGATAGGATTGGATTATGTAAAATTTGTGGCATTCAGAATTATCCTTTGACAGCGCCCGCTGTGAGACCTGCCACGATTTGGCGTTCAGCAAAGAGGTAGAAAATGATGGTGGGAATTGCAGACAAGGTAATAAACGCCGAGATCAAAGCGAGGTCTGAGCCATATTGCCCTTGAAACTGCATCGTACCAAGCGGTAGCGTCCACAACTTGTCTTTATTCAAGACCACGAGCGGAACGAGGAAGTCATTCCAACTCACGATCATGGTGAGCGCGGCAACAGCAGACAGGGCGGGCCGTGCTAGTGGCAGAAGGATCCGCCAGAAGAAGCCAAAAGCGGTGCATCCATCAATATAGGCGGCATCCTGCAATTCCATCGGGATTGCCGTAAAAAATCCACGCAGAATAAAAATATTACCTGATAATTGAAATGCGATTTGTATAATGATAACCCCCCACAAAGTATCCACCAGATGTAATTGGCGTAATACCAAATAGACGGGTAATATGGCTATATTAATGGGAAACATCAGTCCCAAAGTGAAAAAATTAAAAACAACGCCCTTGGCGCGAAATTCCATGCGTGAAAATACAAAGGCAGCCAGACTGCAAACAAAAACCACTCCAATAGTTGAGGCCAACATTACAAACAAGCTATTACGCAACATCCGCCAAAATGCAGGCTGAGCCAGAATCTTGGTCATATTGTCCCAACGCGGAGGCAAGGGAATGCTGTACGGATGCGATATATATTGACCGCGTGTTTTCAATGCGCCAAATACCAGAATCATGATCGGCACTAAAACCATAATTGTGACAATGCCAAGAACAAGATATTGCACTAATCTTGGAGCGATCTTACGAAAATTCCAACGTGGGCGACTAACAGATTCTCGATTCATACATTACATCCTTTCTATAAGCCGCTCAAATGATCGGGCTGACGTGTCAAACCCTGGTAGATCAAGGAAAATATCAGGCAGATCACAAACATATAAATTGCCACTGCCGAACCATAACCCAATTGGAAACGTATAAAACCAAAACGATACATATATGTCGCAAGGGTCTCGCTGGCATTAACCGGTCCGCCCTTTGTCATAATCCAAACCATAATGAATTGCTGAATCGAACCCAGGATGGACAAATACACCGCCGTACGAATGGTTCCACTGAGCAGGGGCAGAGTAATATAAAAGAAGTTTTGGAACGAATTTGCGCCGTCAATACGTCCGGCTTCCTCGATCTCTTCTGGAATGTTCTGTAAGCCAGTCATAAAGAGTAACATGTGAAAGCCAAAATATTTCCATGTGAGAGCTATGAATATTGCCGGTACGACAAGCTTCGTATCCGCCAGCCAAAGCTGAGCATGCCCGCCTGGAAAAAGAACTAATATCGCATTTAAAAAACCGCGTTCAGGGTCCGGGTTATAGAGAAAAAGCCAAACCAGTGCCGAGATTACTTCGGAAAAAACATAAGGCATGAAAAAGATAGTTCGGAAAAAAACACGGCCAGGGAGTTTGCGCCCGACCAATACAGCCAACAGCAGAGATAATGGCAGTTGCAGAATAAGAGCAAAGCCGATGAGGGATAACCCATTGCGCACTGCGGTTAGAAAAGGCTTATCGGTCAGTATTTTTTTAAAATTTTCCAAACCCACAAAATCCACTGCAGGACCAAGTCCCTTCCAATTAAAAAGGCTGTAATACATTGACTGAAAAATGGGATACACCACAAACACAAAGAAAATAAGAACAGCCGGTAACAGGAAAAGCACGATGGTGAGGTTATCCTGAAATCTTCTAGGAGAACCGGTGCCTCGTTTTAATTTCAAAACATCAGGAATGGCAGGCAGTGATTGCATAGCGGGGAAACTCCTTTAGCCATAAAGCAGGTCAATGCGCGGGGATCGGATTTCGATCCCCGCGCACTTAACTTAAGAATTAGCAGTTACTTCATTTCTTGAACTGCAGAGTCATTGATTGCCTGGGCTGCCTGCTCGGGTGTCACTGTACCAGCTAAGATACCCTGAACATTATCGTTTACAACGGAACCTACCGCCGGGGGCAATGCCTGATCAAGATAAAGTTGGAAGAACGGAGCCGCCGCCGCCGCCTTTTGGACGGTAAGAAGGAAGGGATCAGTCAAACCAGCTTCCGCACCTTTCACAACCGGCAGAACCATTCCAAGTTTGGCCATTGCGATCTGCGAATCTACACTGCTCAAGAATTTGACAAAATCAACTGCCTCATCCGGGGCATTCTTGCCGAGCGCAAAACCACCGCCGCCGCCATAAGCATCTGCGGGACCGCCTGCACCACCCTCAACCATGGGGAAGGGGAACCAAGCCAGCTTATCACCGATTCCATTTTTGTCCTCACTGTTGTCTTTCTCAACAACTGGTGCCCACTGCCCCATTAGCTCCATGGCAGCTTTACCATTACCCATAGCCGCTCCTTCATCGTTATAAACCGCTGAAAGGAATCCGTCCTGGAAAGGCGTAAGGGCATTTAATTCCTGAAGTTTCGCCCCTGCTTCAACAAAGCATGGCTCTGTAAAAGAACCGGTGCCAGAGGTCGCGGCTCCAAACACAGCTCCTCCGCAGATACGGGTGGATAGATAACCCCACCAAAAATGACCGGGCCACTTATCACCTTCACCAATTGCGATGGGGGTAATATTTGCGGCTTTTAGTTTTTTCACAGCGTCAAGTAGTTCTGTCCAGGTGGTGGGAGTGTTTTCAATACCGGCTTTTGCAAAAAGTTCTTTGTTGTACCAGAATCCAACCGCACCCATATCATTCGGCACACCATAGTTCGTACCTTGATACGCATATACGCCCAAAGCACCAGCCCCAAATGTATTACGCCATGCGCCGCCATCAGCATCCAATTCAGGGTTTACATTCCTGAGCAGACCAGCCTTAGCGTATTCATTCAATACACCGCCGCCCCAGCTGTGGAAAATATCAGGGGGTTCACCAGACTGCATGACAGTTGCCAACTTGGACTTGAAAGCTTCATTTTCAAGAACCGTAATCTCAATGGTGACATTCGGGTGCATGCTCATATACTCATCAGCCTTGCTTTGCAGAAATGCTTTTTGGTCATCTTGAGTACTGATGTGCCACCAGGTAATAGTAACTGGCTTCATGGCTTCTGTAGCAGCTGGTTGGGCGGGTGCTTCTGTAGCAGCCGGTTGAGCAGGCGCTTCCGTAGCGGCTGGCTGCGCAGGTGCCTGGGTCGCTTTGGCACCGCACGCCGAAAGCGCGAACGCAGCCACAAGCAAGAGACTCAAAATCGTATAAATTTTGCGAGACATATTCTTCTCCTTTTGAATTTTTAACAGGTTATACTAGCAACGTGCGGAGAGAACCTCCACACGAATACGCAGGTCTTCCTTCAGCTGTCCAAGGTCGAGGAGAAGACCTGCAATTTCTTTCAAACAAGTACGCTCTCACCTCCTTTCTATTTTCAAGACAAGTTTCAAAAGTAATTGCAAAACCGAACTAAGCAATACGGCTTAACCAGAGTCCATATATTCACGACAAGAATTCCGGACCATTAGCCGGGTTTGCATCCGATACGTCTGTTCGTCAAGCGGGATACCATTAATTATCTTTATGAGCATTTGCGTTGCCACGTAGCCCATTTCAGAAATAAACTGATCCACAGTAGTCAATCCCATATATTTGGATTCGGTGATATTGTCGAAACCAATCACAGAAAGATCATCTGGAATCCTTATTCCCAACTCTTCGGCAACTTGAAATACACCAATTGCCATCTGATCGTTAGAGGCAAATATTGCAGTTGGTGGATTTTCCAACGCAAGCAATTCCCGCGTACCACTAACACCGGTCTCTGTAGTGTAATCACCGGAGGCGATCAATTTCTCATCGATGGGAATCCCTGCTTTTTCAAGCGAGGCTCGGTAGCCCAGCAAACGGCGGTTTGAACTTTCCAGCTCTGCGCGACCGCTGATATACCCAATGCGTTTATGTCCCAACCCGAGCAGATACTCCATGGCTTCCATTGAACCTTGATAGTTGGTTGCATGCACGGATGGATAATTCGGATTGCTTGCCAGCGGATCGATCGAAACGATGGGAGCATCCATACTGAATTCCCCCGCCACAGGAGCCACAATAATCACACCATCCGAGATGGAATTTGTAAGCAAAGACACATACTTTTGTTCGTGAGAGGCACGTCCACTTTTGCGCACATCACCAGTTGTGTAAACCAACAGATCAAATTCAGACTCAGCAATGGCACGGTTTACCCCCTTCATCACCTCGATCGCAAACGGATATGCAATATCCGGCATGATCAACCCAACCAGGTTCTTCTTACGGCTCCGCATACTGCGCGCCGCCAAGTTCGTTGTATAGCCCAGATCCTCAATTACAGAAAGAATACGGTCTTGCGTCTCACCGGCAACATCCACCCTCCCATTGAGAACGCGCGAGACAGTAGAAACCGAAACCCCCGCGGTTTTAGCAACATCCTGAATTGTCACCGTTCGTTTTTTCTTCGGCATACCAATTCCTAGTCAAAAAATGATAGAATAGCGGTATCGTTACCGGTAACGATACCGCTATTATTGCACATCTTTTTAGAAAAGTCAACTTAATTTAAGATTACCCGCTTGGAGAATAGACAAACTCATGGATTTACCTAATTCAATCTTTGACGTAAAGACTCACGCCTCTGGACCTACGGGACGCCTGCCACTACAACCCGATTTTTTAACCAACGCCCCAAGCGGAGATGTCTTCGGTTGGACGCAAGATGCGGCAATGGGCTGGAGTCCTTCTGATTTAGGCAAAGACGAATATCTCATCCTTAGTACACAAGGCGGCATCCGCGCAGAAGATGGCTCCCCCATCGCACTCGGCTATCACACTGGTCATTACGAAGTGGGTCTGCTCGCTCAAGCCGCCGCGAAAGAATTCAAAGCACACAATAAGATTCCGTTTGCAGGCTTCGTCAGCGATCCTTGTGACGGGCGCACGCAAGGCACAACCGGTATGATGGACAGCCTCGCCTATCGCAATGACGCGGCGACTGTACTGCGAAGACTCATCCGCTCATTGCCAACTCGCAAAGGTGTGCTTGGAATCGCTACTTGCGATAAAGGACTGCCAGCCATGCTGATGGCACTTGCCGCGCAAAAATCATTGCCGTGCATCATCGTCCCTGGTGGTGTAACCTTGCTTCCAGAGCAAGGTGAAGATGCGGGGAAGATTCAATCCATCGGCGCGCGCTTCGCACATGGACTCATCACACTCGAAGAAGCCTCCGACTTGGGATGCCGAGCCTGCGCGTCACCTGGAGGCGGCTGTCAATTTCTTGGAACCGCAGCAACCAGTCAGGTCGTGGCGGAGGCGTTGGGACTCGCTGTCACACATTCAGCACTCGCGCCATCAGGTCAAGCGATTTGGCTGGATATGGCGAAACGATCCGCACGAGCATTAATAGAAATGGAATCGCAAAAGATAACAACCAGCGATATTCTTACTGAAGACTCGATCCACAACGCCATGGTCACACACGCCGCGTTTGGCGGAAGCACAAATTTGTTGTTACACATCCCCGCCATCGCACAGGCCGCGAAACTTCCGCGCCCAACCGTGGATGATTGGTCACGCATCAATCGCGCAACTCCACGCCTTGTGGATGTAATGCCAAACGGACCGACAGGCTATGGCACAGTGCAAGTCTTCCTCGCAGGTGGCGTGCCCGAAGTGATGTTGCATTTGCGTGAGTTGGGGTTGTTGAAATTGAATGCCCACACCGTAAACGGAAATACATTGGGCGAAGCGCTCGACGAATGGCAGTACAGCGAACGCCGCGCAAAACTCCGCGAGCGACTTTATGAATTGGATAGTGTTAATCCTGATGATGTGATTATGAATCCAACCAAAGCACGCGAGCATGGACTCACCAGCACGATCACTTTTCTCACGGGCAATCTCGCGCCGCAGGGAGCGGTCATCAAAAGCACCGCCATTGACCCCAGCGTTGTCGATGCCGATGGCGTATATCGCAAAACGGGACCCGCCCGCGTATTCACCAGTGAACGCGCCGCGATTGCCGCGGTCAAAGGCTTGAGCGAAAACCCTATCAAGGCGGGCGATATTATTGCGCTCATTGGTTGCGGTCCCATGGGTACGGGCATGGAGGAAACTTATCAACTCACATCTGCATTGAAATATCTGCCCCATGGCAAAACAATTGCGCTCATCACTGATGCCCGTTTCAGCGGCGTAAGCACAGGCGCATGCATCGGGCATATAGGACCAGAAGCTTTGGCAGGCGGGCCGCTGGGGAAGTTGCGCGATGGCGATACGATCCAGATCATCGTTGACCGAGTCAATCTTTCAGGGAGTATTGATGTGCTCAACGTGGATTTAGATTCCCGCCCGCCTCATCCGCACTTGAAGCCGAATCCAGATCTACCAGAGGATACGCGCCTGTGGGCTGCTCTGCAAGACATCAGCGGCGGCACCTGGGGTGGCTGTGTGTATGATGTGGATTTAATTCTGGAGTCGATCAGCTCAGTGATTGACAAATCGGACAGCAAGCTGCCCGACTCCAGAGATAAAAATTAGGAGATCAACATGTTACTCACAAAACACAAGACAACAAACGAATCACGCTGGGCATTGGACGGTCACTCCCTGCCAACAAATTTGAACTTGAGCACATTGCTTGAGATGCCGCGCGAGAAAATGTTTCAGACGCTGAAAACTTTATCGAATGTTGAACCAGCCATCGGTGAGGATGAAGCGCCTATCGATCCATATCAGGAAGTGTGGGCGGCCGGCGTCACCTATTTGCGAAGCCGCGATGCGCGCAAAGCCGAATCCAGCGTGGCGGATATGTATCAGAAAGTCTACGAAGCGGAACGTCCTGAGATTTTTTCGAAGTCAATCGGCTGGCGCGTTTCGGGGAATGGCGCACCGATACGAATCCGCAAAGACAGCCAATGGAATGTGCCTGAGCCCGAGTTGGTGCTCGTGGTGAATAGCTATAACGAGATCGTGGGATATTGCGCGGGGAATGATGTTTCGTCACGTGACATTGAAGGCGAGAACCCATTGTATCTGCCACAGGCGAAGATCTATAACGGCTCATGCGCGTTGGGACACGGCATTTTGTTATGCGAGCCCGAGAAGATCAAGGATATTCCGATCCGATTACAAATTCAGCGGGCAAACGAAACGATCTTCAACGGGGAAGCGAACACATCTACCATGAAACGGACATTACCTAAATTGGTCGAGTTTCTCACGCGCGAATTGGATTTTCCGCAGGGCGTTTTTTTGATGACGGGTACGTGTCTTGTACCAGACGAATTCACTTTACAGCCTGATGATGTGGTCGTGATTCAAGTCGGCAACTTGACGATCAAGAATCGGGTTTCAAGCTAATAAACTGCAGTTGATAGATTGAGCCTGTGTAAGCCTCGCTTATATAAAACAAATCCGTCACTTTCTGTGGCGGATTTGTTTTATTGATCGTTACTTGGTTTACTTTTCTTTAGCGACACTCACAAGCATGGCGCGCACCATGCGCCGATAGGCATAGGTATTAGAATCCTCCTTGTAGTTTTCACATGTAATCAAGGTGATCACAGATTTGTCCTCATGTTTGAATACGGTCTTCGCATCAGTATTTGAGATCAACTCACTTTCTGTGATCTCATACGTATAGACCGTACCAAGTACATGGATCTTAACCTGGTCGCCGTATTTCAGACTCTTCAGTTTGGCAAACGGACCGGGTTGGTTGAGCGCATCCCAGACATGACCTGTCAGAACAGAGTTCCCGCTCCAACTTGGGAAGGCTGAGCCATTGAGCCAGCCAGCTTTTTTATCCAACCAGGTGACATCCCAACCTCCCTTTGTGGATGTCACACCAACAATAGACATCTTTACTCCGATGTTGGGAATCTCCAGCCAAAGGTCGGTGGAAGTGTATGCCTTGTCCGCAGGTTGAAAGGGTAATATCGTTACTTTATTTTGCGGGAAACCAGTGGCAGGCAGCAAAGTATTCTGTTGACTACTTCCCCTACTGCTATTGCTATTTCCGCCACCTCCCTGTTGCGTGGCGGCTTGCACCACAAAATCAAACGTATAATCCGAGCCACCATTTAAGTGATTGCCCGCCAAATCTACAATGGAAGTTGTACCGCAAATAAACAGGCGATAGGAACCGACAGGCAAGGCGCTGGCTAACGTCACTGTCGCCTTAAAGGTAACAGTATTGTAGCTAACACTGGTCACAGTCACTTGGGTATCATCTGTCACGACACCGCCAGCACAAGACGCTGTATTGGCTATACCATTGGCACCCTTGCTGACCAAAAGGTAATTCGCGGGGTTAGTGACATCATTTGTGCCGATATTGCCAGCTGGATCATCCACAGCCTTGCTGAAGGTAGCTACAAAGCTTCCTGGTCCCGTCCCTGTATAACTTGCTGTCAGGTCAGTAGATGCGACAGTGGGATTAACCGAGTCGTACATAATGGAAAATTGAGTTGCAGCTGTATTATTATTGCCACTACCATCTTGTGCAACACTCGCTGCCACATCAACTGTGACCGAACCACTGGCTGTTGGGGTAATTTCAGCCGTATAGGTGATGTTATCCGTCGTATTGAAGTTGCCGGCCGTGCCGTTGCCGACTGTGATGTCACCCACCACAAAGCCAGAAACC
The DNA here is from genome assembly GCA_040006635.1 of Chloroflexota bacterium. GTDB lineage: Bacteria > Chloroflexota > Anaerolineae > Anaerolineales > Villigracilaceae > Defluviilinea. Next base: position 19,204 of record JBDTWO010000075.1, read on the forward strand.
GCCTCACTGAAAGTAATGGTGACCGGAATCGGCGACGTGTTGGTTGGGCCGGTGGCACTGCTGGTAATCGCTACTGAGGGGATAGTATTATCATAGGTGATGGGAAATTGGGTTGCAGCTGTATTATTGTTGCCCGCACTATCCTGAGCAACACTCGCTACCACATCAACTGTGACCACACCATTGGCTGTTGGGGTAATGTCAGATGTAAAGGTGATGTTATCCGTCGTATTGAAGTTGCCTGCCGCGCCGTTGCCGACTGTGATGTCACCTACCACAAAGCCAGAGACTACTTCGCTAAAAGTAATGGTGACCGGAATCGGTGACGTGTTGGTCGGGTTAGTGGCACTGCTCGTAATCGCTACGGTGGGAACAGCGTTATCGTAAATGATGGAAAATTGGGTCGCAGCTGTATTATTGTTACCACTACCGTCTTGTGCAACACTCGCTGCCACATCAACTGTGACCACACCATTGGCTGTCGGGGTAATGTCAGCCGTATAGGTGATGTTATCCGTTGTATTAAAGTTGCCAGCCATGCCGTTGCCGACTGTGATGTCGCCCACCACAAAGCCAGAAACCGCCTCACTGAAAGTAATGGTGACCGGGATCGGCGACGTGTTGGTTGGGCTGGTGACAATACTGGTAATCGCTACAGTAGGAACAGCGTTATCGTAAGTGATGGAAAATTGGGTTGCAGCTGTATTATTGTTGCCACTACCATCTTGTGCAACACTCGCTGCCGCATCAACTGTGACCACACCATTGGCTGTTGGGGTAATGTCAGATGTAAAGGTGATGTTATCCGTCGTATTGAAGTTGCCTGCCGCGCCGTTGCCGACTGTGATGTCACCTACCACAAAGCCAGAGACTACTTCGCTAAAAGTAATGGTGACCGGAATCGGTGACGTGTTGGTCGGGCTGGTGGCACTGCTCGTAATCGTTACGGTGGGAACGACCGAATCGAATGTGACTTGGTTATCCGTGCTCGTACTGGCGGCGCTCGTATTGCCTGTTGTATCTGAAGCCGCACCCGCTGGCAGACTGGCACTCAAGACGCCTTGTGCCATGCCACTTACTGCTACATTATAAGTTGTCGGTCCGCCTGTTACTACCGCCGTACCTGAAGAAAGCGTTACGTCTGCTGCAACAAATCCGGAAACAGATTCGCTAAACACTACTGTAAAGTTGATCGGTGAAGCATTAGTTGGATCCACCTGTGCAACTGCCTGATTGATCGTCACCGTCGGCGCAACCGAATCGAATGTAACCTGATTATCCGTGCTCGTGCTAGCGGCACTCGTATTGCCCGCTCCATCTAAAGCCG
>JBDTWO010000076.1:0-20404 GCA_040006635.1 Chloroflexota bacterium
ACATTTAGAATTGAGGATAAATTTACCCTAGTGGACAAAAAGTGTCAAGCCAACATCCCTAAAAATACCCCATCCATTTGCAGAAATGTAATTACCTTCATGCTAAAATCATCATACACATTATGAAAAGAATTCTGGCACTAATCACATCGTTTGGATTGCTTTTCCCACCAGCCCTGCAAACTATAGTACCTGCACAAAATTCAGAACCTGAAAGCGGAGCTGTTGTCTGCACGCCAGGTGCGTATACGACGCCACCAGACGACTGCCTGCCTGCCGGACCGTCAACCTATCTAACTGAAATGGCACAGCTGGGACTTACGTTTCCTCCACGCGCGTTTCCAAACTACAAACCAGATCCGCAATTGACAAAGCTTCCATATTATTACTTCCATCTTGATAAAGACTATGTTCCTGTTTTAAGTGAACCTGGCGGCGCAGAAAGCGGACAACCCTTTCCTCCAGGCTTTGTATACGTCTCCTATGTAGATCGGGTAGAAACTGCACGGAAAGTTTATTACAGGCTGGAATCAGGTGCTTGGATCCCCGGCAAAGGAGCGCGTGTTTCCGAGGTTTCTCCATACCAGGGACTTGAGTTCCGCGCGACGCCTCCTATCGCATTTGGTTGGCCATTTGAATATATCCCTATTATGAAAGCGCCGGGCTACAACGCACCCGAAACCGGGCAATATCTCAACCCATTCATTGACCTTGTCCAAATTTACGATACCAAAACAGCAGAAGGGACAGATTGGAACATGATAGGTCCAAATCAATGGGTGGAAGCACGCAAAGTCGCAGTTGTGCATCCAAACCCAATTCCACCCGAAGGCGTGACAACTAGACGCTGGATCGATGTTGACCTTGCAGAACAAACTCTTGCTGTTTACGACAACTCCCAACTTGTCTTTGCCACGGTCATCGCAAGCGGACTCGAACCCTTTTATACGCGTCCAGGATTGTTTCAGATCTACTTGAAAAAAGAAACTGAAACGATGCGTAATAGTGATCCAACAGATTATTATTATCTAGATAACGTACCTTGGACAATGTACTTCGATAAAGCACGCGCATTACACGGCGCCTATTGGCGTACTCGTTTTGGATACCCACAATCTCACGGATGCGTGAATTTATCTGTAGGTGACTCACATTGGCTATTCAATTGGGCAGTTGAAGGCGATTGGGTTTATGTTCATGATCCCTCCGGGCTTACCCCTACAGACCCTGCACTCTATCATGATTGGGCATATTGATATTGACACATCAATATCCACATGGTAAACTCTCGCCCGCTTGTTAGATGGTCCCGTGGTGTAGCGGCCTAACATGCGGCCCTGTCAAGGCCGAGATCGCGAGTTCGAATCTCGTCGGGACCGCAAAATAAAAAAATCCCGTACGGGATTTTTTTATTTTGCGGTCTATTTTCTTATCGCCACAAGCCCGGTCAATTCAATAGCCAATCCAATATAAGTTTCAGGTGAAAGCCTTTTTAACTTTTCACGGGTTGCTTCATCCACATCAATCGAGTCGCACCAAGCCTTGTAATCGGACTCTGTGAGGACTCGTCCACGAGTTTGTTCTTTGAGCGATTCGTAGGCATCTGATTTTCCAGCGGCGCGCAGGATGGTCTGTGCGCCTTCGGAGACAACTTCCCAATGGGCATTTAATTCGGCTTTGAGTTTTTCCTCGTCAGGAGCAATGCGCTTCAATCCGCGCTGGAAGTTGGTCCAGGCAATGAGGCTGTGACCCAACGCCGTGCCGAACGTGCGTCGGACAGTTGAATCGGAGAGGTCGCGTTGTAAACGAGAGACTGTCAGTTTTTGGGCGTAGTGAGTGAATAGTGAATTTGCCACACCGAGATTGCCTTCCGCATTTTCAAAGTCAATCGGGTTGACCTTTTGCGGCATCGTGGACGAACCTACTTCCCCAGCAACAACTGCTTGCCGAAGGTATCCATCGCTGATGTAACGCCAAATATCTTGCGCGAAGTCAATCAGAATGGAATTGGTCAAGCGGATGAGGTCGAAGTAGCGAACCCAATTATCGTACGGGAGAATTTGAGTTGTGAGCAAGTTAGGCTCGAGACCAAAACTGGAAACGAATTCTTCGCTAAATGAAATCCAATCGATATTGGGAACGGCGGCTTGCAAGGCATTGAAGTTACCAATGGCACCCGTCAGTTTGGCTTCGAAGTGATGCGATGCAATATCGTCACGAGTCTTTTTGAGGCGGGCTATGTAGACGGCGAATTCTTTCCCCAACGTGGTTGGGACGGCGAACTGTCCGTGGGTGCGGGCAAGCATGGGGATGGATTTGTAACGGACGGCAAGTTCAGAGAGATTGGTAATTAGTAATTGGAGATTGGGGAGGATAACTTTATCTCTTGATTCGTTTAATGCGATAGCTTGACCAATACTGTTGGTATCTTCGGATGTTAGTCCGAAGTGAATCCAGGGGATTAAATTCTGGAGTGCAGGAGCTTGCTCCTGCGACTTCGCCAGCAAGCTGGCTGAGTCCAGAGTCAGTTTACTCTGAATAAAATACTCAATCGCTTTGACATCGTGTCTTGTTTTGCGTTCATATTCGAGAATCGATTCCGCGTCAGCGTCGGAGAAGTTTGTGATGATGGATTCGATTTGGGCGGATTCAGAATCGCTCAAGGGGCGCACCAAGTCTGTTTTGGAAAGAGCCAGCAAAAAGTTAAGCTCGACGCGGACTCTGTCGCGCAGAAAAGCAAATTCGGAGAAGAAATCCGTAAGAGGGGCAGTCGTTTCCGCGTAGCGTCCATCTAGTGGAGAGAGCAAGTGTAAGGTCATTTATTTTCCATGTCCGTCATTGCGAGGAGCGCTCTTGCACTTTGCGACGAAGCAATCCCCAACACAATGCAGGAGATTGCTTCGGGCGAAAGAGCATCGCCCTCGCAATGACGGATAATTTATCTCTGACTCAATTGATAGTTTGGCGCTTCTTTCGTAATGATAACATCGTGCGGATGACTTTCAAGCAAGCCCGCGTTGGTGATGCGTGTGAGACGGGTTTTGGTGCGCAGGTCATCAAGCGATGCCGCGCCCGCATAGCCCATGCCCGAACGCAGACCGCCGACAAGTTGATACACATATTCGCCGAGCGCGCCCTTATACGGCACACGCCCCTCAATGCCCTCAGGCACAAGTTTGCCGCCACCACCCTGTCCCGAGGCATAGCGATCAACGCCGTAGCCCTTCATCGCGCCGAGACTGCCCATGCCGCGATATTCCTTGAAGCGCCGCCCCTCATACATCATCACTTCGCCAGGCGCTTCTTCAAGACCCGCGAGCATACTGCCAAGCATGACGACGTTGCCACCAGCAACAATCGCCTTGACAATATCGCCGCTGAACTTGATTCCGCCATCAGCGATGACAGCGATGCCATGTTTTCTTGCGACTTGTGCACATTCAAAAATTGCGGAGACTTGCGGCATGCCCGCGCCAGAAATTACGCGCGTGGTACAAATAGACCCTGCGCCGACTCCGACTTTAATTGCGTCTGCTCCAGCGTTAATGAGCGCTTCTGTCCCTTCGGCTGTGACCACGTTGCCCGCAAAAACGGGCAGGTCTTTCCACGCACTCTTGATGCGTTGCACAGCTTCCAGCACGCCTTTGGAATGTCCATGTGCAGTGTCAATCGTGACAGCGTCCACGCCTGCTTTGAGCATGAGGTCGACGCGGGTTTCGAGGTCTTTACCAACGCCGACAGCGGCACCAACCAAGAGGCGTCCTTTTGAATCGGTGGACGCGTTGGGGTAATCACGCGCCTTTTGAATATCCTTGACAGTGAGCAAACCTTTGAGGATTCCGTTTTCATCTACAAGCGGAAGTTTCTCAATGCGATGTTTTTGAAGTAAATCTTTTGCTTCTTTTGCAGAGATGCCCACTTTAGCAGTGACGAGTTTATCTCCACCCGTCATGAATTGACTGACGGGCAGGTTGTAATCTGAGTCTTCAACAAAGCGGATATCGCGATTGGTGAGGATACCGACGAGTTTGCCGTGTTCATTTGTAATTGGCACGCCGCTGATGTGATACGTGGACATAATCTCTTCGGCGCGGCTGAGGGGCGCATCGGGCAATAAGCTAATCGGCTCGACAATCATGCCTGACTGCGAACGCTTGACCTTTTCCACTTCGGCGGCTTGGGCGTCGGGCGGCATGTTGCGGTGGATGATGCCTAGTCCACCTTCACGGGCTAGGGCAATCGCCAGCCGCGCTTCGGTGACCGTGTCCATGGCGGCAGAGAGGATAGGGATGTTGAGTTGAAGCGTCGGCGTGAGTTGGACTTTCACATCCGTTTCGTTGGGTAACACTTCAGTGTAGCCAGGGACGATGAGGACATCATCGAAGGTGAGGGAGTCGTAGCGGTTGAAAAGTTCTTCGTTCATTTAGGTTTCCTTTCGGGTAAAGCGGATTGGGGAACGGATTGCTTACGCAAAGCGGAAAAACGGATTTTGGGAACGGATAGCGGATTTACGATTCCATTTGCTGTTTCAAATACGCATGGATGGCTGTATCGTAATGTGCGGTGGACGCGAAGCCTTTGACCGCGAGCCGCTGGCGAGTCTTTTCGGTGATGCCGCCTGCGCGGATTTCTTCGAGAACGGAATTGTAGTCGCTTGGGTCGCAGACGAGTGTTACACGCTCGTGGTTCTTTGCGGCGGCGCGGATGAGGGTCACACCGCCGATGTCTATGTTTTCGATGGCATCGGCATAAGTGACATCAGGCTTGGCAACCGTTTGTTCGAACGGATAGAGATTGACAGCGACGAGGTCAATATAGTCCCAGCCAAGGTCGAGGAGTTGTTGGTGGTCAGCATCGGTTGGGCGGGCAAGCAGTCCGCCATGGATGGCGGGGTGGAGAGTCTTCACGCGTCCGCCCAGGATTTCGGGGGACTTGGTGTAGTCCGCCACTTCGGTGACGTTGATATTGTTGTCACGCAGAAGTTTGGCTGTCCCGCCTGAGGCGAGCAGAGTCCAGCCGAGGTCAGCGAGGGATTTGGCGAACTCGATGATTCCAGCTTTGTCATGGACGGAGAGGATGGCGATGGACATAAGATTTTCCTTTCAAGTAATTATGGAAGTTGAGTAGGCTCGGGAGCAGGGGTCGTATTTTTTGTGTTTATATCTATATAGAAATAGGTTGGTTTTGAATTTTCGGATGAACTTCCATAAATCGTATTGTCGTCAACCCAACTTAACGGGAAATAATCATAAAGGACATCTTGGGCAAGATACTCTTGCGACGCGACTAGAAGGTTAAGAAGAATAAGTGAGCATCCCTTTTCATGACTCAATGCACTTACAATAAGCTTTGTTTCATTGGGAGAAAGCATTAGATAGCCTGCTTCATTAAACTTCTCATCAAGGGGAAACTGCAACAATTCACCAGTTACAAGGTTTTGGATTTTCACCACCATTGGATTTTTTGATTGGTCAACAAAGAATAACTTTGTGCCGTCTTTTGAAAAATCAAACCAATATAAACCACTTGGAGGAAGAACAGATGTAATTTTTCCTGTTTTAAGTTCAATGCGCATTAGAGAGTATGAGCCACGGTATTGAATCCCATCGACCGGACTATCAAATGCCATAAACAAATATTTATCATCTGCTGTCCAACGAACTGGACGCAAAGCAGCAAAATCCGATGCCGTTTGAATAAATCCTATGTTTTCAGGAGAAACTTGGGCAGGTTCAAAAACCTCTAAATAATCTTTGCGAAATGAAAGTCTATACCCATTCTCAGATCGATTAACTCGTGTAATTCGCGTGAACGAAAAATCCGGGCTACTTGGGTTATAACAAACAAAAGCCACCCATTCCTGGGATTTAGAAAAAAGGAAATTACCTACAGAATCCGATAACGGACAGTATCTTTTTATTACAGCTTGTTCCGTAGCTTGTACTGGCGCGGTAGGGGCTGGTGTTACAGTCAAATACTTAGTTGGCTTTGCTGTATTAGTTGGACTAAGCGTCAGCGTTGATGTTTCTGTAAGATGAGCTGTCACAGAAGAAACAAGCGTAGAAGTTGCAACCTCAATTGTTGCTTCACGAGGCGTTCCTGAACAAGACGTAAGCAACACAACCAAGAGGCAAAACAAAACAGTTTTGGCATTCATGTCAAAGATCTCCCTTATGATTTCCGACCCAACATTTTATCGAGTATCACTACTAGCAAAACATGCTCCGTCAGATGAACGCGAGCTTCGAGAGATTCTAACGTATCAGTAGGATGAATAGGGACAATTTCAGTGCCAAGCACTGGACCATTGTCCACGCCTTCGTCAGGGATGAGATGAACCATGATGCCTGTATGTTGTATCTCGCCACGTTGATAAGCTTCGAAAGCGCGTTCAATGGCATGAGTGCCTGGGAAGGTATCAGGCAAAGCTGGATGGAGATTGACAACTCGATTTGGAAAATGGTTGAGAAACGACGATGTCAAAATCCTCATCCAACCTGCGAGAACAACATAATCAGGTTGTTTGGCAATGACGAGTTCAGCGAGACGAGCATCATATTCGTTGCGGGATTCGTTTTCCAGTTTAGCGAAATGAATAGCCTCAACTCCCGCATTCTTGGCGCGGACTAGTCCGTGCGCATCTGCTTTGTTGGAGATGACACAGACAACTGAAGCAGGAAGTTCGCCTGATTGGCAGGCATCAAGAATAGCTTGCAAGTTGGAGCCATTGCCAGAGACGAGAACAACTAAACGTTTCATAAATATAGAAGCCAGAATGATGAATGCAGAATATTCTAACTTCTGCATTCATCATTCTTCATTTCCTAATGATGGAACAACCGTAGTCCAGTGAAGACCATCGTCATGCCATATTCGTCACAGGCAGTGATAACATCTTCATCACGGTTGGAGCCGCCAGGTTGAAGGACGTACTTCACCCCGCTTTTAGCGGCACGGTCGATTGAGTCGCGGAAGGGGAAGAACGCATCGGAGCCGAGTGTTATATCTGTTAGACCATCAAGCCATGCGCGGCGTTCTTCGGTGGTTAATTGAGTTGGGATTTCAGTGAATACATTCGCCCAGTTGGCTTTCTCCGCTTCAGTGACGTCGGGTTGCAGGAACTGGTCAATGGCATTGTCGCGGTCGGGACGTTTGACGCCATCCTTGAACGGTAACCCTAAAACGGATGGATGCTGACGCAATCGCCACAAATCCGCTTTGGAGCCAGCGAGACGGGCGCAATGCACGCGCGATTGTTGTCCCGCACCGACGCCGATGGTCTGTCCATCTGTAACATAACAAACAGAATTGGATTGCGTGAACTTGAGCGTGATCCATGCGATGAACATGTCACGCACAGCGGATTCTGGCAGGTCTTTTTTCTTCGTCACGATATTGGCAAAGTCTTCGCGCGATACGAGGCGGTCGTTACGGCGCTGTTCCATACTCACACCAAAGACCTGCCGCACCTCGGTCAACTGCGGTTCGTAGGCTCGGTCAATTTGAACGATGGCATATTTGCCTTGTTTCTTTTTCTTCAAAATTTCCAACGCTTCGGTGTCATATCCCGGAGCAATCACGCCATCAGATACTTCACGAGCGATGAGTTTGGCGGTGAGAACATCCACGGTATCGGATAGTGCAATGAAATCACCGAAGGATGACATCCTGTCCACGCCACGGGCGCGGGCGTAAGCAGTGGCTAAGGGCGAGAGTTCCATGTCGTCCACGAAGTAGATTTTCTTCAACGTATCGGATAATGGAATCGCAACTGCCGTCCCCGACGGGCTGACATGCTTGAACGAAGCCGCGGCAGGCTGACCGATAGTCTGCTTCAGCTCACGGACCAGCTGCCACGCGTTGAGCGCGTCCAGCAGGTTGATGTAGCCCGGCGAACCACCAAGCACTGTGATGGGCAGGTCACTGCCATCCTGCATGTAGACGCGCGCAGGAGATTGATTGGGGTTGGTTCCATAACGGAGGGTGAAGTCTTTCATGATTGTTCCTTGTGTAACGGATTTGAAGCGGATAAACGGATGCACGGATGTTCAAGCCAATATAACTTTATGTTCGCCTTCGACGAGTTCACCGATGATAAATGTCGGCTCTGAAATAGATGATTGGAAATCAGAAACAACGGATTTATCAACAATGACAATCATACCGATACCCATGTTAAACACACGGTACATTTCTTCGGTGGCGATGTTTCCTTTTTTTTGAATCAGTTTCCACAATGGTGGGACTTGCCATGAGTTGGGATGAATGATTGCGCTCAGATTTTCTGGCAATACACGCGGAATGTTCTCAATGAATCCTCCGCCTGTGAGATGTGCCAGCGCTTTGACTTTATCAAGATGCGGATAGAGCGCATTGAAATAAGAACGATGCGGGGCAAGCAACGCATCGGCAAGCGAGCATCCAAGTTCAGGGATAACGGATTCCAAGTCTGCGCCATCAAAGACCTTGCGGATGAGCGAATAGCCATTGGTGTGCGGTCCGCTCGAGGGGAGACCAAGAATCAGGTCACCAGCGAGCAGGTTTCGGCTGGGTAAGATGCGGTCACGTTCCAAGACGCCAACGATGGTCCCAGCTACGTCAAATTCGCCTTCACGGTACACCCCAGGCATTTCCGCAGTCTCACCGCCGAGCAAAGCCATCCCTGATTCTTTGCAGGCTTCGGCGATGCCCGTCACTACATCCGCAGTTTGTTCGGGATTCAGTTTTGAAGTGGCGAAGTAATCCATGAAAAAAAGCGGACGCGCGCCCTGCACGAGAATATCGTTGATGCAATGATTGACAATATCGTGCCCGATGCCGCGATAGCGACCGACAGATGCGGCGAGCTTGACCTTGGTGCCAACGCCATCGGTGGATGCAACCAGCACGGGATGATCGAACTCCTTCAACATCGAGACATCGAACAACCCGCCAAATGAACCGATGCCCGCTAGAACAGAGTCGTTGTATGTAGCACGGACCGCATCCTTCATGAGCTCAACGGCACGATTGCCAGCATCGATAGAAACGCCCGAATCAGCATATGCCGATTTATGCAATGCACGCTGTGCAATATCGGAGCGATATTGTATGCCTTCAAAATTTACTTTTGTCACATTGGCATAGACCTGCTTGATCGCGGATTCAATATTCCTCGACCAGGCTGTCAATCCAAATATGCGTCCACCAGAAGTAACGACCCGACCATGATCAATTTTTGTGCCCGCGTGAAAACAGATCGTATTCTCTGGCAGCGTTTGGAACTTTACGACCTTGCCGCTCTCCGCGTGGTCAGGATACCCCTGACTCGCCAACACTACACAAACCGCTGCTCCGTCTTTCCAGTGGATGTCTACATTCTTCAACGTGCCATCCACACAGGCGTCAGCGATATCAAGCAAGTCCGTTTCAAGCAATGGCAATACTGCCTGTGTTTCCGGGTCACCAAAGCGACAGTTAAATTCCAAAGTGCGAATGCCATCGAGGGTCAGCATCAGCCCCGCATACAACACGCCGACAAACGGCTTGCCTTCGAGTCGCAATCCATCAATAGCAGGCTTCAAAACGTTTTCAAGCGCTTCCTGCATATGATGCGCTGTAAAGATCGGCGCGGGCGCATACGCACCCATGCCGCCCGTGTTGGGTCCATTATCACCATCCAGCAAACGTTTGTGATCCTGCGCTGGCAACATCGGCACGATCATCTCGCCATCGCTAAATGCCATCAACGAGACCTCCTGCCCATACAGACGCTCTTCGATCAACACTTCATTGCCCGCCTCGCCAAACGCCTTATCCACCAGTATCGCCTCAAGCGCTGTGCGGGCTTCGTGGTGCGTCTCCGGTAGAATCACGCCCTTCCCAGCCGCCAACCCCGAAGCCTTGATGACCATCGGATAATCGACATTTTCAAGATGCGCGATCGCGTCGCCTATATTATGGAACGTGACATAACGCGCCGTTGGAATCTGATGCCTCGTCATAAAATCTTTTGCAAAGGACTTCGACGCTTCGATCTGCGCCGCCGCCTGCTTCGGTCCGAAACAGCGGATATTTGCATCTGACAGCGAATCCACCAACCCATTCGCCAACGGCACTTCGGGTCCGACCAGTACCAGATCGATCTGTTTCTCTCCACAAAAGCGGACAACCTCCGCATGGTTACTCACATCCAATAAAACATTTTCCCCGCAAGCTGCGGTCCCCGCATTGCCGGGCGCGATATAAAGCTTCGTCAACCGCGGTGACTGCGCCGCCTTCCACGCCATGGCATGTTCCCGCCCACCCGAACCGATGATCAATACATTCATAGAATTCCTACTTTAGACTTTGTTCAAAACCAGTTTTCACCGTCTCAATATTCACCTGGATCGGATACTGCCCCGTGAAGCACGCCTGACAATATCCATCCTGTGACCCTACCGCACGCATCATACCATCCAGCGATAAGTAATAGAGGCTATCCGCACCCACAAATTGACAGATCTCAGCGACCGTTCGTTTATGTGCGATCAGATCGTCATGCTTGCCCATGTCCACACCCATGAAACACGGATGCGCGATCGGCGGACACGTGATCGCCACATGCACTTCCTTTGCGCCCGCATTCCGCAGCAGCTTGATCAGCGGACCCGTCGTATTGCCGCGCACAATACTGTCATCGATCATCACCACGCGCTTATCGCGCACATTCTCGTTAATGACATTGAACTTCAACGCCACGCCGCGCTTGCGCAGCGAATCGGTCGGCTCGATGAACGTCCGCCCAACGTAACGATTTTTGATAAAGCCGTCGTTGTAGGGAATCCCACTAATGTGCGAAAACCCAATTGCTGCCGGAATGGACGAATCCGGCACAGGAATTACCACATCCGCCATCATCCGCTTATCCGTTTTGCGAATCAATCCGCTGAGAACTTCACGCGCCAACTCTTCCCCCAAACGCTGTCTCACTTTATGAACGCCGATCCCACCCCACACTTGATCAGGGCGCGCAAAATAGATATGCTCGAACACGCATCGCGATAACGGCGTCACCGCAGGCAGCGCCTGTGTCACTGTAAGCGCATTATTCGAAAGCGCCACGATCTCGCCCGGCTTCACATCGCGGATGGCTTCGCAGCCCAAAGTCTGCAGCGCACCTGTTTCCGATGCAACCGCATGTCCCCCGCTCGGCAGCAGCCCGATACACAGCGGACGAAAACCCCACGGGTCGCGCACCGCAAACACTCCATCGCGCGTCAATACCGCAAGCGAATACGCACCGACCCATTTTTGCATGGCGAACTTAATGCGTTCTTCCCACGTTCTGCCGCCATTGCGCGCCAGCATCATCGTCATCACTTCCGTATCCGATGACGACGAAAGCCCCACGCCCTGCTGCATTAATTCATCACGCAAATCAGCCGAGTTCACCAGATTGCCGTTGTGTGCCAACGCCAACGGTCCATTCATGGTCTCGATCATGAACGGCTGGGCATTCCGCTCCGATGACGACCCCGTCGTTGAGTAGCGCGTGTGCCCGATCGCATAATGTCCGTTCAAACGTTCCATCGCTGTTGGTGTAAAAACTTGCGACACCAACCCCACACCCTTATGGATCGACATCGTGCGTCCATCTGCCACCGCAATGCCCGCCGCTTCCTGTCCGCGGTGCTGCAGCGCATATAAACCAAAGAAAGCCATGCGCGCCACATCTTCATTCGGCGCGAAGATGCCGATCACGCCGCATTCTTCATGCGGATGATCGTCCATCAAACCAAGATCTTTTTGACTATCGGACACTGGCATCATCCTCGATAATTTTATCCGCCGCCCGCTTCTGACTCAATTTGACCTGCTCCCGCACTTCAGCATTTGTCACGCCGAAAATTTTTGCCGCCAACAACGCCGCATTGAAAGGCTCCAGCACAACTGCAGGCGCGATCCCCGAAGGCATCCGCAGGGACGAGAACACATCCGCCCCGCCAAACGATTCAGACGGCGGCGGACAGGCGATCACAGGCGCACTGACCGAGCCATCCGTAAACCCACTCAGAGCGTTGCTACGTCCTGCTACAGTGATATACACCTTCGGTCGTGGATTGGCTTCATACTGGCTTAGGATCGTCATGGCATGTTCCGGCGTCTTATGCGCCGACCCAACCCTCAACACCGTATCGAGACCAAATCCCTTACACGCATCGGATATTTTCGTGCAATGCTCCATATCCGCTTTGGAGCCCATGAGAATAACAACAAGAGGTTTCATTTTTTACTCCTAGACAACTCTATATCTTCAATCCAGCCTTCAGGATAAATTGGCTGGCTTTCAACAACAAGCAAATTTTCAGGGCATAAAGATAACCAAATGCCTTTCTCAAAATTCTCGTCTTGAAATTCTTGAGACATACTTTTTGCTATTTCAAAGATTGTCAGCGCGGCATGATAATCAAACGGCGCATCAAAACCTTGAGCGTTATAAACCACTTTACCAGCATGGGCGACAAGGATGAAAATCGTTTGAGAAAAGCTTTCTGGATTATAAGGAAAGCAGTTTACAGTATCAACTACCCGATGTGCATCTTTTGGGTTGCCGTCATTTCCTTTGCCAAACTTATTTGGGTTTCGTGCAAAGTCAATCACATCGTCAATGCTTGGGTCTTTTTCAAACCTGACTGAAACCACATCGAGTATGTTTGCAATCCATTCTGCACGCTTCTCAATTGGAATGTGGACATCTATTACTCTACCTGCCGTCCAAGCATCACCAAGACACCAAAGCTCACACGCTCTTTGAATGATTTCTTCCTTGGTAGTAAATTTCATCATTAGATCACGATGAGATAGATCCAAATCTACTCAAATTCTTTATCAGCCTAGGTTCAACGGGATATTCGCCCGCTTCAAACGTTCTACCGGTCAACAACTCATAAATCGTTATATATCTTTCACTTGCAGACGCCCACAACTCATCGGGCATGGACGGTGCGTCTCCATCACCGCGATAGCCTTTATCGGCATATGCAATGCGGACAAATTCCTTATCAAAGTTTTCAGGGTCTTCGCCAGCGGCAAAGCGTTCTGCATACGAATCTGCTTTCCAGAAACGGGACGAATCGGGCGTGTGAACCTCATCGATCAATACCACGCTTCCATCGCTTGCGATGCCGAATTCATATTTGGTATCTACCAGGATCATACCTGCTTTGCTTGCTACTTCTTGCCCACGTTTGAAGACTGCCAACGCCGCGGCTTGGACTTGGCCCCAAGTCTGTTTATCGAGCAAGCCTTTCTCGACCACTTCGGCGCAGGTCAGGCGTTCGTCATGTCCCGTTGCGCCGCCCTTGGTGGTGGGCGTGATGATCGGTTCAGGCAAAGCGGCGTTCTTCTGCAAGCCTTCAGGAAAATCATAGCCATAGATATTGCGCTCGCCCAACGAATAGCGATACCACAACGCCGTAGATGTGACGCCCGTGATATATCCACGCACGATCACTTCCACGAGGATCGGTTCGGCAGTCTTCACGATCGAAACATTCGGGTCTGGCAATGAGACGATGTGATTTGGAATGATGTCTTTCGTCTGCTCGAACCACCACGCGGAGAGTTGATTTAATACCTGCCCCTTATATGGGACAGCGGCAAGGATGATATCGAACGCTGAAAGGCGATCGGTGGTGACGATCAGGCGATTGCCATCGGGCAAATCGTACCAGTCGCGCACTTTGCCTGTCTGCTTGTTGGGCAGTGGGATGTTTGTCTCTTTCAGAGCTTGCGGAAGAAGTGTAAGAAGTTTTTCTTTTGAAATCATAATTTCTCCTTGTCATTCATTCTGGAGTCCATCAGCTTGCTGATGGATATGTCGGGCGGCAAGCCGCCCGACTCCAGAATTTTTCGATTCTAAATTTGGCTTGCGTACTTTACACCATTCTCAAACAACTTCAAGCCGCTTCCTTCCGTCTCGCCGCGCGTGTGACGTGGATGTTGCCATTGATAAATATGATTCTCAGGATGCGGCATCAATCCTAATACATTGCCTTGCGGATTACAAATCCCCGCAATATCTAACAATGAACCATTTGGGTTAGTGGGGTAATGTCCGTTCGCTGGCACACCGTTTGTATAAACATAGGTAAGCGCTATTTGATCTTGTTCGATGAAAGCTGAAAGCGAAAAGAGTTCGGATATTTGAAAGTTGCCTTCGCCGTGCGCGATAGGGCAGATGATGTTTTCTTCAAGTCCCTGCGTCCATATACAAGTCTGTGACACAGGCGCTAGATCAACCCACCTGCACTCGAAATGACCCTCAGCATTAAATGTCAACGTCACATCTGATTCGTTCTTTCTTTTTTCCTCTTTCTTTTTGCCCGGCAATATTCCCGATTTCACCAACGCTTGAAACCCATTGCAGATTCCGATAACGGGTTTATCGGATTCCACAAACGCGGAGATTTCATCCGCGAAATAGGATGCAAGGTCGAGCGCGAGGAGCTTTCCTGCGCCGAGGGCGTCCGCGTAGGAGAAGCCTCCGGGGACAACGAGCAGGTTGAAGTCGGAAAGAAGCGTTTTGTCCATCCGCAGTTCGTTGAGCGGAATACCAGTCGCATCTGCGCCAGCGAGGGTCAGCGCATCCATGACGTCGAAATCGCGGTTGGAGCCATGAGCTTGGAGGACAAGGGCTTTTGGTTTCATAGGATATCAGGGTTGTTGAATGCATGGACGAGTTCAGCCACTGCAATTTCAACATTGGAGATTTTAAGAGTTGGATTGGTGATGACTTCACCAACCTTCTGGAGCGGAAGATCGGCAAATTGTTTTTCAAAAGCGGATACATTTGCGGGCGTGATTTCGATAAGCAGACAGCCGTTGACTTCGTTGAAGAGTGTAGAGGCTTCGATGTTGAGTTGCATGCCGAGGCGACCCCCGATGCACATCTCTGCGGCAGTGACGGCAAGACCACCTTCGCTGAGATCGTGTGCCGAACGGACAAGTCCGCTTGTGATGGCTTGATGCAAAGCTTGATAAACCTGCGGAGTAATTGTTGGAACATCGGGCACGGATCTTTGTGCGGTTGCAAAATCACCAACCAGATAAATAATATTACCCGCTTCTTTCAAATCCATCGTAATAGATTGGTTGACATCATCCACAATGCCGATGGCTGAGATCAATAACGTGGGCGGGATGGAGTGACGCAAACCGTCGGCGCCAAGGTATTCGTTGTTGAGCGAGTCCTTGCCGCTGATGAATGGCGCACCGTAGAACAACGCCGCATCCTGACAACCGCGACAGGCTTCGACCAATGAGCCGAGCGTTTCAGGTCGGAGCGGATCGCCCCAACAGAAATTATCAAGGACGGCGATGCGCTGCGGATCTGCACCAACAGCGACCGCGTTGCGAATGGCTTCATCCATCACTGACCATGCCATTTTGTAGGCGTCGCGTTTGCCATATTCTGGGTTGATGCCGTTCGAGAGAACGATACCTTTCGTGCCCTTTGTACCGATCGGTTTGATAACAGCCGCATCAGAGGGTGCATCGGCTTCGATACCTGTCAATGGTTTGACAACGGTCCCGCCTTGCACTTCATGATCGTAGATGCGAATGACGGAGGCTTTGGATGCGATGTTGGGGGAAGAGAGGAGAGAGAGTAGATGATTAGAGATTAGATCATTAGAAATTTGTGGGGCTTCTTTACTATTCTCTATTCTCTGTTCTCTGATCTCTGCTTTTAACTGTCTCTGCGGAATACCATCATGCAAAAACTCGTTATCCATATCCACGACAACGGTTTTGCCATAGCACACGATCAAGCGACCTTTGCCGGTGAATTCGCCGATATCAGTCAGTTCAGTATCAAAGGTATCGCATAATTTCTGCAACGCATCAACGTTCTCAGGCGCAACTGCCAGCACCATGCGTTCCTGCGCTTCGGAAAGCCAGATCTCCCAGGGAGCGAGACCAGGATATTTCAAGCGGACACTGGTCAGATCCACATCACAGCCGATGGTGGACGCCATCTCCCCCACTGCGGAGGATAAGCCGCCTGCGCCGCAATCGGTGATGTCGTTGTAGAGTCGCAAGTCACGCGCACGGACGATGACATCGATCAAGCCTTTTTCGGTGATGGGGTCGCCGATCTGCACTGATGCACCAGAGACCTCGCCAGTCTGCGCGTCCATTGTCATGGAGGAGAATGTCGCGCCGCGTAAGCCGTCACGTCCTGTGCGCCCGCCAAGGACGATAACACGGTCACCGACCTGCGGGGTCTTGCGGTGCAGTCCTTTCGGGGCGATACCCACACATCCACAAAAGACGAGCGGATTGGCGGTATAACCTTCGTCATACAAGATCGCGCCATTGACGGTGGGAATGCCGATCTTGTTGCCATAATCCTGCACGCCAGCGACCACACCCGATTGAATGCGGCGTGGATGCAAGACGCCTTCGGGCAAAGATTTCGGATCAAGATTTTGCGGACCGAAACACAAGACATCCGTATTCGCGATCGGTTTGGCAGAGACACCGAGAATATCGCGGATGACCCCGCCGACGCCCGTGTTCGCTCCGCCGAACGGCTCCACCGCTGAAGGATGGTTATGTGTCTCGGCTTTGAACGAGATCTCAAATTCATCATCGAAGTCAATGATACCGGCGTTATCCACGAAGGCCGAGATGACCCAGGGCGCATTGATCTTGTCGGTGGCGGATTTTAAATATGTGCGAATAAGAGAGTCGATGGTGGCTGGGTAATTGGTGATTGGTGATTGGTGATTACCATTTACCCAATTACCAATTTCTATCTTCGCCTTGAACGTCTTATGAACGCAGTGCTCACTCCACGTTTGGGCGATGGTTTCGAATTCAACGTCAGTGGGGTCGCGCTGTTCTTTGATGAAATAATTTTGAACGGCTTGCATTTCCGCCAGATCCAATGCGGCGCGGCGCTCTTTCGAGAGAGCGAGCAATTCAGCATCGGATAATCCGCGAATGGAAATGATTTCAACCGTTCCACTGGATTCAACTTCTTCAGGAAATGACGGTTCAATACTGCCGATCTTCCAATGTTGAATCACTGCATTGGCAAGCAGTGCCTTTGCCAAGCTTTCAACCTGTTCAACCTTCAAACCTTCAACCTGAAATCTTGAACCCGTAGCGGCGCGATGGACTCCATCGAATCCCAGCTCGTGCGCGGCGCGGACAATTTGTTCGGCGACCGGGTCGGTGACGCCAGGGCGTAGGGCAACTTCCAGAATAACTGCATCCACTTCGGGCGCAGAAAGAGGCGCGGGCAATTCCGTCCATGCAGCGGATTGAGTCACAGGGTCGGTTAAAAGTTTGAGGGTCAACTGCTGCAAATCGTCCTGCGCTAGTTGACCCTCAATGAAGTACAGGTCTTGCACCATGATGCGCTGCAGGGCATCGAAACCCAACGCGCGCGCCTCCCGCAGGAGCGCAGACGATCTGGGGTCTTGAAAATTAAATCGAACCGTGAATTTATAGATGGGCATGAAGGTCTCTTTGGAAAGAATGTCAGCATTTTACCCTCTCTATAAATGTCTAGTCAATACCCGTTTAATTTGGGACTCGTACATGGATTTAGATTCAGTTCGAGACACACGCATCGGACTCAAGATAAGCCTGCTTCGGCTCCGATCAAATTTTGCTTTGCGAAAACATAGCCATGAAATTCACATCGTTGTAAAATTCGGCGCATGGATAAATTCTTCGCAGGCAACTACCCGGGTCCCGCTTTTGAACTTTTCGGCACGGCACATCTCGCTGCGCTGGCAGTATTGGTTCTGCTGAATCTATTTCTCCTCCTCTTCAGAAATGCGGAGGATAAAACAAAAAGCAGAATCCGCTGGACGCTGGCGCTGATCCTTTGGGGCAACGAGATCGGCTGGCACTATTGGAATTACGCCGTCGGCAAATGGACATTGCAAACCATGCTTCCCTTGCAGGTGTGCAGTATTCTTGTCTGGCTCGGGGCATTGATGCTTGTCACCAAAAATTATCGGATCTACGAGTTCATGTACCTGATGGGCATCGGCGGCGCGATCCAAGCATTGGCAACACCTGACTTGGGCATTTACGGCTTCCCCCATTTTCGTTTCTTCCAAACCTTCATCTCACACGGACTGATCGTTACCTCCGCCGTTTACATGACCGTGGTAGAAGGTCTGCGCCCCACCTGGAAATCCATCTTGCGCGTTGCCCTTTGGATGAACATTTATATGGTCATCGTGTATCCCATCAATTTATATCTCGGCAGTAATTATCTGATGATCAATCACAAACCAGAGACAGCCAGCCTGCTCGATCTGTTACCTGCATGGCCCGTGTACATCCTGTACATGGAAGCGCTGGGCATTATTACGTTCTTGATTCTTTATCTGCCATTCATGATCAAAGACGCATATACCAAATATAGAACCAACAGAGATAACGCATCGAGGTTGGAAAGTATTTCAAAATAAGGTGAAATAAATCGCTTTCGGATGACTAAAGAAAAACTACCCAGAAATGAAAATTGATTACTTTATTAATCTCTCAGTGAAATTAGTTTATCTCTCAAAGCCCGTTGAAGTTTGCCAGCAGCTTGGCTCACTTTTATAATACTAATATTATTTTTTTCTGGTGACTCTCCACCCGATTTACTGTCAATATATTTTAATAGTTCACCGAAATATACTTGGCATGCTTGCATAAAGTCTTTGAAGTTCTCTAAAATTTCTTCTTCTGCAAATGAAAATATAAGTCTATTCATGGCATTAAGAACAGTGTTAAGTTCATCATAAATACTCGGCATTTCATTGTCAAGTGAAATCATTTTCTTTTTCGCCTCTGTAGGTGTTAATAAACCATATTCTTTTCTTTTATCAATATTCTCATAGTTAGAGAATAAGTTCATAGCTGATGAAAGTATTTTCAACACTACTTCGATGGAATCCATAAGCTTTAGAATATCGCCCCCAATTATCTTCTCCTTAGTTTGAATCTTTACTTCTCTTCTTTGTTCATTTCTATCTTTTTCCCGTTCTTTAGCTTGGAATCTATTATTTAGATAGCTTATTAGAAAAGTAATTACTGAACCTAGAAATACACCTCCTAAAGTAAACAATGATTGCGAATTATTTGACAAAAAGGTGACCAAATTCATAATCTCCAGCCTTTCTATTGTCCAGATTTTACCTGATTAAATAAGAAAGTTACATTTCTTTAGGCGCTTATAGCCTTCTTCTTTTCAGAGCTAATAATTACTATTAGCGAAATGAAAAACCAACGGACTTATAGTAAAATATAGCCGATGTTTAGCAAGCGATAAAACATCTGGGGCGATGGCGGAATCGGCAGACGCAACAGACTTAAAATCTGTCGTTGGTAACAACGTGAGGGTTCGACCCCCTCTCGCCCCACTTTCATTATGTCATTGCGAGCGCCGTTTTTTGGCGACGCGGCAATCTCCTCTTCAAAAGATTGCTTCGTCATTATGCTTCTCGCAATGACATTTGCATCTAAAAGGCAACCACCATGTTTTTCACCCGCCAACAACTTGAAGATATCGAACATAAAAGTCTTGCGCCCTATGGCTCCCGCAGCAAGGACTCCAAGGGGCGCGCCTATCTCGATAACGAACCGGAATATCGCACAGCCTTTCAGCGCGACCGTGATCGCATCCTGCACACCACCGCCTTCCGACGACTCGAATACAAGACCCAGGTCTTCATCAACTACGAAGGCGACTACTTCCGCACCCGCCTCACCCACACGCTGGAAGTTGCCCAGATCGGTCGGACGCTTTCGCGGGCACTGGGAGCGAATGAAGATCTCGTCGAAACGATCTGTCTCGCCCACGATCTGGGGCATTCCCCCTTCGGGCATTCCGGCGAAGTCGTCCTTGCCCGCTTGATGAAAGACTTCGGCGGGTTCGATCACAACAAACAGTCCCTGCGCATTGTCACCGAACTCGAACAGCGTTATCCCGAATTCCCCGGCTTGAATCTCACCTGGGAAGTGCGCGAGGGCATGGTCAAACACGAGTCAGAGTATGATATCTCCGATGCGCGTGACTTTAGTCCCGAGTTGCGCGGCAACCTCGAAACCCAGATTGCCAATGTTGCCGACGAGTTAGCGTACACGACTCACGATCTTGACGATGGCTTGCGCTCCGGCATGATCACCCCGCAAATGCTGGAAGGGATCGCACTCTGGGAAATTTTGCGCGACACCTACAACTGGCGCGGTCCAAATCTCGATGACATGGAGCGTCATCGCATGATCCGGCAGCTGGTCGGCATCATGGTCACGGACATGCTCGAGACCACCGATAAACGGCTGAAAGAGAGCAAGGCAAAGTCCGCGCTCGATCTTCAGAAACTAAAATATAATGTGATCGGCTACAGCGAGGAAATGCAGCGCC
>JBDTWO010000077.1:0-20389 GCA_040006635.1 Chloroflexota bacterium
TTAGCGCCCACTGGTTTTATCGGCGGGTTACTCGCAAGCTTGAAATCACCTTGGAGTAACCCGCATGAATATTGTCACACATAAGTTGTCACCGATTGCCACAATGCCAGATCTCAACGAATTCATGACCACGGCACAAGCCGCAAAGAAATTAGGCTTTCACGTCAAACGAATTCCAACAATGGTTAGAAACAAAACACTTGATGGAATTCGCTTTGGGCGTGTATGGCTAGTGTCTAAGAAATCCATTCAGGATTATCTAAAAAAGACAGACGGCATGAGCAAGAACGATCCGCGGCGAAAAGCCACAAAGTAAAACGTCTGTGCCTATTGACAGACGTTTTTTATTTTGATATACTGATAACTAAGGTTATCGGTAAACATTCGCCACAAGGCGATTTATTTTCACTCTTTACTGATAACCAAAGTTATCACAGAACCTTTACAAACGAATAACTACCTATCGTGCGCCCATGTGCAGAGCATGGGTATTGATAGCGTGAGATCCCACATCGTCGAAACTGGCGGGCCTGCAGTGACGACGGATAAAGCGATGCTGGCCCACACAACCCAAAAGGAGTCAGACCATGTCAACCAAAAAAAGAAACATGCTCGAACACATCGACACTTTAGGCGATATCGAAATATTGAACATTGCCGATTTTGTGAAGATGCTCGAGTTATGCCAAGCGCTCAAACTTCCAGCTGCGAATATTCCAAGCGTT
The DNA here is from genome assembly GCA_040006635.1 of Chloroflexota bacterium. GTDB lineage: Bacteria > Chloroflexota > Anaerolineae > Anaerolineales > Villigracilaceae > Defluviilinea. The sequence continues at coordinate 726 of JBDTWO010000077.1, forward strand.
GACGAATGGAATACAGCCAGCCCAACAATCAAACAGATCATTGCTATTGCCGCCTATCGTCTTGACATTGCCAATGGTGCATATATGAGTTTGCTTCACAGCTGGGCAAAGCAGAAGGAGGAACTCAGCGCAAAACCGAACCCGCAACAACGCAAGCAGAATAAAAAAGCCGCCTCGTTGAAGGCGGCTTAGTCGTCCAGGCTGAGGGGGCAGCCTGAAAACACCAACGGAATTTTAGCACAAAAGGAATATCACCATGTTGAAACTGGTACGCCCATCTGGAAAAGTCAAACCTATCGGAGTAACCTCCGAAATATTTTTATCCACATTGCAGGATCTGGAGGTCCGGGAAATTGTCGAAGTTACGGACAGTGAAGGGGCTACGTTGAACATTGCGCGGGTGAATAAGATCACCAAAAATAAAAGCGGCACCGGCACCGCAAAGATCATCATGCTGGCATAGGAGGAACCCATGACGAACCCACTCGAGAAACTATTCAGATGGATCTCAGACACGATCAACGGAGCGGAGCGCGCAATCCTTGACGCGCTCTCTGCCATTGTGCCTTACACAACAGCTAGCATCCCCGCATTTCTCACCTACACTCACACCACGGACATGATGCACTTCCCTGTGAACATCGCAATGATGGCGGCGTTCACTGTCGAAGTCCTGGGCGTGACCGCAGTCTCGACCGCGATTCGCTTCTGGCAATGGAACACAAACCACAGCAACAAGGCGGAGCGTGCTCCGTTCCTGCTGGCAGTGGGAACCTACTCGTTCTATATCATCATCACCTTATCGGTGAACGTGATCCTCGAGATAGCAGCCAGGCAGCGGACCGGCGCGGTCATTTGGGCAATCGCTTTATTCAGTCTGTTGTCTATCCCCTCGGGTGTGCTGATCTCCATCCGTGCGCAGTTCGGCGAGATGCTCGAAGATAAACGCGACAAGGCAGAGCAACGCAAGCAAGAGCGCCAAGCCAACCGTATGGGGACGGGTCCGCAGCTGGCATACAACAAGGACGTTGAACGTCTAGAACTCACGGAGGCAGACCGTAACAACGGCGGCGGGTTTCGGCGCAAGTAGTTTCTTCACTGGCATGCGACGCCCCAAAACTCGGCGGCGTTGTGCCTGTGGATGTGGCGAGTATTTCACCACCACCAACCCGTTGAAGATCTACAAGACAGACGCGCACCGCAAACGCTCCGACCGCGCACGTATGCGGACATTGTGACGACATCGACCGGTCGCGGATCACTCCGCGACCGGTCGATGTCTGCCGTGGAAGTGAACCGCGAACCGCAGAAAATATGACGATGGGGCGGGGTCTGTATGCCATTGGAGTGACACGCGTCCCGCAGTGTCTGGACCGGTCATGGTCTGGCGCAGGAGTGAAACACGAAACGCGAAACGCGAACAACACAGGCACACGCAGAGGGGTAAACGATGGCACGCGGCACGCGGCACGCGAAAATATGACGATAGACCGGGGTCTGTACCCCGTTGGAGTGTCGGACGTCGGACGTCGGACAGAAAATATAACGATGATCCGGCATCTGTAGCCCCCTGGAGTGACGCGCGACGCGCGTCGCGCAAGATACCTAGCGATAAAAAGCCCCTAATCATGGGGGCTTTTTATTTCCATCGGTCGCTGTATAACCCAGAAAAACAGGTCACATTTTCATGACCTGTTTTTCTGGAGTAATAACTGTATAACCTAATAAAACAGACCCCATTTTCAGGGACTGTTTTACAGAGCACAACTTGTTACCATGGCAACGAAAGGAGATCACCATGACAAGACCTATTTTGTTAGGAACGAGATTGACGAAGGATGAATACCAAGCTTTGATAATTTGGGCAAACAGCGAAGGGCTCGACAAGTCCGTCCTCTTTCGCCGACTCTTTCGCCTGGCATTGCGCGGTGCGCCGCGCTCGATCTTCCCGCCCCAAATTGTTGAAGCTTTGAATCTCTCGGAGGAAGTCGCTTTATGAAAAAATTTTTCAACGTTCTGTTCATCGTCTGGATCCTATCGCTATCTCTGGCGATGCCAGCTGTAGCCCAGGGTGAGACGCCCTACATCATCCGGTCCACAAAGCCGATCAGCGATGAACTACGCGCGCAGCTGGACGCCTGGCTTGCGATCGATGCGCCCTCAAGCGCACACTATTACATCGTCACCTACTGGAAACAAAAGCTAGGTTATATGGTTGTCTCTTTGGTGGGTGTGGATCTCGCCTCGCCAGATGCGGCGTGGACATTCACGGAAGATCCTTCTGCGTGGATGGGCACGGTCAAAGTATTGGCAGATGGCAGCGTGTCGCCTTTGTCAGTGGCGATGCAGGCACCGCTGAAAGTATGGGCAATCCCGAAGCTGGCAGCCGGAGGCGGTTCTTATGTCGCTTTTCCGTGGCAGGCTGGGACCGCTGTCATGTATGGTCCGCGTGGCGTGCATGGCGATGGAGACTATGGCACGAGTGGCCTGGTAGCGGTCGATCTCGTCAGTGGCACCGATCTTGGACCAAGCGCGGCGAATGATGGCGTGTATGCCAGTGACGTGGGCACCGTCGATTATGTTTGTGAAGATGCGCTGACGGTTGCGGTCCGCACGCACAACGAAACGACCGGCGATTATTTTGTATATGCTCACATGCTTGCTAATGACAATCTCGACTACGATGTGAATTTTGCAAGGGGCGAGTTGATGGGATCACTCAAGCACGGATCTTTCAACGATACCTGTGGATGGGCGGAGCAGGCCCCGAATCATTGGCACGTCCATTGGATGTTCGAACCTGCAAGCGGTTCGTTCCGCGCGGAGGATTGCCGTCTCACCGTCTCCACTGAAAAGTGGGATTGCTCTGGGAAGACTGTAGGCACAGGGCAAAGCATTTACGGCGGCGGCGGATTTGGTTCAGCATCTCAAAGCGCCTCGGGGCTTGGCACAGCTGGAAGTGGTATTGCAGATACACAAGCAACCTTCTGGGATTATCTTTTGGGCGGAATGATATTTATGTTCGACAAGTTGTTCGTTGAGCAACTTCCAGAGCATACCTCAGCAAAGTTTGTCTATGTGATGTACAACGCAGTTGAAATCGTTTTTAGGCTTTCACGCGTTCTCGTATATCAAAGCATTAACATAGCTCCATTGGTTGATGCGATCAAATTTGTTATAGGTCTCAACCTGGCGATGTCGGGGATCCACATAATTATTTGGTGCATTAGAACATTCAAGGCATTGAAGCTCATATGATATCCCCCGAAGATTGGAAATATTTTTGGAAGGTCCTAAAGCGTGGATCGATCTTTATCTGGATTGTTATTTTCCCGCTTCTCCTGGCGTACTTCATAGTGACGATGAAATGATCTCAAACAAACTCGCCCGTCGCATCATGCTCCTGTATCTCATAGGCATGATGATCTTATTCGCCTTCTACCTGGCGAAGTGTCAATAAAAACAAAAGCGCCCCGTTCGTACCGGAGCGCCTTCACAAACCAAGAGAGCCCAACCAATCAAAGTTAAGTCTCTCGAACCATATTTGTATTATAGCATGAAAGGAACCCATGACTGACGGACCATCGAAAATACTTCCTAACTCATATCAGACACCTAATTATTCGGTTGATGTGCTCATGCGTTTTTTATCTGGCAATGAACAGAAATGTGTAGATGTTGTTTGCAGAAAAACTTTCGGATGGCAGAAGCGCACGGACCGTATCAGCAAAAGCCAGTTGATGGAACTCACAGGGCTTAGCGAATATACAATTTATCATTGCATGGCTGAGCTTGTAAAATTTCGTGTGGTTGTGCGCCTGGCTGAAAGTGTAAAAAATCTCGGGGTGCTTTGGTCCCTGCAATTGGATGATAAAAAAATTGATCTAAAAGGGCTTGAAGAACGAGCATCTAAGCGATCCGAATCGAACCAAAAAAGAACGAAAAACGCCCTAACAAAAAGGGTGGGTATGTTGAACATACCCACTACGTTGGACATACCCCCAGGGGGTACGTTGGACATACCCCACAAAAGCCACTATCAAAAGCCACTATCTTCCTCCTCCTCCTCCACGGAGCCTGAAAAAATTGTTTTGTTCTTCAAACATGAGATCGGAAAGGTCACCCCAACCATTCTGGAAAAACTTCTAAAAGCGAAAGATACCTATTCCGAAGAATGGGTACTAGATGCCCTAGAACAATCCGTAACCTATAACAAAAAGTCATGGGCGTATGCTGAAACAATTTTGAAGCGCTGGAAGCAGGAAGGCAAAATAAAAACTAAAGGAGTTAACCATGCCAACTCAAACAATGGCTGGAGCAATTCAAAGCGCCCAGCAAAACAAGAACCCGCACAAACAAACTATTCCGACAGTGACCGAGAAGCTGCAAAGCGTGCCCTCGCCAAAAGAGCAAAACCAAACTTGTGAGATCTGCGGAGATCAAGGCTTTTATCGTCTCGATGTTGAGATCGGAGATCCGCGTTTCGGGAAGTTGATCCGCTGTAGCTGCAAAGGTGTTGAAGATACCGAGCGCCTGCAACGTCTAAGCGGACTAACTGCCAGTGAACGCATGATCAAACTTGAACACATTGAAACATACAATCGCCCCGGAACATTAGCAATGGTTGAGCATTGTATTTCTTTCACCCGTCACCCCTTTGGCATAATGACTCTTTGGGGCGGACCAGGGAACGCCAAGACGATGGCGCTGCAGGCCGTGGTAAATCATTTTGTGAACAACAACACAGATGCAGTTTATGTCACCGCGTTTGATCTGATCTCATACATCCGCGCAGCATTTCAAAAAACAAAAGGTAATGATTTGCAGGTCATCGACGATTCAGCTTATGCCCGCCTTGGAAAATTTGAGCATGTCAAACTTTTGGCGATTGATGAATTCGATAAGGTCCGTGTTACCGATTGGGTGCAGGAGCAATTTACAGATCTGATCGATCGGCGTTATCGACTTGCGCAGGATGAGCAAGTCGGAACGATGATCGCAATGAACGATGATCCGCGAAACTTGCCAGCATGGATTTATTCACGCCTGGCACAAAACATCATCGTTCACAATGGCGATAGCGATATGCGTCCGGTCTTTGGAGAAATGAATTCTTCAGCCTATCGGATGCCTTCGACCGGTGAGAAGTTTTATTAGCATCTCCTCCCCCACCCCATCGATTGGAGATATCAAAACCCAAATGTTTTTCCACCCAACCAACACCCAACCAACCAAAACCCCACGGACCCCACAAAAAACGACTGGCAGGGCTTCTACGTGGCGAGCAGCGAGTCTGTAAAGGCAGTTTGAGAAATGGCGCGAAAATCTCCGCAGATCCAAATTCAAGAAATCCATGGCGATCACTTTCCCAGTGTTGAAGCAGCGCAAAACTCCGCGCGCTCGCGGATTGCTTTTGACCTGGCAAATATCTTGCGCGGCCTGCTCGATACTGGCGCGCTCGAGATCCGCGATGGATACATCACCCCAAAGGCATAACCTCATGGCATATATAAATCCGCCACCAGTTACGCTCCCGCCTGGTTCAGATGTCATTGCTTATTTGCGTGACAGCGGCGGACCGCACCAGGAGGACAGCATCGGACAGCAAGAGCGTGTCATCACGGAGTATTGCAAACAGCATGGATTGATCATCACGAAGATCTATGCCGATACAGCCAGCGGACGCAAGACAAAAAAGCGTGATCAATTTTTGGAGATGTATCACACCATCGAATCAATGCCCGCAGATCTTCGCCCGCGTGGTCTGTTGCTATGGGCTTATTCGCGCTTCTCGCGTGACATCGTAGACTTTAATTTTTATCTCTATGGTTTATTCAAGCATGGGCTTGTGGTCCATTCACTCACCGAACTGATCCCCGATGGGATAGCCGGTCAAGTCATGTTGTCGTTCACCGCATATCGAGCCGCTGGTTTTTCGGAGGAGCTCGGGAAGCAGATCAAGCGCGGCATTGCGGATCGGGTCCGTGCTGGCTACTGCAACGGCGGCACACCTCCCCGGGGATATCGCATCGTCAAAGATAGCGATGGGCACCGGCGCAACGGAGCGCAGCGTTCAGGAGTCAAATGGGAGATCGATCCTGAACTCGGTCCGCTGGTTGTGATGGCTTGGGAGATGCGTGCGCAGGGCAAAGGCTATGGCGAGATCACCGAAGCCACGAAAGGAAAAATCTATTCGATAAAAAATTCTTGGGGTACGCACTTCAAAAATAAATCCTATCTCGGGATCGGCAAAGCTGGCGGCGAAGAAGTTAGGGACCATCACGACCAGTTGATAACCCATGAACTATGGGACGCGGTAAAACGCATCGAGGCAGCAAGTCCGTATCTTGGCAGGCACGGCGATCCATTCCACCATCGGCGCTTGAAACATCCATCCCTGCTATCGGGCCTGTCCGTGTGCATCCATTGCGGCGCGGCGATGGTCCTACACACTGAGAGAGATTATCGGAGCTATGCCTGTGGCAAGCGTGAACGTCAACGCGGCTATAAGGACTGCCAGAACGCGCGGCGCGTCAACGCCCGCATAGCTGATCGGGTTATCCTGGATGCCGTGCTGAATCGAATTCTCTCCCCTGCTTTTGTGTCTGACCTGCTCAACGATATTCAAAAGCAAATGGTAGACACAGGCAAGATTGATCGTGAGATCGGCAACGCAAATAATTTGCTGATCGTGACGGAGCGCGCGATCAATCGCTTGATGAAGTTGGCAGAAGGCGCGGGCGACCTGGAAGAGATTACATCCCGCTTGAAGGATCTCAAGCGAGAACAGGCAGAACACCAGGCCCGGATCAAATCCCTGAAAGCAGAGCTTGATGTTGAAATCCCGCAGCTCACCCCCGCAGCTCTCGAAATGGTCTTTACTGTCTGGCGTGCCAAAATTGAGAACGCCTACCAGGAAGGCGATATATTGAGCGCAAAGAAACTCATTGCACAATTCGTGCAGAAGATCGAACTCGGCAGAGATGCCGCTATAATTCACTATACCTTCCCACTTGCGATTCCCGCCGAAATGCCAGCCCGTGTTAGCGCCCACAAAAGTCCTGAGTGATCAGGACTTTTTGTTTTCACCGCTGATAATTCTGCAGGTTTTACGGAAAATGAGACTTTTTGGTTGGGAAACCGTCTATAGTATGAGCATATGTACAGAAACAGCAAAATTTTCTATATTGCTTTTGATATGTATTTGTCTGATGTACGATTGACAATAGTTCTGTATAATGTAACCATCGCCTCATTTTATGGGGTGCGTGAGAGTTTTAAGTGAGTATACGTTTCAAAGTCATTTTACCTTACCTGTTTCTAACGCTCTTCATTGCAGTGACGGGCGCGTATGTGGTCACACGCCTGGTTGCCAGTTCACTGGAAGAGCGCCTGGCGAACCAGTTACTCGAATCCGGGCGGGTAGTTTCAGATCTGATGGTAAAGCAGGAAATCACGCATGTTAATTCTGCACGTGCTGTTGCTTTTACCAGTGGGGTGGGTGAGGCGCTCCGTACTGGGGATGTGGACCAGATCGCTCGTCTGGCAATGCCTGCAGCTGCCGGCGCGAACGTTGAAGATGTAATGATCTTTGACCGGCAGGGCCGCGAAAAATTCCATGCGATCAAACAATCCGATGGAAAGCTTGCGGATGTCAGCCAGCAGGATCGCAAAGCCACACTGACTATTGTTAATAACTTGCTGGCTGAAAACAACCCCGATAGTCTGCCCAAACGTGTGCTGGCGGTCGACCCGGTCGATGGGCGTTATTACTACTTTACTACTCTGCCAGTAGTTTCCGGTAGTGACGTGGTCGGTGCGGTTGTGGTCGGCACCTCTGTCAATACGATCATGCCGACACTAAAAAGCACGTCGCTGGCTGATGTCGTGATTTACGATGAAGGCGGGCAGGCACTGGCAACTACATTAGTATCTCAGGGGACCGACGCTCCATTGTTTATGCGGACGATTTCAATCCCTATAGAGATTTATAAACAAGTCATTAACCAAGATGAAACTGTGCAAGGCGATAATCTTTCTGTGGACGGACGTTGGTACAAAGTGGCGCGTGGTCCGCTGAAAATAGCTGACGATCGGCTGGCAGTTTATGCAGTCATCCTGCCGCTTGATTTTGTAGTCCAGTCAGGTTCAACGAACCGGATTAATTACGCGATCTTATATTCGATTGCGATGTTTGGCGTGATTGTCATCGGCTACATTGTGGCGCGGTTGATCATCAACCCTTTGTCAACACTTGTTATGGCATCACGCGCCATTGCAAACGGCGATCTGACCCAGCGCACCCGCATCCAAACAGGTGATGAGATTGGCGTGCTCTCGAACACGTTCGATGAAATGACCGAAAATCTGCAACAGCGCACCATTGAACTGCAACAAAGCAACCGGCTCCTGGAGCAGATGGATCGGACCAAGATGCGGTTCATCCAGGTTTCTGCGCATGAACTTCGCACCCCTATGACCCTTGTGCAAGGGTATGCTCAAATGGTGCAATTAAAATCCAATGGCAATGCCGATTTGGAAAGATATACAAAGGGGATGCTTGAAGGCACATCCCGCATGGTCGAGGTTATCGATAACATGCTCGATGTCACACGTATTGACAGCAACCTGCTTGAGATTTCACCCTCAGAAATACATATCAATGAGGTCATCGAAAAAATAACCAAAACTTTTAGCGCTGCCTTTGTAGAACGCAAGCAGACCTTCAAGACCGAGGGGCTGACAGAACTGCCCAAACTCCAGGCAGATAAAGACCTGCTATACAAAGTCTTTTATCATGTGATTGGCAATGCCATCAAATATACGCCGGATGGCGGATCGATCACCGTGAGCGGACGCGTCATCCAAGATAACCCCCGGGATCCCGAAATCGAAATTGCAGTCAAAGATACCGGCATCGGGCTGGATGTCCAATATCACGAGATCATTTTTGAAAAGTTCTATCAAACCGGCGAAGTGCTTTTACATTCTTCCGGCAAAACGAAATTTAAAGGTGGCGGTCCCGGTCTTGGGCTTGCCATCGCGCGTGGCATTATCAACGCGCATCGCGGACGTATCTGGCTGGAGAGCGCAGGTCATAATGAACAGACCAATCCTGGTTCCACCGTCTATGTCCGTCTCTCCATTAATGGACGTTTCTATGAAAACGCGTGAGAACGAAAGACGCGATTCTGGAATTATCATTCTCCTGATCCTATTGCTGGGATTCATTTGTATCTTTCTCACCAGCGGATGGGCGCTCCGCTTCGCCCCAAGCTGGAAGCTGGATTCCAATATGGAATCGAATCTCAACCCCAACAGTGACTTCCTCACCAGCCGCCCGGTTAGTTTTTTTGAACCTCTTGATCCTGCCATCCTTACCAACCCGATCTGGCAGAATGTTTTTCTGACACCAGGCGCATCTATTCAGATCCGCACGCCATCGCCAGCCAACCCACCCACCAGCGTTCCATCGAAAACATCCACACCTGTCCCTGCCACAGCAACGGTGATGGCTTCTCCAACCAATACATTGATTGTGATCGTATATCCAACAAATACAAAAGTTTATATCCCACCAACGTCGACACCCAACCCACTACCTACAAATACCCCGGTTACACCTCTCCCGCCTGCTGACTTGCAGATTACCAAGAATGATGGGGTCATAACCTATACCCCGGGCGGCGCGTCTCTACTCTATATAATCACCGTCACCAACAACGGTCCAAATGCAGTTAACGGTGCTGTTGTGACAGATAACATTCCAGCACAGCTCACAACCTGGGATTGGGTCTGTTTTTCACAAACCGGTGGCGCAACTGGTTGTGACGGGGTGACAGGTAGCAATGCCAACTTCACAGATACGGTCAACCTGCCAAATGGTGCCAGCATTGTTTACACTGTAACGGCAAATATCTCTGCAGTCGCGACAGGCAATTTGACTAATACAGCCAACGTTAATGTGCCAACAGGGTACACAGATCCCACCCTAGGAAACAATACAGCAAGCGATGTTGATACATTCGTTCCACTCTCCGCTGATTTGCAGATCACCAAGACGGATGGTGTTGCAATATATACTCCTGGAGGTACGCTGACCTACACGATCACCGTTACCAACAATGGCATAAACGCAGTTACCGGCGCAGTTGTGGCAGATAACATTCCAGCACAGATCACAACCTGGGATTGGGTCTGTTTTTCACAAACTGGTGGCGCAAATGGTTGTGATGGGGTGACAGGTAGCAATACCAACTTCACAGATACGGTCAACCTGCCAAATGGTGCCAGCATTGTTTACACTGTAACGGCAAATATCTCTGCAGTCGCCACAGGTAACCTGATCAATACAGCTAGTGTCAGTGTGCCAGTAGGATACACAGACCCGACTCCGGGAAACAATTCTGTTACCGACACCGACACATCCGTACTCATCGCCGACCTTGGTATCACCAAAACAGATAATTCCGCAGATTACGTCCCAAGCTCCACAAAGACCTATACCATTGTAGTGTCGAATGCAGGTCCATCTGATGTAGTTGGCGCAACCGTAAATGACATGTTCTCAACGAATGCAAATGTTGCCAGTGCAAGTTGGACTTGCTTGACGATGGGTTCAGCAACCTGCACAACCGGTTCAGGTGATGTCAACGATGTAGTCAATATGTCTGTTGGCTCCACTATTACTTACACAGTGACAGCAACAATTGTCGGATTACCTTCCGGGAATTTGACCAACACAGCATCAGTCGGTATACCTGCCGGAACCATCGATCCTGTACCCGGCAATAACTCTGCCACCGATACCGATACATTGATCGTGACAAATCCAGTTCCACCCAATGTACAAATCGGGACACCTCCAGATGGTGTTCCCTACACCCTACCTACAGGAAGCACCTTAACGTTGCCACTCAATATCGTAGTCAATGGGCATGCAAGCTATGATCTCGTTTATTACGAATTTGTAAATCCACCGGGCATTTTCATGGACCAGGTGCTAATTGAAATTAGCGATGGTTCCAACTGGTATACCATCCTCAATTGGGGTGATGGCAATCCAGATACAAACACAAATATTTCCGTTCCACTCCTTCCCCCGAATCCAACAACTTGCGCAGGAGAATTAGACAATTGTGTAATTGATGCATCCCTTTTGCTGGGTGGAACAGGGATCGAAATTCAACTGGACGGCGTTGTGCCAAATGGCACGTTTTCCTATATCCGTTTTACTGCACCTTTAGGCGATAGTGGCGACGGAATGGAAATTGACGCAATAGGGATTTTGCCATAACAAACTCATCGCCGACGTAAACGAACAGGTGAGTCGGAGGATGCGACTCACCTGTTCTGATTCATCCTTTCTAATTAGATTTATGGATTACTTTGTTGTGTCGGTTGTGCAAGTGAACCATCGCCCAACCCATGCTCTCCATGCGGGCCGCCGAGACCAAATGCGCCGGGGACGCCGATGTAGCCTTTATCGAGACCTTCCAACAGCCAGTCGGCATTTGCCTGGGTGAGCTTGCCGTCTGTCACAGCCTGCTTGATGTTGGCACGCATCTCAGTCGCATGTGCAGCCTGGATTGCATCCTTAACTTTTTGGATGTCGACACCCTTGTCCGTGGCAACCTGCTCAAGAGTCTTGCCGCCTTGTAATGCGGTGGAAAGTTCAGTGCTCGTCATGCCAAGGACTTTTGCCGCAGCATCCAGTTCAGGCTGCCCCAAACCATGACCGCCGCGCCCGCCACCGGGACCACGCCCATTGAACAGTGCCGTGGGCGAGCTTTGGGCATACGCATGGGTTGCGCCGATCACACCGACCACCAGTAACGCGACCAGCAACCCGCCGATCAAAATAGACATTTTGTTTTTCATTTTTAGCTCCTTGATAAAATTTGGCTGAAGTGCCTTCAACCTGCAGATATCTTAGCGGACGGGTGTTACGCGCTTGTGATAAGGTTATGTGAAAATTATGTGGAACGACTTGACCCGCTCATCCGTCCAATCTACAATTCACCATATTATTCGAGGAGCGGAAATCATGCGAACCAAAAAGACAATCATCTACAGCATCATATTGATCAGCCTTGTAGTCGCAGGCGCGCGGCTATTTCGTTTCTATCGCCAGCCACTGGGACCTTCACTCGGCTTGCCGACCGTCACGCAAAATGCCGCACCCACGCTGACCACATTCCCAATTGAAACAAACGCTGCTGGTGATGTGCCGACCGCCCTCCAGCCTACGGCTACAGCTCAACCGTTATGCGGCGGACCCTCGGTCATGAACATCCTTGCCATTGGATCAGATTCGCGCGGCGCAAATTATCTCTATGGTCTTTCAGATATCATGCGCCTCGTGCGCGTGGACTTTGTCAATGCCCGGGTCTCGATCCTCGAAGTGCCACGTGACTTGTGGGTGGAGATCCCCGATATCGCCTCTCATTACAACATCACGCATGGGAAATTGAATCAAGCCTATCTCTACGGGAACAAAGGTCTTGGCTATTACGATGGTCCCGGCGAAGGACCTGGCTTGCTGGCGCGCACCTTGAACCTCAATTTTGGCGTCCGGCCTGATCATTACATTGCGGTCAACATGAAGACCTTCGAGTCCATTGTGGATGCCATTGGCGGTATTGATATCTACCTGCCCTATGATATCGACGTTCGTTCTGAAACCAACCCCAAGGGCTTTCATGTGGAAGCCGGTCAGCATCACTTTGACGGCGAGACCGCGCTGTGGGTTGCGCGCATCCGTCAGTACAATGTTTTTGGGCGTGCCGAGAATCAGAACCTGGTCATGTGCGCCTTGCGGAAGAAAATCCTGAGCCCCGCCATTGTGCCAGCTGTCCCGCAGCTTGTTCAGGATTTTCAACGCTACGTTCAAACTGACCTCAGCCCCGAGCAGATCAACCAGCTGGCTTGCCTCGCGACACAAATGCACGGCACAGATGTAGTCTTTGCCAGCTTCCCCATTGAACTTTTCAAAAGCTCAAAAACCTTTGACCCACAACTGGGCACCACTACCTTCACATTCGATGCCGACTTTAATGCCCTGCGAGATTATATCGACCGCTTCGAACAAGGCACCTGGCCCGACCCGAACACCGCCATAGATGCCACGCCTTCACCCCTTGGAACGGACGCTGCATTCGCCTGTCAGGATTAAAGTTATTTGACAGGCTTATGACTGAATCAAATAGCCGCTTCTTTCCACGCTCTAAATTGGCTCACTTCGAAATTTCTTTTCCACACTGCGGCATGCTCTTCCTCAGCCTAGGGGGATCTAGTTGTCATTTCCTGGTTCTCGCTGGCAAAACGGGCGATTGCCATTCACTACAGGCTATATGTCATTTCTCACTTGACCTTCCCCCGCTCCCGTCCTACAATTCAATGGTCTGACAATTCAAAATAACTCTCTCAAGGAGAACACCCATGACTGACTTTTTATTCCGCGGCAAGCTTGCCGACCTCGATTCTGAAGTCTATGAACTGACGCAGCTCGAGCAGGAACGGCAGTACCGCAAGTTGATCTTGATCGCGTCGGAATCGACGGCGCCGATGGCAGTGCGGGAAGCGTTATCGTCCGCGTTTCAGAATATCTATGCAGAGGGCTATCCCGATGAGGAAACCCGCTGGATGGACGATGATGAAATCCTCGATTATTCAAGAAGCCTGACGAATTACCGCCGCAACAGCGATCCGCGCTATTACAAGGGCGTGGAATATGCGGACGTGGTCGAAGCGTTGGCTCGCCGCCGCGCCGCACAGACTTTTGCCGCGAATGGCATCGGCGCTGACCAGATCTTTGTCAATGTGCAGGCACTCTCGGGTGCGCCTGCCAACAATGCGGTGTATCAAGCTTTGTTGAATCTCGGCGATACCGTGATGGGACTCAACCTCCTGCACGGCGGACATCTCTCACATGGCTCATCGGTCAATCGCAGTGGGAAGTGGTTCAAGGCGGTGCATTACACGATCGATCAAAACGAAAAAATTGATTACGAAGCCGTGCGCGCCTTGGCAAATGAACACAAACCCAAGTTGATGATCGCGGGTTATTCATCGTATTCATGGGTGCCGGATTGGAAGAAGTTCCGAGAGATCGCGGATGAAGTCGGCGCGTATTTCCTGGCGGATATTTCACACATCGGTGGACTCGTGGCGGCGGGTGTGGTGCCTTCGCCGATCGGCATTGCCCATGTGGTCATGTCCACGACGCACAAGAGCATTGACGGACCGCGCGGCGCGGTGTTGCTGACAACCGACGCAGCGATCGCGAAGAAGATTGATAAAGCCGTCTTCCCCGGTGAGCAGGGCGGACCGCATGTCAATGTGTTCGCCGCGCTCGCGTTGACTTTCAGTTTGACCCAGACGAAACAGTTCAAGAAGTTGCAGGAACAAACGCTCAAGAATGCCAAAGCGATGGCGGACCAATTCGAGAAGCGCGGACTGCGCGTCCCGTTTGGGGGCACGGATACGCATCTGGTGAATGTCGATTGCACCAGCGTGGTCGGTGAGGATGGCACGAAACTCAGCGGCGATCAGGCTTCGCGCATTTTGGATATCGTTGGAGTCGTGGTCAATCGCAATACGATTCCTGGTGACAAGAATTCAGCTGACCCAAGCGGCATTCGTCTCGGCACGCCGTGGATCTCACAGCGCGGCTTCGATGAGAAGAAGACCCGTCAGCTTGCGGATATTATGGCGGATGTGTTGTTGGCGTGTGCGCCGCATTCTGTGGATACCGTCCGCAAGGGACGCCAACGCCGCGCGAAATTGGATTTCAAAGTGTTGAATGATGCCAAGTTGAAGATTCGCAAGTTATCTGAATCAGCGGGCATTGATTTCAAACCGACGAAGAGTGGTTACCCACATTTTTACTATATCGATGATAAAGCGACCTCGGGTGTGTACGAATTAAGCGGACAGCGCGTACGGCAGCTGCTGGATTACGCCGTGTCGTCTGATCTCTCGGCGTTGACGAAGGGTAAGACCCAAATAACTTCCATTGCAACGCCCAAGGGACTTGTCAAAGGAACATTGAAGAACGTGGATAACACCACCTATCAATTGGCTGTGCCTATCAAGAATGCATCGGCAGTAGCGACATGGCTGCGCGATTTGTCTGATGGATATACATCCTTCCATGTGGATGGGACAAAAGATTTCAGCGCGAAGCGAATGTCCGGGGCGTTTGTGGTGAATGAGGTCAAGGCAAAACTGTCAGCGACGAAGCCACCGCTCAAAGGTGGAGTCAAGCCCTGGTTTGTTGGAGCCAGCTCCGAGTTAAAGAATGAGGCGCTGCCGCCTTTCGTCTGGAATGAATCTGAAGGCGAGTTGAAGAAGACGGCGTTGAATCAAACACATCGCGATCTCGGCGGCAGAATGGTCCCGTTTGCGGGTTGGGAAATGCCGGTGCAATATACGGGAATTTTTGAGGAGCATCTTGCCACGCGCAATGCGGCGGGCTTGTTCGATGTTTCGCACATGGGCGTGTATGATGTGCGCGGCGCGGACGCGGCTTCGTTCCTCGATACGGTCTGCGGCAATGACTGCGGCGGACTGCTGCCGGGCGAGTCGTTGTATTCGCATTTTCTCACGCCCGATGCGGACGTGATCGATGATACGCTCATTTATCGCCGCGGCTGGGATAATTATCTCGTGGTCGTGAACGCGTCGAACGATGACAAGGACCGCACGTGGCTGGAAAGTGTGCGCGATGGCAAAGTAAAAATTGATAACGGACGACCGTGGGCGCGGACGTATGGCTACAACGCGGAGATCCGCAACTTACGGGACCCGAGGGCTGGTTCGGATATGCGGGTTGATATTGCCCTGCAGGGACCGCGTTCGAGGGACGTGCTGTTCGCGATGGGCGTAGACACGGAAATGCGTACACAAGTAATGAAGTTGAAGCGGACTGAGTTGTGCGATGCCGTGATTGGCGGATTTGATCTGATCGTTTCACGCACGGGTTACACCGGTGAGAAGCTGGCGTTTGAATTGTTCGTCCACCCCGAACGCGCCGTGGACTTTTGGAATGCGGTGATGAAAGCGGGCGAAGCCTTTGGAGTGAAAGCGATCGGCTTGGGCGCACGCGACTCGCTGCGCACCGAAGCGGGACTTCCGTTGTACGGTCATGAAATGGGATTGGGTTCCGGCAAGTTTGATGGTCGCGATCTCGGCGTCGCTGAAGGCGGATTCGGTTCGTACGTCAAACCGTACAAGCCGTGGTTCATTGGGCGCGATGCGTATGTCGCAAGAGAAAAAGAACGCAAGGGCGTGGTCATCCGCTTTACGTTCGATGAACAGCGCGTCCGCATGGCGCATAACGGCGACCCCGTCGTGAATGCCAACGGCGAACGGATTGGCTTCGTCACGTCCTGTGCCATTGATGGACAGAGGTTCATCACCGGTCAGGCGTATTTGGAAAACGCCTACACCAAGGAAGGCACGCCGATCTTGATCTATCAAGGCGGTGTCATGGACCGTCCCGCCACGGCGGCGAAGGTGGTGAGTAGGTTCGCGAAACTTTAGAGACTAGCGAGTAGAGAATAGATGATTAGGACGGCGTGGGTGGGACGCTGTCCTGACTTTTTAATTCTATAATTTGCTTGCTTCTTGAAAAACCGCTCGTGTAATTGACAGAAAAAACGGTATCATATACAATACCGCCATGAAGTATAAAATCGTCATTGATACGAATGTGCTCGTGTCCGCATTGCGCTCAAGAGATGGCGCATCGTTTCTCTTGATTTCACTCCTGGGCGAGAACGAAGCTTTTGACATTTATATTTCTGTTGCATTGGTTTTGGAGTATGAAGATGCAGCAAAACGACTGCTGGGGAAAATTGAGATCACTGAAAATGTTATTGATGATGTGATCGACTATATTTGTTTGATTGGTGAAGAACAGCAGGTCTTCTTTTTATGGCGACCATTCTTGAAAGACCCCGGTGATGATATGGTGCTTGAGCTGGCGGTTGCTGCAGGTTGTAATTTCATCATCACCCACAATAAAAAGGATTTCAAGAACACCGAAGATTTCGGCATACAAGCAATTTCACCGGTCGAGTTTCTTCAAACGATTGGAGTGTTGAAATGAGTGCAATCAGTCTAAGGTTACCCGAATCACTACATAAAGCCGCCCGCGACCTCGCGCGTACGGAGAATATTTCCATTAATCAGTTGATCACCCTGGCTTTGGCTGAAAAGGTCTCTGCGCTCGCGGCGGAGGACTTCATTCAAAAACGAGCCGCCCGTGCCAGCAAGCAGAAATTCGTGAATGCGCTTGCCAAAGTTCCACACGCCGCGCCAGCGGACTATGACCGTCTGCCTGTTTCAGCTCGAAAAGAGAAGGGTCGAGGTTCTAAAAAGAAGTGATCTTAGAAAACACTCACGTCCCGCTCACCCCCAAAGAACGGGGACAGGCGGCGGCGAAGGTGGTGAGTAGGTTCGCGAAGTTGTAGTTTGTGGAAAGAAGAAAGTAGAGAATGGGACGGCGTGGGTGGGGCGCCGTCCCATTAACATTTACTTTGACTTCATTATCAGAACATGCTCTTGTTTTATGCCATCACCATTCCACAATCCGTATTTCATATGATGATTTCTTATCGCATAAGAAAATTCTTTTTTAATATCAAGATACTGTCCTGCCAAATTTGAAATAAATCCGGATGTATTAATTGGGATATTGCAACATATAGAATTACCAACCACGCAAACTATAGTTGTTTTAGAGGGAATAGCCTTTGATAATTTATCAAAAAAATTATCTATCGAGTAAAAATAATGCCTTACTGTGCGCCCTTTGTGTATGTCGGCATTTTCTACTTTTGTGATTGTTTTGTCTAAACTGGGAATACCGAACACTATCTTTTCGTTCCAGTCTGGTAAGCGAACTAATTTTCTTCCAATATACGAGTGTGTTAATGCTATATGATCAATTTGATTGTCAACAAATCCAAGCCAATACATCTCCAATATATGTCTTCTGCTGTACTCGACTGCTCTACAATATGGTGGAGAAGTAATGACTAAAGACACGTCTTCAAGTGCCTTTTTCTTTTTTTGCAGGAAATTAACAACATCTCCGCTAAATATTTTTACCGATGCTTTACTTCCAGACTCTTTGTATGCGTCCAGTAACTCAGTCATATTGATAATTTCAAAATCAACTTTTTTGAAGAATGTTTTGAAAACACTTATCTTTCTTGTCTTATTTAATTCGGCTTGTATTCTAGTTACTTCTATGCCTGACACCGTGCTGGGTTCAGCATTTGAAACTCGACGAAGTATTGATGCGAAACACGCCTTAAAAAAATCCTGGGATTTAGCATCTATATTAAGTGATTCGATTACTTGTAATAAGCGAGCTAAATCGATAATCACATACCATCGAAACCAATGTTCAATATTCGGTATTGGTGGAATTCTTAAGCTTCTAGCTTCTTTTTCATATGTTGAATACGAAATGTCACCACCAGAGATATTCTCTTGTTCTTGGTGAGATATTTGAACTCTGAGTAATTTTGTTTTCAACACGTCATAATCTTTTTTCAAAGATTTAGGATTAAGGGGGCAAGATTTTACCTTGCTGATAAAAACAGCTATAGGGTCGATGTCGATTCCTATTGAAGATATTCCTTTTGCAAGTGATTCGACTTGCACAGTTCCGCTTCCCATAAAAGGATCAAAGACTTTGCCGTTCTTGTAGTAGGTATCTAATGCCCATTTCACAATTGGTGGATGAAATTTAGCGGGAAACTTGAATAAAGAATGAGTATATTCATGTTTCCCGTTAGGCGATTCAATCCAATAAGACGCGTTTTTTTCAACCACGCGCGGTAAATACTCTACAATCTTATGTCCATTACTGCTAGTGTTTCTTCCGATAGTTTTTGAATTCATAAATATCTGGTTATTATTTCTTCTTTTGATCAAATTTACCTAAACTTTTTAGTAGTGCGTCTCTTGTTGGAGATGGCATTTCTTGGCGTAGTGTTAATCCAATTTCTCCCAACACTCTATCTGGATGCATCTGTAACTCTACAACATCACCATGAACGCTTATATATTCAGGTACTAATGCTGCGATTGATTGAAGCCAGTCTTGTATCTCCTTCTTTCCCAGTAGCCTGAGCTTTTCGCTTTGCCACTTAATATCAGCGATTTGGACGGACTCTTTTGTTTCCAATTGCATTTTGTATATTGCCCCTAAAATTTCCGGGATTGGCGGAACAGGAACACTTTCGGCTACAAAGTCCATTATCCATTTTCTGCTTTCAGATGGTGAACAGCAGTTTTCGAAGAGCTCCCGTAATCTGTATAACCCTAATCGCTTGGTAGCTGCTGTTTCTACAAGGAGCGCGAAGTCTTCAATTTCAATAAGGGTTATTTTGCCCTGCATTCTGGCTTCTTTAACTACTGCTGAATTTTCTTCTTTATCGTCAGAGAATTGTTTTCCAACAACTACGGCAAAATCAGCACTATAGTCTTTTCTGTGACGCGCAATTCCAGCCATGTTTACATTACTGGTTTGCACCCGGTTATTTTTCGTGCTTTTGGCATCATACGCAATAGAATATTTTGCTATGCCATTAGGGTAACCAGCCCGTAAAATCATACCAAAGCGAAGTGGAAAAATCATGGCAAAA
>JBDTWO010000078.1:0-20059 GCA_040006635.1 Chloroflexota bacterium
AGTCGGTTTTGTAGGCAAAGATTCAGGCACACAACTCTCTCGCGCAGACGGGGCTAATTTTGTATTGAAGGAATTGACAGAAAAAAAGTGGCTCAGAAAATTGCCGCTAGCCAGTTATTAGAAAGCCTCTCCAACAGCAAATGAGTCTCTTAACTGAACCGCACCTAACATGGCGTACATTCGACGCTAGGGCGTTTCGCGTGCCGCCCGCCTCAGCGCGGGTATCCCCTAAAAGGGACGATGTCGCAAACCGTTACACTACATCCACCCCGGTGACGCGTGTCAGCAGCCGGTGAATCAATGCCGTTGGTAACACCAACACAATATGTACCACCGAACTCAACCCAAAGATTACCGCGACTGAACTTAGAAAATTACTAATAACAGGGGCGACGTTATTCAGCATCCACGGACCGGCGCCGATGAGCAGAGCAATTGCGAATAAAATGCCGACTGAGATAACCAATTCCAACCAGGCGTGACGGTCCGATTCGGAGGGCATCATGGTACTGCTCACGACGAAGGTGAGATAAAACCATAGATAAAAGTCCTTGACGTTCGGCAGCATATTGATCCCCATCCAGAATAAATTGAATTGCCCGTTACGTAG
The DNA here is from genome assembly GCA_040006635.1 of Chloroflexota bacterium. Lineage (GTDB taxonomy): Bacteria > Chloroflexota > Anaerolineae > Anaerolineales > Villigracilaceae > Defluviilinea. Next base: position 611 of record JBDTWO010000078.1, read on the forward strand.
TACATCCCATAGCACACGCATTTCCAGTTGATAGATCGAGACATACGCCACGAAGAGCGTGCCAATGATCAAGGGTGCCGCGCCGATCAGCGAATCGCGGACGATGTCCGCTTTGGCGGTTTCCACGTAGCCGAGTTGTAAACGTCCATCGGGCAGGGGTTTGGGGAGAATGGAGAAACGTCCCGTTGGGACGCGTAATATCTTTGCCATCAAGAAATGACTGCCTTCATGCAAGAAGACGCCGGGGAGAAAAATAAATTGAAAGATCCCCATCGTAAGTTGGGCATTGCGCGTGAGGATCAGGAACACCGCCTGTACTTCACGATGCAAAAGCCGCTGAAGCCAGATCAGCGGCACAAGCATGAGCACGAACCATAAAAAGCCTGTCAGTTGATTCATGGAATTCCCCGATTATAAAGTAGACTTCTTGCGAAAGCCTTTTTAGCCACGGATTTCACGAATTTTCACTGATTTAAAAAACCCGTGCAAATCTGTGAAATCTGTGGCAGAAAAAATCTATTAGCGCGAATGAGCCGCGGCGGCTTTGGTGATCGCGACGAACTCGTCCACTTTGAGGCTGGCGCCGCCGACCAATGCGCCGTCAATATCAGACATCGCGAAGTAGTCAGATGCGTTTGCCGCAGTGACGGAACCGCCGTATAGGATGCGGATCGCCTGGGCATTTTTCTCGCCGAACAATTCGCTCAATGCCGGACGGACGAATTTAGCATGCACCATATTGGCATTGTCTGCACTGGAGGCTTTGCCTGTGCCGATCGCCCACACGGGCTCATAAGCAACGACGATGCGCGAAGCGTTGGCAGAGTCGATGTCAGCCAAGCCAAATTTAATTTGACGCCGGACAACTTCCTCGGTCAGCCCTGATTCGTATTGGTCCAGCGTTTCGCCGACACACACGATCGGGGTCAGGTCTGCTTTGAGGGCGGCGCGCAGTTTCCGATTCACCGTCTCATCGGTTTCGCCGAAGTAAGCGCGGCGCTCCGAGTGACCGATGATGACATAGTTGCAGAATTCCTTGAGCATGTTCGCGGCGACCTCGCCAGTGAACGCGCCTTTTTCCTCCCAGTGCAGGTTCTGCGCACCGAGACTGATGTCGGTGCCTTCGAGCAGGGCAGCGACGGGGGCGATAGCTATGAAGGGCGGGCATAATACTTTTTCGACGTCCACGATCTCGCGCAGGGGTGCGCTCATCTTGGCGACCAGCTCGCGGGCTTCAGCGACGGTCTTGTTCATCTTCCAATTTCCAGCGACAAAAGGTTTGCGGTTCATTATTTGATCCCATCCAAAATTTGTTGTGCGAATAGCGCCAGATAGCGATCCAGCGACGCATGGTAGGCTTTATAGACCGTTGCCATACCACCCTGACCAAGCTGTTCAACAATGCGGTAGGGTCCGATGTTTTCACCAATGGTGAAGGACATATAAATTCTCCATGCGAAGGTATGCCGAATTATAGCGTAGAAAAATGCAGCGCAAGATTGCATCTTGCGCTGCAAATTAAATTCCGTGGTGCGGGATGGCATCCCGCATTTACATGAGGCGGCGGGATAATATCCCGCACCACGAGTTATTTATCCAGCAGCGCCGCAACGCCGGGCAATTCTTTGCCCTCCAAAAACTCAAGTGATGCGCCGCCACCGGTGGAGACGTGCGTCATCTGTTTGGCAACGCCCGCTTTCTTGACTGCGCTTGCCGAGTCGCCGCCGCCGATCACGGTGATGGCTTTGGACTCAGCTAGCATGCGTGCCAATGCGAACGTGCCCTCTGCGAACTTGGGCATCTCGAAGACGCCGACGGGTCCGTTCCAAACGATTAACTTGGCTCCGTCCAATGTGCTTTTGTACAAGCTGATGGTTTTCGGTCCCACATCCAACATGCGCCAACCCGCGGGGATCTTGTCCACGTCCACAGTTTGGGTGTTGGCTTCGGCGTCGAACTTGTCCGCGATGATCGCATCCACGGGGAGAACGAGTTTATCGCCGAGTTTGCCGAGCAGAGTCTTGGCAGTTTCAAGTGACTCTTTCTCAACGAGACTGTCTTGCATGTTCAGTCCCTGTGCGGAGAGGAAGGTGTTCGCCATGCCGCCGCCGATGATGAGTTTGTCGCATTTTGAGGCAAGCGTTTCAACGACCATGATCTTGTCGCTGATCTTTGCGCCGCCGAGAATGGCAATATACGGGTGTTCAGGATTTGCTACCGCGCGCCCGAGATATTCCAATTCCTGCTCCATCAAGAAGCCGGAAACTGCGGGGAGGAAGTGCGCAATCCCTTCGGTGGAGGAATGTGCGCGATGGGCAGAACCGAATGCGTCGTTGACATAGACTTCCGCGAGTGATGCCATCTGCTTTGCCAATTCAGGATCATTCTTCTCTTCACCGGCATGGAAGCGCGTATTCTCAAGCATCAGCACTTCACCGGGTTTGAGTTCTTTCGCCATCTTTTCAACTTCAGGTCCCACGCAATCAGGCGCCATTTTGACAGGCATCCCTAACAGCGTGGCTAAAACTTCCGAAGCAGCACGCAGGCTGAATTCAGGATCCGGACCGCCCTTCGGTCGTCCCAAATGGCTCGCGAGGAGCAGTGAAGCTCCTTGTTCCAAAACATATTTGATGGTCGGCAGTGCGGCTGTGATGCGTTTGTCGTCGGTCACTTTGCCATCTGCCATCGGCACGTTAAAGTCCACGCGCATGAAAACGCGTTTGCCTTTGAGGTCAATATCTTTTACAGTTTTCTTATTCATAATTTCTCCGATGCATACATGAAAACAGGTACACAAGTGAACGTTTCAACTTGTGTACCTGTTTACTTGTCTACGTATTTACCTTTACAAACTCTTTGCCATCAATGCCGCGAGATCGGCTGTGCGGCAGGAATAACCCCATTCATTATCGTACCAGGTGACGACTTTGATGAAGTTGCTCTTGTCCTTGCCGAGGACGGATGTGAACGGCAGGTCAATGGAGGAGCTGTACGAACTGCCCTTGAAGTCCATGCTGACCAGGGGCTCGTCCACGGCTTCGAGAACGCCCTTGAAGCGGGGCTGCTTGGCGGCATCGCGGAAAGCCTGACGCAGTTCTTCAGTGGTGGTCTCTTTTTCGAGTTCAGCGGTGAAATCCACTACGGAAACGGTTGGGGTCGGGACGCGCAGAGAATAGCCATCGAACTTGCCCTTGAGGTCTGGGATTACCAGCGAGATGGCTTTGGCGGCGCCAGTGGTGGTCGGGATGATGTTCAAACCGGCAGCGCGAGCGCGGCGCAGATCTGAATGCGGCATATCCAGCACCTTTTGGTCGTTGGTGTATGAGTGAATGGTAGTCATGAAGGCGCGCTTGATAACATACTTGTCATGTACGACTTTCGCGGCTGGAGCCAGACAGTTCGTAGTGCAGGAAGCGTTCGAAACAACATGGTGTTTCGCTGGGTCATACATCTCTTCATTGACGCCCAACACAACGGTCAGGTCTTCACCTTCCGCAGGGGCAGAAATGATGACTTTCTTCGCGCCGCCCGCGGTGATGTGGTTGACTGCGCCTTTGACGGTCTTGCCTTTTTTGTTGACGCCGTCTTCCTTGATGGTGAATAGACCAGTCGATTCGATCACGATGTCTACGCCCAAGTCTTTCCATGGGATCGCGGCCGGATCAGTCTCTTTGAAGACACGGACTTTCTTGCCGTTGACCAAAAGCCCATCTTCAAGAACTTCAACCGTGCCATCGAAACGGCCATAGGTTGAATCGTACTTGAGCAGATGTGCCATGGTTTTTGTATCGCCGATGTCATTGAAAGCGACAACTTCCAACTCGTTTGGATACTTGTCGCCGATCGCTTTCAGCACCTGACGACCAATTCGTCCAAACCCATTAATACCGATTTTTACTGACATAATTAAACCTCCGTGGTTAATTTGTGATTTAGTATACAAAGTTATTTTATCACACAGATTTCATTCATAAATACTGACAAAAGTAACCTTATTCCAACTGCCTTGTGCGCTCGTCTAGGATCGCGATTAGTGCATTTGCAAGTTTAATAGAGTCATGTTGCCAGGGATGACTGTTGTTAACCAAATCGGCGTATTGTGTGCGTGTGTCAGCCCTGGTTTTATCGTCGATCACGACCCAGCGATCGCGTTCATTGAGCTTTTCAATAAAGTTGTTGTTACACAACCAAACATCAAAAAGGTTATCACCAACATGTTCTTGCATCGCACGAATGTGATCATAACAGGTAAATGTATCTGTCTCCCCTGCTTGGGTAACAATATTACATACATATACCTTGACTGCCCGGCTGGCATGGATTGCACTGAGTAAATCCTGTACAAGTAGATTAGGCAGAAGGCTTGTATATAAACTGCCTGGACCTACTACAATTAGATCTGCGTTCAGAATGGCCTTGATCACAGGCGGATATACTGGCGCATCATTCGGCTCCAACCAAATGCGACGGATGCGCCCCTCCATTTTGGGGATGCGGCTCTCGCCCTCCACCCGCACCTGATTCAGCGAATTAGGCAGTTGCATATCTGCGACCAACTTCACGTCATGCAGTGTGGATGGTAGCACGCGCCCATTTACAGACAGTACCTTGCCCGATTCTGCCACCGCGCCTTCAAAGCTCCCTGTGATATCTGCCAAAGCGGTGATGAATAGATTTCCGAATGAATGTCCTTCTAATTCACTCGAACTGCTAAAGCGATATTGAAAGAGCTGGGTAAGCATCCGTTCATCATTCGATAGTGCCGCGAGACAATTACGAATATCACCAGGCGGCAGAATCCCAAAGCTTTCTCGCAAACGTCCCGATGAGCCGCCATCATCTGCCACAGTAACAACAGCGGTCAGATTGCGTGTGTATGTTTTTACTCCTCGCAACAAATTTGCGAGTCCATGTCCGCCACCAATCGACACGATCCGTGGACCGCGCTCAAGGCGGCGATAATTCGTCAGTTCATCCACGATGGTATGCCCGGGGCGCATGAACGGGCGTAGCAATGAGCGGTAAAGCCGTAGGGTGCCATAAACAACCAGCCCAACCCCAAGTCCGCCGAAGATCAAAGCGCGTAGAAAACGCGGCAGGAAGCGCAAAGATGCAATCGAAAGAGCATCTAATAATGCCGGGTTGGTGGAATCAGTGCGATACAGGTCGAGTAAAAGGATTGCCAACCCCATGCCCAGCAAAGTGATCCCTGCCAAGACCACAAGGAACCAGCGTTTGACTCTTAATCCTGGCGCAAACCAGCGTCTGATCTCCTGGAATCCCTGAGCGTAACGCTCGCGCGTGGTCGGTAATTTTTTCATAATCAAGAAGTCTAGCAGGGATGCAGGGCAGAGTCAATTGAATTTTCATCATCTTCGCAATCTACCTCATCAAATTGCCCTTTTGCCCTTTCGAAATCGTCAAACTGGAAAAATAAGCCCCTCGGTTATAATTACCTTATGACCCTTACGATCGCCGTTGATATTGGCGGCACCCACATCCGTGTTGCCGCTTATGAACCCAATAGCATTAAGCCGTTGGCTCACACGCGCACGAAATCCTTGGCTACCCAGCCGGGGGTTTTCGACCGCCTTGTGCAAGCCATTGAATCCGTGTTGCCTCAAAATAACACCGTGGACGCCATCGGCATTGCTTCCCCCGGTCCACTTGATCCATATACCGGCACAATTTTAGAAACTCCAAATATCAAAGAGTGGGTCAATTTCCCGCTGGCGCCCAAACTCGCTGACCATTTTGGAGTTCAGGTCTACCTTGATAATGACGCCAATATGGCGGGGCTTGCTGAATGGCAATACGGCGCGGGCGTGGGGCATCACAATTTAGTGTATCTCACCATCAGCACCGGCATTGGCGGTGGTGTTATCAGCCAGGATCGGTTAATTGAGGGTTATCACGGCATGGGCGCCGAACTTGGGCACATGACCGTTTTAGCCGATGGTCCGCTGTGTGGTTGTGGGCAACGCGGACATATCGAAGCGATCTCATCAGGCACAGCCATTGCGCGTTATGTGAACGAACAAATCCAAGCGGGACAAAAATCCACGCTTCATTCTTCCCCGAACCTGTCCACTGTCCAAATAGCGGATGCGGCGCTGAAAGGGGATACGCTTGCGATCTCCGCTTTCAAAAGAGCTGGTCATTATTTGGGTATTGCAGTGGCAAATTATTTGGCGATCTTTGATCCATCCATTTTGGTGTTTGGCGGCGGAGTCTCTCAAGTTGGGGATTTGTTATTCAAACCGTTTGAAGAGAGTTTACGGAAGCATGTTTTTCATCCGCATTATTTGGATGATCTCGTGATCACAAAAGCCGCACTCGGTGACGATGCGGGTTTGTTGGGGGCGTTGGCGTTGGCAAGGATGAAGGTGTAAACATGAGGGAAATTATTATTCTGGTGCCGCCTACGTGGATGGCAACGAAATGGTGGACAGCGGATAGGGCATAAGGAAAAGCTGGGGGAACAGAGGCAGCTTTCGGCTGAGAAAGCCGCGCTTTGTCCATTTAATGGGTGAAGCGAAACGTGTCTAATAATCCGCAAATAAATATGGAATCAGGAAGCTTGCTTCCGTCAAAGGAAATCCTATGAAAAAATTAAATGTGCCGGGTCCAAATGCCCAGGCTATGATTGCGCGTGACAAGAAGGTCATCTCATCATCCTACCCGCGTGGCTATCCGTTTGTGATGGATCACGGCAAAGGTGTGGAAGTGTGGGATGTGGATGGGAATCGCTTTATCGATATGATGGCGGGCATTGCCGTGCTTTCAACGGGACATTCACACCCGAGAGTTGTGAAGGCGGTGCAGAATGCCGCAGAAAAGTTTTTACACATCTCTTCGGATTTCTATCACGAAGATTGGATTCGTTTAAGCGAGAAGCTGGATGAGATCGCGCCTTTTGAAGAAGGTGCCAAAACGTTCTTAACCAACTCTGGGACTGAAGCCGTCGAGACCGCCATCAAGCTGGCGAAATATCATACCAGACGCAGTAACTTCATTGGTTTCACCGGCGCGTTCCACGGACGCACAATGGGCTCGGTCGCGTTTACTGCCAGCAAGCCCAAATATCATAGCGGTTTTTATCCATTGATGCCCGGTGTGACGCATGTGCCATTCCCTTATGAGTATCGTCCGGTTTTAGAGCGCAAGTCCGGTGAAGATTATGGTCAGGCGGTTGTACGTTATATCGAAGAAGAAGTATTCGGACACAATGTGCCCGGCGATGAAGTCGCCGCTATTTTAGTTGAGCCCATTCAAGGCGAAGGTGGATACGTTGTGCCGCCCTCGAGTTTCTTCCCGGCATTGCGTCAGTTGTGCGATAAATACGGTATCCTGCTCGTTGCGGATGAAGTACAAAGCGGAATGGGACGCACGGGCAAGTGGTGGGCCATCGAACATTTCGGTGTTGAGCCCGATATGATTACCTCTGCGAAAGGGATCGCGTCTGGTTTACCGTTAGGTGCCTGTATCGCACGCGAATCAGTAATGACTTGGTCCAAGGGTGCGCATGGCAATACGTATGGCGGCAATCCTATTTCGTGTGCGGCATCGCTTGCGACGATTGAGTTACTCGAAGAGTCCTATCTTGCGAACGCGACGGAGGTTGGTCAATATGCCTTGGATGCGCTTCAGGAGATTCAAATGCGACATCCGTCCATTGGCGATGTGCGCGGCAAAGGTCTTATGATCGGTGTGGAATTTGTGAAAGACAAAGAAACAAAAGAACCCGATGAAGAGCTCCGCAATAAGATCGAGGAGATCGGCTTTGAGCATGGCTTGTTGTTGCTCGGCTGTGGCAAATCCACTATCCGCCTCGCGCCGCCGCTGTGCATCACGAAAAATGAAATGGATGAGGCGCTCGAGATCTTTGAAGAAACCATAACGATGACCGAGCAGAGTTTGGAATTGGTATAAAACCCTAATAAAGTAAATCAAGGCTGTCCCAAAGTGGGACAGCCTTGATGTTTAAATTCTTATATTTCGCCAACACCTCAGTGATAAAATCTTCCCATGCTCCCTGATTTCCGTGTTCGACAACGTGATTATCTTCTCGAAATTTCCCGTGCGCTTACCCAGGAACTGGATCGCGAGAAGCTGCTGGCTCGCATTTTGCGAATCGCCATTGAAATGCTTGCGGGGCAGGCTGGTCTGATCGCCCTCAAAGAGCGGGATGGCTGGCGCGTCTCTGCCGCCTATGGAATTGCTCCGGCTTTCTTGAGCTATCTCACCCCGCTGTTGGCTGAAGAAAACGTCCGCGAACTGGATGTAATCGAACTCAACCGTATGTTGAAAGAACTAACCTATACAGCCAGCCAGGGACTCTTGAACGGTACAGCGTTACCGCTGGCGACCCACGGACAAGTCATCGGGGTTATTTTTATTTTTCGAAATTATGCCGATCTGTTTACTCCCAACGACCGCATTCTCCTACAGTCTTTTGCAGACCAAGCCGCCATTGCGGTTTATAACGCCCAGCTTTATGGACAGATATCTTACGAGAAACAGCGACTAGATGCACTGCTTGACTCGGCTGCAGATGGGATCCTGATCCTCAATGCGGATCTCACCATTGAGCGCGCCAACGATGCCTTTGAACGTATCTATGGCAAAACGCACGACGAGCTGGTGAATCTGCCACACGATGAAGTGATCCGCTGGGTGAAAGACCCGCAGGGTTCAACGTTGAAGGAAGCCATTGCAGACGGCTGGCCCCTGACCCCAAGTGCAACGCTTTACGTGGAAGGTGACTTGGCGCGTGACATGCCCCCATCGCTTCCGGTTGGAGTGACATATGCTCCATTGCTTTCACCTGAAGGAAAACTTCGGAATGTCATTGTGAGTGTGCGCGATATTACCCATTTCAGAACGGCTGATGAGATCAAAGCGACTTTCATTTCTATTGTGAGTCATGAACTGCGCACACCAGTTGCACTTATCAAGGGATACGCTTCGACTTTGCGGCGCGATGACGCGAAGTGGGACAAATCCACGATCAGCGATTCGCTGGCAGTGATCGAAGAAGAAGCCGACCGCCTGAGTAAAATGATCGATGACCTGCTCGATGCTTCACGCTTGCAGGCAGGCGGGTTGAGCCTCAACCGCGCGGATGTTTCTTTGCCCAATCTTTCAAAACGGGTTGTTGAGCGATTTGCTGTGCAATCGAATAAACATACGATTGTCACCGATTTCCCGGAGAATTTCCCGATCATCCTTGCGGATGAGACCCGCGTGGAACAGGTGATCGTCAACCTGGTTTCCAATTCGCTCAAATATGCGGCGAGCGGCGAGATCAAGATCAGCGGGACCGCAAGACCGGAGCAGGTGGTGATCTGTGTGAGCGATGAGGGTCCCGGCATCGAAGCCAAGGATTTGCCGCACATCTTTGACCGGTTCTACCGTTCGACCAAAGCCGTAAAACACACCAAAGGCGCCGGGCTGGGACTGTACCTCGCGCGTGCCATTGTCGAAGCGCATGGCGGTCACATTTGGGCGGATGCTCCAACAGGTTCGGTAAAGTCTGAGTCTGGTGCGCGGATCTGTTTCTCTTTGCCGCGTTGATTTGTAACGCGAGATTTATCTCGCAAGTAGCGCGGCATGTTGAATTTTTACAAATTAATCTGACAAAAGAAACTTGCGCTGAGTGGCGTAGATGACACTTGCACCTGACGCAAGTGCAGGTGAGCGCAGGGTTCTTGTAAGACCTGCGTCTCGTCTGCGTGCCGCCAACGAACGGCGCCACTCCGCTCGACGCGATGATATGTCAGGGTGGTAAAATCAGTCGGAACAGTAGCAATTGTTCGTGAGTCTGAAGCGAATCTAAATCCAAAAAGGATGGAAGCCATGGCGAATAAAGTCCTCCCCCGCAACAAGATCGATAAAAAATCCACCTGGAATGCCGAAAGTGTTTTCCTGTCTGACGCCGCATGGGAGAAGGAACTCAAGCAAGTTCTGGAAGACACTGCGAAGATCAAACAATATCAGGGACGGCTGGCTGAAGGTCCCTCGGTGTTATTGGATGCGCTGAAGGAGCTGGCTAATCTCGTATCGCGCGCGCAGATCGTCGCTGTGTATGCAGGTTTCTCTTATGCAGTAGATACAACGAATCAAGATGCTGCGGGCATGCGCGGAAAAGCGGTGGGTATGTATGGGCAGGTGGTATCGGCAGCATCGTTCATTCAGCCTGAGATCCTGCAGCTCGGGAAAGAAAAACTAGATCAGTGGGTGAAAGAAAGTTCCAAGCTCGAGATCTATCAACAAAACTTCAATGATCTTTTCCGCAAGCAGGCGCATGTGCGTTCGGCGGAGGTGGAAGAGATTCTGGGCATGGTCAGCGATCCGTTTCAAAGTTTTTCAAGCTCCACCAGCATGTTGACGAATGCCGATTTTAAATTCAAGCCTGCCAAAGATAGTAAGGGTACTGTGCTCGACCTCACGCAGGGTACGATGAGTAACCTCATGCACAACCCGGACCGCAAGGCGCGCCGGATCGCTTATGAAAACTACATGGACAAATATGTGGAACACAAGAATACGCTGGCAACCAATCTGGCTGGTTCCATCAATGCAAATGTGTTTAATATGCGTGCCCGCAAACACGAGAACACGCTTGCGGCATCGTTGTTTGACCTCAATATTCCCACGGACGTTTTTTATAACCTGATCGAAACGTTCAAGAAGAATCTGCCGGTCTGGCATCGTTATTTTGCGATCAGGCGCAAGGCACTTGGGCTGAAGAAACTTGCCTACTACGATATGTGGGCGCCGCTCACGAAGAAAAAAGTGAAGGTGCCTTATGAAAAAGGTGTGGAGCTGATCTGTGATAGCCTCGCGCCGATGGGCAAGGAATATGTGGAGACCGTTCGCAGAGGCAGCCTCAAAGACCGCTGGGTGGATATTTATCCCAATCAAGGCAAATCCGAAGGCGCGTTCTCGTGGGGCGCGCAGGGCACACATCCGTTCATCATGATGAGTTACACGGATGAAGTGACCAGCATGAGCACGCTCGCCCATGAACTCGGTCATTCCATGCACTCATATCTCACGTGGAAGAATCAGCCGTTTGTTTATACCGATTACTCGTTGTTCGTCGCGGAAGTGGCGTCCAATTTCCATCAGGCGATGATGCGCGGTCATTTGCTCAAGACGGTCAAGGATAAGAACTTCCAGATCGCGTTGATCGAAGAAGCGGTGGGTGGCAACTTCTTCCGCTATTTCTTCCAGATGCCGACTCTCGCCCGTTTTGAATTGGAGACGCATCAACGTGCCGAACGTGGTGAACCGTTGACAGCCGATTCAATGATCACCCTTATGGCTGACCTGTTCGCCGAGGGATTTGGCCCTAACTTTGACATGGACCGCGAACGTGTCGGGATGACGTGGTCAACGTTCAGTCATCTCTTTGCTGATTATTATGTTTACTCGTATGCAACCGGAATCTCCGGCGCGCACGCTTTAGCTGGTCGCATTTTGCGCGGTGAGCCGAATGCCGCCGAGGATTATCTCGGTTTCCTCAAATCCGGCTCATCGGATTATTCGTTGAACGTGCTCAAAAAAGCCGGTGTGGATATGACCTCACCCAAAGCCGTGGAAGAAACTTTTGCTGTTATGGAAAGTTATGTAGATCGGCTGGAAAAACTGCTAGGTTAATCATGGCGTTGCGAGCGCAAGCTGCGAAGCAATCTCTGGTGTGGTTGGGGATTGCTTCGTCGGGCTAAAGCCCTCCTCGCAATGACATAATATCTTGTAAATCGGAAATGGAATAATGGCTCAAACACAGATTGCCTGTCCACGCTGCCGCCAGATGATCGCGGCGAATATCGAACAACTCTTTGACGTGACTCAGGATCCGCAAGCCAAGCAAAGATTGCTAGGCGGTGGGTCGAATATGGCACGCTGTCCACATTGCAGTTATCAGGGACGCCTCGCGACGCCCATCGTATATCACGATAACGAAAAAGAGTTATTGCTTACTTTCTTCCCGCCTGAGTTAGGGATGCCGCTGAACGAACAAGAGCGGATGATCGGTCCGCTGATCAAGCAGATCACGGAGAAACTCCCGCCTGAGAAGCGCAAGGGTTATTTATTGAGACCCATGCCGAGTTTTACCTATGATTCCATGATCCAAACGATCCTGGGTAAGGACGGTATTACGCCAGAGATGCTCAAGGCACAGCAGGACCGTGTGCTGGTCGTGGAGAAACTCATCCAAGCCAGTTCTGCTGAAGTGCGCAGTGAGCTTATCAAACAAAATGCAGGCTTGTTCGATGAACAATTCTTTGCTTTGTTTAGCCGTCTCGCCCAAAGCGCCATGGCAAGCGGACAGGAACCTGTTGCCCAGCAATTGATGGAAGTGCAGAAACAGCTCCTTGAAGAGACTGAATTCGGACGTCAGCTAAAAGAATCGGTTGGAGAAATGGAAGCCGCTCAAAAGTCGTTGCAGGAAGCGGGCCAGAGTCTTACGCGCGAAAAACTTTTGGATTTCGCGATCGCGTCCCCGACCGATGCGCGTTTGAAGGCATATGTCAGCCTTGCGCGCGGTGGTTTCGATTATCAATTTTTCCAGATCCTGACGGAAAAGATCGAAAAGTCCGCTGGCGATGAAAAAGCCAAGCTGGAAGCCATGCGCGATAAGCTGCTTGAATTAACAAATGAAATCGATAAGCAAATGGAAGCGCGCTTCAAGCAATCGCAGGACTTTGTTGAATCCTTGTTGGCGCAGGATGATGTGGTAAAAGCTGTCCATGATAATCTGGATAAGTTTACACAAGACTCAGTGGATATCGTCAACCAGTTGTTGAAACAGGCTTCCGAGAAGAACGATTACACCCGCATGGGTAAACTTCAAAAGATGGTGGAAGTCTTGCGGCAAGCCTCCACGCCGCCTGAAGTGGAGTTCGTTGAGCACCTGCTCGATGCGCCGGATCAGGCCGCGTTGGAAGGGATGCTTGAGGCGAACAAAGAAATGATCAACGATCAATTTATGGAAGCGCTGATCGGCTTGGTCGCGCAGGTAGACCAAGCGGCGGAACAGGGCAACCCCGAGGCGAAAGCATTGAGCGAGAAATTGAGTGACGTTTACAAAACGGCGCTGAAGTTTTCGATGAAGAAGAATATGGGCTAGAAGAACTTCGATTCAAATAAAAAGACCCGAAAGGCTTATAAACCTTTCGGGTCTTTTTATTATCTTAATCCCTCAAATAAATCTGTCTCTATTTTTCTGCCGCCGTTGACCAAGCTGAACGCGCGGAAGAAAGTTCCCTGCATGGCAAGGACAGCGGTTGCTGCATCTGGGTGTATTTCAGCGAGCGCGCCGATGGTGGGCATTTGACTTTGATGACATTGGATCGCACGCCACGCCGCATGACAGTGATCTGCCATTTCAATGTGGGTTGTGATCATCCATTCTTTCCATGCCACCTCGCCGCGGACTTGATCGTCCACAGGGAAAGTCATATCGCCCATAAAGGGCGCGACAAGGTTAATGAAGCCTTCGCCATCCACCATGTAATAGAGTTTGGAAACACGATGAGATGGAAGGTTTTCGGAATCTTTATAACTTGCATCCGCAGCACACATGATCGCAGCGTTGGTGAATTGTCCGATGGCGATGTGGTCGGGGTGACCGTAGTTGCCGTCGGGCGGGAAGGTGACGACAACTTGTGGTTGAATGCGGCGAATGTGCGTGACGATCTTATTGATGATTTCAGCATGTGGCGCTTGATCTACTTCGCCATCGATGTAATCGAGGAAGTAGAGTCCGCACATGCCAAGTTCTTTGACAGCGTTCTCCAATTCCTGCGTGCGGATCTGTCCGAGTCGCTCGAAGCCGGGATTTGTTTCCTCGGAACCGAACCAGCCTCTTTCTCCGCGTGAAGCGCAGACGTAGTACGTCTCCACGCCTTCAGCAGCATATTTGGCGAGCGTACCGCCCATCCCCATGGACTCGTCATCGGGGTGGGCGAAGACGGCGAGAAGTTTTAAGTTAGTTGGCATGCGCGATACTCCAGACGCGTTGGAATTCTTTCATGAATTGTTGGGCGATGGCTGCGTTGTAAATGATCAGAATATTTTCATCGTTTCTGGTTTCAGCGCTTTGCGAGAAATTATAGGAACCGAATATGACGATTTTTTCATCAATGATGAAAACCTTGTGATGCATCTGACCGGCGTTGCCATCCATGCGAACGTCCAAGCCCGCCTGCTTGAAGGGATCATATTCCGTGCCTTGATTGGATTTGACTTGTTCCTCTTCCATCACGCCCTGGACGGTGAGACCTGCGGCGGCTTTCTCGCGGACGATATCACCCAGCTCATTGGATGTGAATGAAAAAGCGAGGAAGTAAATACTTTTCTGGGCGCTGTTCAAAAGCGGGACAATTGCATTGAGCACACCATCATCGGGGGAGAAGTAGTTCTTGATATCGGTGCCGTCGATGGTGAGGCTGGGATGCGGCGTGGCGGCGCGGACATTTTCGCCGAAGAGATTGTCGTTGAACATCTCTTCAAATTCGGTGGTGTAATTCTCGGCGATCTTCGTGGAGAGGATGCGCAGCATGTTGTTGTTGTCGTCATATGTGCCCGAGTCGGTGAAGTTCATCGAGCCGACCCAGACTTCGGATTTATCGATGACCATGAACTTGTCGTGCATCAAGCCGGGCTGTTCATCGCCGATGATGGGGATGCCGGCTTTGATGAGTTCCTGCGGATCGGAACGGACCATGTTGGAAGATTCCATCACCATGCGCACGACGACGCCGCGTTTGTGGGCATTGATGAGCGCAAAGCGGACGCTGTTGAGGCTGAGGCTGTACGCGGCAACATCAATACTCAATTTTGCGTTATCAAGCGCTTTGACCAGTGGTCCATCCACGCCGCCAGTACCTTGTGATGAAACCGGACTCTCTGGATTCGTAAAGTACAACTCGAACCACGACCCTTTGACGCCGTACCCTGCTTCGAGATCGATGGGGGTGAGCTCGGATGCCGGTGTGGAGGTAGTCTCAATTTCGGGCGGCGGGGTTGGGGTAATATCTTGGCAAGAGGAAATGAGGAGGGCGATGATGAGGAGAATTGAGGGGATACGATTGTGTTTCATTGATTCCTTTTGTCTGGAGTCTAAA
This sequence comes from Chloroflexota bacterium, assembly GCA_040006635.1. Lineage (GTDB taxonomy): Bacteria > Chloroflexota > Anaerolineae > Anaerolineales > Villigracilaceae > Defluviilinea. Next base: position 15,748 of record JBDTWO010000078.1, read on the forward strand.
CTCGTTCAAACCACGGAGACACCGAGACACGGAGATTTTTATTTTCTCTCTCAGTGTCTTCGTGACTCCGTGGTTTGGTTTTACTTTTTTAGCGATGCTTCTTTCAGGCGTTTGCTCAACACTTGGATGATTGCCAAGCTGACATCGGGGCGTTCACGGATGAGACCCTCGAAACTTTTCTGGTCGATGCACAACGTCTGCACATCACCTACAGCGGCGAACGAAGCCATGCGCGGCTCGCGCCCGATGATGGACATCTCGCCGACATAATCACCTGCTTTGCGGCGCGCGATATCAAACTCTTCGCCGTCACGCATGGAATACACGCGCACTTCACCGGAGACGATGATGAACATCACATCGCCTACTTCGCCTTCGTGCGCAATTTCCTCGCCGTCGCTGAAAAATTCTTCCTCGGCAAGCGCGGTCACTTGTTTCAGGTCAACCGGCGAGAGGTTGGCGAACAAAGGCACGCGTTTGAAAAACAAGATCCGATCCATCATCGAAAGTGCTGCCAGGTTTTCCATCGTCTTTACTCCAAGTTGATGCGCGGTGTACTGCGCGCACGACCGTATCCACTCATCGGGGTCGTCGAGCAGGAGTTCCCAATCCGTACTGCGGACTGCAGAGCGCGTATCATTATCTTCCCAAAGTTGTGTCAGGGGTTGAATGATATCTCTGTGTTTTGCGCTGATCGATTCGAGCGCTTCGATCACGTTGGCTTGTTGACTTGCATCGCTTGAGCGCAAATTTTCGACGGCGAGATTCATCGAAGCCCGGTCGCCGAGCAGACCGATGGCACGTAAAGCTTGGATGCCGTATTGATGTGACTTGCGATGCAGGGATTCTTCAAGCAGACTCAACGCCTCACTCCTTGCTGAGGTCTGGACACTGCGCATCAGGGCATCATACTTGCCCGCACGGGATACTGCCGCACGCGCAAAGTCGAGGATCGGTTTGGACGGCGGAGGCGGCAGATGTTCAAGCGTCAGCAGTGCGCCTTCCAGCGCGGTGTCGTCTTGCAATAAATTGATCACCGCATCTGTGACGGGTGCGCCAATGGCTCCAAGCAGGTGCGCGGAGGTCTCGCGCGCAAAGGGATCCTTCAGTGCATCCAGCAAATAGGGCAGGGACTCGTGCGCGTTGATCTTCGCCAGCGACTTGAGGATGATGTTCCTGATGACGGGTTCTAGTCCGGGGTCGCGGAGTTCGTTGGTGAGGAAATCAAAGGCTTCTTTGTCGCCCCATTCGCCGAGGGCGGTGACGGCTTGCATCCGCTCTTCGAGATCGCCAAAGACTGCGAAGTGGCGCAGGTGTTGTTTGGCGCGTTCGCCCTCACCCCTAGCCCCTCTCCCGTGGGGAGAGGGGAACATGAGCAGGGCTAATGCTGCGCGGGTGCTGACTTTGGCGTTTTCATCATCCAGCATGGGGATGAGGTACTTGGTCAGCGCGGGGGAGTGGGGGGATAGCGCTGTCAGCGTGGTGATGGCTTCGTAACGCACATCCGGTTCGGGGTCGGAGAGTGAAGCGGCGATGTCCAATAAGGCATGAGTCGCTTTGGATTGGGATAAGGCTTGGAGGGATGCCGAACGTACCAGCGCATCCACATCGCTTAATCCAGCAGTGAGTGCGTTCGCTGATTCGGGGAGCGATAGATGACCGACGATCTCAGCCGAGACGCGTCGAACGAGGGGATCAGAATTTTGCAGTCCATTGAGGGCAGCCTGCGCGGCAGAGGCGTCCTGACGAAAACCGCCGAAGGGCTGTTCTTCGCTGAAGAAAAGTTGGGGACGACCCGCGCGTAAGGCATCGACGAGGGCAAGGTTGTAACCGCGCCGCGCTTGGAAGATGGTGTAGGTGCAGGCGGCGGCGGCTGTGAAGCCGATAATATACAGCTGCTGCGGAGTGAGATTTTGTTCACCGATCACAAGGATGCCGCCCGCGATAAAGGTGCCCGCTTGTTCAGGAACGCCGCCAATAAAGGTGCGGACCTGGTCGCGTTTTTCGGGCGGCACCACGTTGAACATGGTCTGCCAGGCGGGGTCGCCGATGCCGGAGAGCCAGAGCATTTGGATAAAGCGGAACACGACGATGAAGATGAAAAGCGAGTTGAAGGCGAGGAACCCAAAGCCGATGAGATAAATGACCGGGAGCGCGAGCAGGCACAGCATGATGCCAAAACGTGTGAAGAGCCGGTTGGCGGCAAACAGCGAGGTGAGGAAGGCGGCGGCGGTGCTGAGCCCGTTGAAGAGACCGAGGAAAGAAGCAAGCGCATCTTCGTTGACATAGTTTTCAGTGACGGCGCGGGAGAAGGGCAGCGCGATGGAGAAATACAGAATCGAGAAGAAGATGGTGGAGATGGAGATCCACGTCATGAGTGATGAGCCGCGCACATATTGAAAGCCGCGCTGCATTTCCTGCGAGAGGGTGGGCTGTTTTCTTTTTGACTTCCTCTGCGGAGCAGATGCCGCCTGCTGCCGGGCAAGCAAGGCGCGGCTGAAGAGGAATGAGAGTATGAGCGAACCTGCCCACACAAGGATGAGATTTTCCGTCCCGATGAAGCTGACCAAAATGCCGGTGGCGAATCCGCCGACGACCTGCCCAAGAATGCGCGAGGCATTGAACAGCGGAAATAACCGTTTTGCCTGACGCGTATCGCAGACGACACCAGCGACGCCCCAGATCACGATGCCGATCAGCGAGTTGAGAATTTCCTTGCCCAGCCAAAGCGCGGGATAAAGCCAATTAAGTTTTGTGAGCAGGGCGAAGCGCGCGCCGAGCAGCACGAGCGCGATCAGGATCGGTACCGCAGTGTAAAGCACCGCCTTGGGAATGCGTTCAAGGGCAACCGTGGTGATGAACGAAGTGAGCATCGACGTGATGCCCAAGCCGATGTACATGTAGGGGAGATAGTCCACGCCAAAGCGGGCGAAGAAGAGCGCTTCGATACCGGTGCCGCCGAGCGCGGCGCCCAAGGCGGTGACAAGCATGATGCCGATGACGAGGGCTGACATGCGTCCTTCGCCGGGTTTGATGGAGAGGAGGGAGGCGAGTTTATTCAAGGAAGGCAGGGAAATGCAGAAGGCAGAATTTAGAATGATGAATTTAGAATGATGAAGGCGGAATGCAGAATGATAAAAGCTGATGGTAGAAAGTGTTACGAGATTGGGCGAATTGTATCGTATTCAGGCGATAGTGATGAGTTTATTTGGGAGTAAAATTCATGCAATGACTAACCCCCTCTGTCACGTGTACTCACGTGACATCTCCCCCCAAGGGGGGAGAATCAAAAGGCGCACATCATGCCCAACATTTTAATCCATCGCCAATCAAAAAATAAAAACCATGCAATACGACTCGCGTTAACCAATACCAGCCCATCCCCCTTTAGGGGGAAGTTGGAAGGGGGTTCTTAACCATGCCAAAAGATAACGCATATCTCGAAGCCGAACAAAAAATCCAACAAGCCCTGCAATCGCGTGCAACGGAACTTGACCTCAGCAACATGCAGTTAACCGAATTGTCAGAATCAATCGGTCAACTAACTCATCTTTTGAAACTTAATATTGGCGGAGATTCTTGGAAAGAAAAAGAAAAGAATCAATTAACTCAACTTCCAGATTCGCTTTGGAAATTAACGCAATTACAGTCATTAGATTTATCTTCTAACCAACTGACAACCCTCCCAGACTCGCTGGGACAACTCACGCAGTTGCAGACGCTTACGTTCTCTAGCAATAAACTAAAAATATTGCCAGAAACCTTGGGTAACTTGGCAAAACTATATAAATTATTTGCCAACGAAAACCAATTGACAGATTTACCCGATTCTTTTTTTAATCTCACAAAATTGCAGTATCTGAGTTTGTCAAGAAATCAATTCACTGAAATTCCTACTCGCCTGAATCGGCTAACCAATTTAAAACAGTTATTGATTTACGGAAACGAAATCAAGATCATTCCAGAAGAATTATTCGACTTACATCTGTTGGAAGAATTGGATTTAGACGCAAACAAGATTTCGAATATATCTGAATCTATCGGTAAATTATTAAATTTGAGAGAATTAATCTTGGCAGGCATTGGGCATAATAATCTGTCAGATTTACCCACCTCCCTCGCCCAACTTGAGCATTTGGAAAAACTCCAACTCGATGGCAACCCCCTCAACCCCGCCCTGCAAAGCGCATACGACGCTTGTAAGCCACCTAATTATGAACCACTCAAGGCATATCTCCGCAGTCTCGAAGGTAACGCCGAGCCGCTCTACGAAGCCAAACTGGTGCTGGTCGGCGAAGGCAACGTGGGCAAG
>JBDTWO010000079.1:0-20028 GCA_040006635.1 Chloroflexota bacterium
CCTGAATGTGTTCAAGCATGGCTTTCGCTTCTTCTGGTACACCAGCATGGACGATAGCCAGCCGCTCATACGGTGCATATTCCTTTAGCCATTCAAGCAGACGTTCAGTTGCACGGCGCTGTGTGCGGGTGCGATGAGCAGTGGGTTTGCCCTGATGCATGTGCAACAGAGGTTTGATCTGTAAAAACTCACCGAAGCGCGCCACTGCGAAATGCATCCGTCCACTGCGACGCAGATATTCGAGCGTGTGCAAGGATGCGAAGACGTAAGTACGCTTCATGATCTCACCCAGACTTGCGAGGATCTCCTCCATCTTTTTGCCAAGCTGTGACATTTGCGCGGCTTTCTCGACGATGAAACCCAAGCCGAGGCTGAGCTGGCTGGAGTCCAACACGGTGACGGGGATGCGGGTGAATTGTTCAGCGGCGATGCGTGCCGAGTTGATGGTAGCGCTCAGGCTTTCAGAGATGTGAATCGAAAGAATGGCTTTCGCGCCAGCGTCTGCTAGACGATCCCAGGCTTGCTTGAAAACATCCGGACCAGGGGCGGCTGTTTTGGGAGCGGGATCAAAACCGGGAAGCTGTTCGTAAAACTGTTCGCGGGTCAGGTTGACGCCATCAAGATAGGTGTTGTTGCCCTGCTGGATATGCAAAGGGATGACGGTGATGTCATATTGATTCACCAAGTGTTCAGGGAGATCACAGGTACTGTCTGTCACAATTCGAATTTCCATTTTTTTCTCCGTCAACCCAATGCTATGTCAAGTCACTCAATCGCTGATAGCGATGGGCACTGGTGTCAGCTTTTGTTCATTCAGGCTGATCACAATGGGGTGATTGTAGATCTTGCTCCACACATAAATCAATAAGCCGGACATTACGAATGCGCCGAACATACCGGGCGCCCAGGTGCCCAATTGTTGTAACAATGCGCCGCCGAGGATGGGAGCGAGAATCCGTGTGGATGATTCAACGGATGAGGAAAGCCCCAGAATGCCGCCAATCTCTTGCGGCGCAACGGCTTTGGTCAGAGTGGATGAAAGCAACGTGTTGAGAATACCGCCGGAAAGTGAAGTCGGCGCGAGCACGATCAACAAGACCAGCACCGAAGGCGCGAGCGCCCAGCCGATCAAAGAAAATCCCATCAGGGCAACACAACTTACGATGAGAATATCTTCACGGACCATATTCGTAATACGCCCAACCAGAAAGCCTTGTGTGATTACAGAGAGAACGCCGACGTAGGTTAACACATAACCGGTTTGTGCGGCGGTGAGGTTGAATTTATTGAGCGCGTACAGCGAGAAGATGGTTTGGAAGATGGCAAATGCCAGACCAAAGAAGAAGCGCGTGGTCAACAATGCGCCGGTGAATGGACGTTGCAGCGCAGCCAGCAAAGCACCCAGTGTGATCGCCGGTCTCTTTTCGGTCAGGGAGGCGCGTTTGTCAGCTGTCAAGGATTCGGGCAGCCAGAGGTAAATCAAAATGAGATTGATCAAGGACATCCCTGCCGCGGCAAAGGCTGGGACAGCATAGCCCCACTGGCTGAGGAAGCCGCCAGTTACCGGACCAATAATAAAGCCGAGACCAAAGGCAGCGCCGATCAAGCCGAGACCTTGTGAGCGATTCTTGGCGTCGGTCACGTCGGAGATGTACGCCTGTGCAATGGAGAGATTGCCGCCGGTCAAACCGTCAATGATGCGGCTGATGAAGAGGATCAATAAAGTTTTGGCAAAGCCTAATAGTAAAAAGCCGACAAACGTCCCGAAGATGGAAGCGAGCAGAATCGGGCGGCGTCCATAGCGATCGGACATGCGTCCAAGTAAGGGAGCGCCGATCAGTTGTGCCATCGCGTAGGAGGCGACCAATAAGCCGGTTACAAATGGGGAGGCTTTGAATGTCTCGGCGTAGTAGGGCAGTAACGGCAGAATGAGACTGAAGCCGAGTAAGTCAATGAAGACTACGAAGATAATTGAGAAGAGAAGTTTCTTGTTCATGAATTCCTTTTGAGATGTGTTAGTCCGTGCTGGCTTGTATGGGTTCGGGACGTTTGAAGAGATTGATCAGCCAATTGATGCCGAGATAGATCCAGTACAGCATAAAGATAAACAGGTAATCGATCATGGGAATACGGATGACTTCATTCATGCCGACCAGATTACCTGACAGCGCGTAAAACGCCACTACGATGGTGATAAAGCCAATGGCGAGTCCACGCTTGGTCCAGGTATTGAGACCGAGCCCATACATTTGAGTCAAAATGATCATCGCACCGAAACCGAAGGCAAACATGGGCCACATGGTTTGTCCTTGGAAGATCGCAACTGCCACCGCATGGATCAGCACAAAGACTTCCAGGAAGAAGGTCCACCATTTGTTGAGATGGGCGCGATTGAATAATAGTGTGGCTTGCACCATGATGAGAAAGTTATAGTAAAAGCCCATCAAATGTCCGAAAGTGCCCACGGTGGGGTGATACCAATAATCATAGATGATCGCCCACGTGAAGATATAGCTGTGATACTTGCGAACGATGTACATGAAGCCGTCTCTAAATTTGAACTTGTAGCCAAAGATCAATCCGCGGCGGGGAGTTTCAAGCGCGATGATGATCATCAACATGACGGCTACCGAACCCAAAGCTGAGATTTCGGGGACGCTCTGTGCAAGCCCATCGTAGAAGTAGTGCGTCTGAAGGACATGCAAGAGTCCGAATACAATCGTCGTTGCGATCATCGCCCAATTAAACCAGCGCAGATCGTTGCCGTATTTTGGCTTCTCGCGTTGGGCGAAATAAATAATGACCCAGGCGATGAGGTTATGAAGCAGATATCCGCCCCAGGCAGTGAGACGTGCCATCGCATTCGGCTCAGTCAAACGCCAGGGGTAAGCGAAGGCAACCGTGTGTCCGACGATTTGAAAGCCGGATAGATTCGCGGCGGTCAAGCCGATCACTGCGGTGAGCGCGGCCGAAACCAGAGCGCCGGGGAGAATATATTTGAGAAATAGATTCGGTTTTTTCGTTTGCATAAAAAGAGAGCCTTTATTATTTTGTTTTGAGTTTTTGCATTTCTGTTTTGAGCCATTCAAAGATCGGCTGACCGGAACCGTTGATATGTTTGTTCACGGCTTTAGCATAGGCAGCCATGAAGTCGGTCAGTTCATCATCCGGGTGTTGATAGGCATGGAGCAGGAATTTCACCCAGTCCATTTCGTTGGAGACGTGATTCATATCGCCAAGCTGTAGGGCGGCGTCAATGTTATCGCCAAGGAATTGAATGCCAGTCTGAAAACCTTCACTCGAGACGGCCAGCGGATTGATGAGACTTCTCAAGGTCATTTCGATATCGGCACGTTTGGAGGTAAAGAACTGGTGCGCAGCGACATACTCCTGCGATACAGATTGGATCTGCACGGATTTGCGTCTGCCAGACAGAACGTGTTCCACTTCTTCGATCGAGGCGCTGACGTCATTGCCCAGATGGTGCCCGGGAATGTATTTGGTGAGATTAGCATGCACGTTGAAGATCCGTCCGCCGTATGCGACAGGGTGCTGCTTGTTGGTGAGCGCAAAGGCAGTTTGTTGCAAGGTCGCCGCGCTCGCCAGTGTTTGTGCGACCAGGATGACCAGGTTGGCGCGCACAGCCTGGACGGTCTCCTCGAATCTTTCTACGGGGACGTTTGCTCCAAGATAAATGACATTGAGTCCACGCCGACGCAGGAAGAGCGAGAGCATTAATGGCGTAAAGGTGTGCCATTCTTTGGCTGGGCAACCTACCAGGATCGTTTGACCGCGCGATGGAGCCGGGGATGAGATCAGCAGCGCATCGAGCCGCCGCATTGCCAAGCCGGAGGCAAAGTGTTCCTGTTGCACGCTGACGTGGTTCTCATACCACATGCCGCCGAGCGCAGCCATACCCTTCTGCAGAACCTCCACACAGACGGCTTCGACCGGGAACATCGAGAAGGCTTGATTCAACGTCTGCTCGGCGCTGGTCTCGTTGAAGTTGATGCAGGCATTGATCCATTGTGCGCGCATCGTATCGAGAGTTGTTTCGGCTGGGATGTAATTGGCAAGCGCGGTTTGGGCTGAGGTCAAGGCTGAAGGCGCCAGACCAGCCAACGGGTCCCGGCTTGAAGCGAGGTGCTCATTCCATAAATCCACCGCGCGCGAAATGGAAAGTCCCTCCGCCTGACGAGCCATCAACCATTTGATCGTGTGGATGTCGCGTTCGGAATACAGGCGATGTCCACCGGCGGTACGTTGGGGCGTAGGGAGACCGTAGCGGCGCTCCCAGGCGCGCAGAGTATCGGCAGGCAAGCCGGTTTCTTTTAGAACGACTTTGAGATTATAGGCGGGGGTTATGCTGAACATGTTTGTCCTTGGGCTGGGTTTGCCGCATTAGAAAATTATGTGGCACTTTGCAAGGCGGGTTTATTCACCTTTTGCACAGCTATTGTACCCGCTTCTTTCAAAATTCTTTCAGTGGTTAGGCGGGCAGAAAGTAGGACAATGGGCAAGCCAGTGCCGGGATGTGTGGACGCACCTGCAAAATACATGTTCTTAAATGTTTTATGGCGATTATGCGGACGTAAATAACCGACCTGCCAGAAGTTGTGACTCAGCCCAAACGCTGAGCCGTTGACGAGGTTGAATCGTTCTTTCCATGTTTTGGGCTGATACACGATCTCGAACTTGAGATGACTCTCGAGATCTGTTGCGCCGAATTCTTTGGCGAGCCGTGCAAGTACCGTTTTGCGGGCGCGTGCCACTAACGCATCCCAATCCTGTGCGGTGCGCGCATCCAGGTGTCCAACGGGCATGAGGACGTAGAGGGTGTCTTGTCCCTCGGGTCCGGCGGCGGGATCAGTCCGCTTGGGCGCATGGACATAGAACGAGGGCGTCTCAGGCAAAGTGTGTTCGTTGAAGATTTTCTCGAACGAGGCTCTGTAGTCGCCGCCGAGGAAAACGTTATGATGCGCGATCTGCGGATATTCCTTATCCACGCCCCAATAGAACATGATGGTGGAGCAGGTGTAGAGTTTGTCCTCGATGAGCTTTTTCGCTTCGACACGATCGGGAAGTAACTGATCGTAGATGTAAGGCAGGTCTGCATTGCCGACAAAAATATCGGATGTGAATGTGCGTCCATCCTCGAGCACAACACCACGGATTTTATTAACGTTGGTTTCGATGCGTTTCACCGGCGCGTTGTAGATGAACTTCACGCCGTGCTTTTCAGCAACTTTGACCAAGGCTTGAATGCCCGCATACATGCCGCCCATGGGGTACCAAACGCCTTCAGCGAGTTCTGTATATTGAAGGAGTGAATACGTAGCGGGTGCATCGTAGGGGCTGAGTCCTAGATACATGTTTTGGAAAGTGAAGGCGGCTTTGAGGCGTTCGTCCTTGAAGAAGCGACCCGTGTTGGCATAATGCTTTTGAAGCGCCTTGAGTTGTACGATCAAAGGCAGGTTCTTCAAACTGAAATACTCAAAGATATTGTAGAAGTTGCGTCCCACAAATTTCTCAAGCGAGATCTTGTAGTGTTTGCTGCCCTCAGCAATGTAATTCAAGAATCCGGTGAAGGCGGTCTTGTCCACTGCTTCGAGTTGGGTTTGCATTTTGCCGATGTCAGAAGTGAGTTCCAATTGCAAGCCATCATCAAAGCGGACTTTATATGTAGGGTCGATGCGCTTGAGGTCAAGATGATCGCTCATCTTTTCGCCGAGTGAGGCAAAGGTTTCCTCCCAGACCTCAGGCATGAGGAACAGGGTCGGACCAATATCGAAGCGGTGTCCGTCACGGATGATCTGGTTACAGCGTCCGCCGGGCGTCTCGTTCTTTTCCAGCACGGTCACGTCATATCCGTTTTTGGCGAGGCGGGCGGCGGTGGCAATTCCACCGATCCCGGCACCGATCACAATTGCAGTAGGTTTATTAGGCATGCTTTCTCCTTGTGTTTAGCTTTGGTTATAAAGTGTATTATATCCAATGTTTATGTTTTGTCAAGGTATTTACAATATTAAGTAAACAAAACCTTGACAAATAAGATAAACTGAGTAAAATTCAAATTATCACTTTATCAAGAGCAACACAGGAGGCTCCAATGGAAATGCAAGCTCGCTGGGAAAATCAACTTCTTGCCCTCGCCGGGAATGTTCCGCATCCTTCAACCCGCCCGTTCTTCTCTTATTGGGCTGGCGATGCTACACTCCATCAGGCTTATAAACACGCTGAAGTTGTCACTGCCGAACACAGCAAATCTTTTCATTTCGCTTCGGGACTTCTCCCCGAGGAGAAGCGTTCCGCTGTGCGCGCCCTGTATGCCTTTTGCCGAACCGTGGATGATATTGTGGATGAGTCAACCGATGACGAACGTGAGTCCCGCCTGGATTATTGGCGTCGGATGATCGAAACCGGTTCTTTCGCAGATAACGACCTGGTCGCCGCCGCATGGGCAGATACTTTAACCCGTTACCATATCCCGCGCCACTATGCCCTGCAGTTGATCGACGGCGTCAACCGCGACTTGACCCAATCCCGCTATCAAACCTTCGATGAGCTGGCGACCTATTGTTACGGCGTTGCTTCCACGGTGGGGTTGATGAGCATGTTCATCGTTGGCTTCAAGAATAATGAAGCTGTGTCGTATGCCATCAAACTTGGCGTCGCATTACAAATGACCAATATCCTGCGCGATGTCGGTGAAGATTATCAAAACGGACGTCTCTATCTGCCGCGCGAAGAACTTACTTTCTACGGCATCCGTGAACAGGATATCGCCGAAGGTCGCGTCACAGACAATTGGCGGCAGTTCATGAAATTCCAAATTGACCGCACACGTCAACTCTATAAAGCCTCATGGGAAGGCGTGAAGATGCTCGAGCGCGAGGGCCAACTCGCCATCGGTGCCGCGTCCATTTTCTATCAGGGCATTCTCGATGATATAGAAAAACATGATTACGATGTTTTCACCCGCCGTGCGAGTCTCAGTGCTTTAGGCAAGGTCAGCCGAGTCCCAGCGTTGTGGCTGAAGATCAAAGCTTTATAATAAAGTGATAGTCACTTTAAAATTATAAACAGGAGTATTTCAATTGAAAGACACACTACGTCAAATTGCCAATCTTGTAACCGTCCTTATCGCGTTGACGGTCAATGTCCTCGCCTCGGCTTTGCCGCTTAACGGACAGAACACCGGCGAAATATCGGATCGCTTCCAGGTTTATTTCGTCCCGGCGGGTTATGTCTTTGCCATTTGGGGCATCATCTATATCGGCTGGATCGCTTTCACAGTTTATCAGTTCCAATCGAAACAAAAAGAAAGTCCACGTTTACGCCGACTTGGGTATTTGTTTGCGCTGAGCGGTATCGCCAACGCGGCTTGGCTGTTTTGCTGGCACTATAACAACTTTGGTTTGAGCGTGTTCGTCATGTTGATCCTGCTTGGATTGCTGATTGCAAGTTATGTGCGTCTAAACGTGAATCGTGCCTCGGTCACGCGTGCCGAACGCTGGTCAGTGGATATTCCGTTCAGCATCTATCTCGGCTGGATCACAGTTGCTACTGTGGCAAACGTGACAGACTGGTTGTTTTCAGTCAGTTGGAACGGTTTTGGAATTCAGGCTCAAATATGGGCTGTAATCATGATCGCTGTAGCATCCGTGGTTGGTCTTGGGATGGCGCTCATGCGCCGGGACTCAGCGTATCTGTTCGTGTTGGTCTGGTCTTTTATTGGGATTGCGGTCAAGCAAACACCTGCGCCGTTGGTAGTCACAAGTGCCTGGATTGCTGCTGCGTTGATGTTGGGGCTGGCAGTCTTCAGTTTGATTCGGTCGCCAAGAAACCAGATTGTGTAAATAAGGAAAAAAACAATGAATGCTACAAATACAGTGAGGTCAGTTCAAATGGGTTTTGAGATATTTAAAAATCAAGAATTTTTGAGTCTTGAGACATTCCGCAAGAGCGGTGAAGGTGTGAAGTCTCCCATCTGGTTTGTTCAGGAAGGCGACAGCTTGTACATGTGGACTGTTGGCGACTCAGCCAAGATCAAACGGATCCGCAACAATCCGCAGGTAAAGATCGCGCCGTGCAAGCGGTTTGGCGAGGTAACTGGTGAATGGGTCACAGCCCAGGCCTCAGTAGATGATTCGCCCGCCGCAGTTCGGCATGTTGAGGAACTGCTGCGCCGAAAAGTAGGCTTTGGGTTCATAGTGTTCGGGCTAATAGACGGTATCAGGGATAGGCGGAGTGGCGCGCAGCGGGTTTGTTTGAAGGTCTCATTAAACTAAAACCGAATCGCCTCCTTTGGTGAGCGGGATGCATCTACCCAGATGCATCCCGCCTTTGCTTTATAAAGAGTACAATAGCAAAAAACATCTGACGGAGACTTTTCATGCCCTATAACTTTGACGAGATCATCGAACGCCGCTCTTCCAACAGTATCAAGTGGACTCAATATCCTGCTGATGTGCTCCCGCTCTGGGTGGCGGACATGGATTTCCACACCCCGCAACCCATATTGGATGCTTTACAAAACACAATTCAACACGGCGTGATCGGCTACGAATTTTTGCAGCGCCGCACACAGGAGGTCGTTGCCGCGCGCATGGCACGTCTCTACGGCTGGCAGGTGGACCCCGAATGGATCGTTGCCACGCCCGGCGTTGTCAGCGGTTTCAATATCGCCGCGCGGGCCGTGTGCTCGGTGGGGGACGGGGTGTTGATCCAGCCGCCGGTTTACATGATGTTTTACGGTATCTATAAAAATATTGGGTTGACCCAGCAGGTGGCGCCGATCCACTTTACTGAAAAAGATCATGTCCTTTCCCCGCACCTCGATCTCAATGAATTCTCTGCCGCGTTTCATAGCAACAACGCCAAGACCCGTATGTTCTTATTTTGTCATCCTCATAATCCAACGGGACAGGCATATACACGTGCAGAACTGCAGGGTATGGCAGATATTTGTTTGAGTAATGATACGATCATTGTTTCGGATGAGATCCATAGCGAGTTGATCATGGATGGTTCGAAACATATTCCCATGGCAACGCTCTCGCCTGAAATTGCGGATAAAACCATCACGCTCATTGCGGCCAGCAAGACCTTCAATACAGCCGGTCTGTTTTGTGCCTTTGCGATCATTCCCAATGGGGACTTGCGCGAAAAGTTCAAAGTGGCGAATGAACAGATCACCGGGCATGTCTCCAGTCTGGGGTTGATCGCGGCTGAAGCGGCTTATTCTGGAGCTTGTGACGACTGGCTGGCGGAGTTGCTTTCTTATCTCAAATCCAATCGTGATTTCACAGCGGATTATCTGACGGAAAATATTCCTGACTTACGCTTTACTATTCCCAACGCAACGTATCTCGCCTGGCTTGATTTCAGCGAATATGTAAAGTCTGGGAAGATCGAGGGCACACCCTTTGATTTCTTTTTGAAAGAAGCCAAAGTCGCCTTTACGGATGGCAAGCCGTTCGGCGAGGGCTGTGAGAATATCGTCCGTTTGAATTTTGCCTCGCCGCGCGCCATGCTCGTGGAAGGTCTCGAACGGATGCGGAAAGCTGTTTACAAAGTATGAGATGCAGAAATTAATCCCAGTTATTCTTTTATTGTTATGTGCGTGTTCATCCGTTAAACCAACTGCGGTGGCAGAGGAGCAACCTGTGAATATTCGATATCTGGCTTTGGGCGATTCATATACCATCGGCGAAAGCGTGGACGAAGCCGAGCGTTTCCCTAATCAACTGGCTGATTTTCTCAAAGCGGGCGGAATACCCACTGACGTTACCATCATCGCCAAGACCGGTTGGACAACTAGCGAGCTTTGGGATGGTATCCAAACCCGGAAAATTGCCCCGCCTTACGATCTGGTGTCCCTGCTGATTGGGGTGAACAATCAATACCGTGGCTATGACATCAACGAATATCGTGAGCAGTTTGTCTTCTTATTGAATAAATCCATCGAATATGCGGGCGGGAATCCTAAACACCTCATCGTGCTCTCGATCCCAGATTGGGGCGTGACACCTTTTGCTTATGGACAAGATACTACACAGATCGCCAAGGATATCGACGCGTTCAACGCCGTCAATCACGAAGAGACAGAAAAAGCTGGCGTGCAGTATGTGGATATAACGCCCATATCGCGTGAAGCGGTGAATGACAAAACGCTTGTTGCATCAGATGGACTGCATCCTTCAGGTAAGATGTACTTGGAATGGGCAAAGCTGTCGTATATCGCGGCTTTGAAAGCTTTAGAAGTATCGAAATAGGAGAAAACAAATGACAACCATATTGTATGACGTTGTACAGGAGTATCTGACAACGCTCGTCCCGCCGCGTGAACCTGAGCTGCAATCGATGGAAGAACACGCTGAGAAACACGACTTTCCCATCATTGGTGCGGCGTGCGGATATTATTGTTATCAGCTCGCACGGATGCTCAACGCAAAATCAGTTTTTGAATTGGGATCAGGCTATGGTTATTCCACGGCGTGGTTTGCGAAGGCAGTGAAAGAGAATGGGGGCGGGGTGGTGCATCATACCGTCTGGGAGGATGAGCTGTCGAAACAGGCGGCAGTTCATTTGTCCAAGTTGGGAAGCGCGGACGTCGTTCAGTTTCATGTTGCGGAAGCGGTGGAAACTCTGCGGCAGACGCAAGGTCCGTTTGATATCATCTTCAATGATATTGATAAAGAAGCCTATCCTGATTCACTTCCGGTGATCAAAGAAAAGTTGCGTTCGGGCGGAATCCTGATCATTGATAATATGTTGTGGAGCGGACGCATTTTCGATGTGACGAATAACGACAAATCCACCGAAGCCATTCGCAAATTTATAAAGACGATCACAACCGACCTGGATTGGATCGTCTCACTTGCCCCCATGCGCGATGGCATGATCGTTGCTTATAAAAAATAACAATGTCTCATAATTTTGACGTCACTCCCAATCGCCGTACTTCACCCTTTGCCAACAAGTGGACTTTGTACCCCAAAGACACACTGCCCATGTGGCTGGCGGATATGGACCTACCCACCGCTCCGCAAATTCAGTCTGCGCTTCGAAGGCAGGTTGAAGATGGTGTACTGGGATATGAGATGCCGAATAAGACTTTGTATGAAGCCGTAGCCCTGCGGATGAAGAAATTATACGATTGGAATATTGACCCCGATTGGATCGTTTATACGGCGGGCGTCAACAATGGCTATAACATTGCGGCAAGAATTTTATGTACACCGAAAAAAGGCTACCTGATCCAGACGCCGGTTTATAACGAGTTCCTGGATACGGAACATAAGACGGGCATGCGGCAGGTTGTGGCTCCGTTGGAGAAAAAGATTTCAGGAAACCGAATCAGCTACGAGGTCAATTTTGAAGCGCTGAAGAGGGGAGTCAAAAAGTCTGGGATGTTTCTGCTGTGTAATCCACAAAACCCGGTCGGGCATGTCTACTCCCGCGAAGAGTTAACCCAAATGGCGGAGGTCTGCCTCGAGAATGACGTCACGATCGTTTCGGATGAAATCCATAGCGAGCTGTTGCTGGGCGGAGCGGTGTTCACTCCAACAGCGAAGATCTCGCGTGAGGTCGAAAAGAATACGATCACTTTGATATCAGCCTCAAAGACATTCAATGTGCCCGGGTTGGTGTGCGCGTTTGCGATCATCCCCGATGCCAGCCTGCGAGAGCGCTTTACCGCGGTTGCAAATGGCATGTCGTTTGAAGCCTCGTCCTTGGGGTTGACGGCGGCATATATCGCGTATTCTGGCAAAGCAGATGCGTGGCTGAAAGACCTGCGGCGTCATCTCACGGCAAATCGGGATCTTGTTTTGGAATATGCGGAAAAGAATTTGCCGGGTGTGCGCCTGACCCAACCCAATGCAACATATTTAATGTGGCTTGACTGTACGGAATTAAAACTGGATCCCTCGCCTTATGAATTTTTCTTGAGAGAGGCGCAGGTGGCTTTCAGCGATGGCGGTAAATTCGGCAAGGGGAATGAACAGTTCGTGCGTTTGAATTTTGGCACGTCGCGTAAGATCTTGGAAACGGGATTGAAACGAATCGGCGCGGCGCTGTCTGCTTTGTAACCGACTTTCATGCTGCATTAAAAAAGACGGATGGGGAATACCCATCCGTCAATAATTCGTGCTATGTGCGGGAAGAAGTGGGGCTTAGCGCCTTCCTATCGTTAAGAGAACGTCTGGTTTTACGAAGTGAACGTACATACCTCGACCAGGTTTAAGGCTTCCCAATCCTTCCTTGGATGTGGTAGTCAGGTGGTGTCTCGATAGCGGCCTCCTTTCTCTTACACACATCATACAACGAAATCAGCGCTATACATTAAAAAGAACTTACAACATTGAAACATTCATCACGATAGTTATTAGAACTCTTGCGTAAGTAGTATCTTTATTTGCGTGGTGATTTTTTCAGCCACGGATTTCACAGATTCTCACGGATTTATTTAAAAAAATCAGTGGAAATTCGTGCAATCCGTGGCAAAAAAGACTTTTGCAAGAGGTCTATTGGGGTTCAATATTTGCTGTAGGGTTTGGCTTTCTGATCCGACCAAGAAGTTTTGTGATCAATACACCTGCTGGTGCGGCGAGCAGGAATGCCAGTCCGCTTGTTACGATTAAACCGATTAACAGAAAAGCACCGATCCATGCGAATGAATAGACAATCGGATCAGTTTTCAAGATTTCGCCGCCAGCATCCACGCACTGTAATTCATACGCAGTGGCTGGTTTGGAATTCCCGTATTCATCCCTTGTAGTGGTTTGATACGAATTGGACTTGGGCGTAGTTCCGTCTGGACAAATGAATTTGCCCGTTGTGCGAATGGCAAAATTGGTGAAAGAAGTGAAACTGCCGATCGCCATAAAGATCGGCATAATGCAGGCTGAGATCACACCAAATGCCAGGACCCAAACCAGACAACCCGAGATGATCCCAGTTGAAGCCTTCTTCATGGGTTTCTCTCCAATAAATATTTTTCAACCTGCTCGGTTTCTACCTGCCAGAGGGTATTTGACCGATAATGCTTGAAGCCCATTTCGATGTTGATCTTCAACATCGGCGCATTGGAGTTGGCGTTCGTCGTGCGGATAAATTCCACCTCCGGGCGTTCGCTCAGAATTTTCTGCATCATCTCGGCTTTGAGCCAGCGCCCGAGTCCCTTACTGCGGTATTCAGGGTACACCCCGGTAAAGCCCTGATATAAGATCAGCGCGCGGCTGGGATTCCACGAAACCTCCGTCAGACCGGCAACTTTGCCGTTGGATCGGTCAGTCATATACAACGTCCAGCGGCGCTCGCCTTTTGCGAATATATTCTTTTCCATATCGCGCAGGAACTCAGGCGTGAATTTCATATCCTCCATTTCAAGATTGTCACGGGGTTGGTCGTTTGCCACTTCCTGATACACCGCAGCAATATCGTTGATATGCTCTTCGGGATATGCCCCATCTAACAAGCCCAGTTCGAATTCGCTTTTCAACGGTTCGCTGAACTTCAACCATTTCTCTACCAAAGTTCTATCGAACTCGGATACTTTCAACTGGTTTGTGCGGCTATCGATGCCTTTGCGCGCGCCCAGCTTTTCAAGAAAGACTGTTGATTCAGGACTACGGTCAGTGGAAAATGCGAGCAGAAGTCTGCGATCGTGCTTCTTTGCAAATTGCAGGATCAAAGGCAATGCCTTGTGCCCAAATCCGTTTCGGCGGTATTCGGGTAGTACCTCGATCCCAAAATCAGCCATGTGCTCATTATCGCCAGTATGATAAATGGCAACCTCGCAATCGGCGATGATCTGTGTGCCGGTCTCATTCCACAGGGCATAGACTTCCACTTCCACAAACGCTGGGATATTCCTCGCGCCCTGTATATCTTCCGCCAGCGGGATGGGTGGGTCATCTGGGTTTAACTCACGTCGAATGATATTCTTGAACTCATTCATATATTGATATTCAAGATCGGAAGCATTGCGCAGATCAAATGGACGGAACTCCAAACCATTGCCAGACATAAAACACCTCCATGTTCTAGAATGCAGATGCGCTATTGTATGGTTATTGAGTGTCACAGTCAATTGGTAATTTTCTTCCATGCCAAGTGGGTATATAATCGATTTGTCTGACAACTACTTCAAGGAGAATCTTATGACCACCATTGATCTCACCATTGATAAGTCTCGTCGTGCGAACGCCATCAGGCGCGCCAAAGAAAAAAATATCATCATTCCCACCTATGCTCAAATGAAGGACCCTTCAAAAATTCCTGCGAAAGTGAAGGATGAATTGAAGTCGATCGGACTCTGGGACATCCACCCTCGAAACCTCTTCCGCATCAACTGGCATAACCAGCCCTCCGCTTCAGGCGGGACGTTTGGCGGGGTCAATTATCTGGAGCTGCCCTCCTCGCTGACGGGTGTCAAAGCTCGCATCGTTGTCATCGTGGGCAAATGGTTCCCGACCGGCGCACACAAAGTCGGCGCCGCGTTCAGTTGCCTCGTGCCGCGATTGGTCACAGGTCAGTTTGACCCGACCACCCAAAAAGCCGTCTGGCCCTCCACTGGGAATTATTGCCGTGGTGGCGCATATGACTCTGCGTTGCTCGGCTGTGAGTCTATTGCGATTCTGCCCGAGGGTATGTCGAAAGAAAGGTTCGAGTGGCTGTCCAAAGTCGCAGGTGAAACGATCAAGACTCCCGGGTCCGAATCGAACGTCAAAGAGATCTTCGATAAATGTTGGGAGTTAAGAAAGTCCGGACAAGACTTGATGATCTTCAATCAATTTGAAGAGTTCGGAAATTATCTCTGGCACTTTGAAGTGACTGGTCATGCCATGGAAGAAGTCTTCAAACAAGTCGCTGGCAAACATGGACGTTATCGCGGTATGGCATCTGCGACCGGTTCTGCTGGAACAATTGCCAGCGGTGATTACATGAAGAAATTATTCCCCGATAGCAAGATTATCGCGAGTGAGGCGTTGCAATGCCCGACCCTGCTTGAGAATGGCTTCGGCTCTCATCGCATCGAAGGCATTGGCGATAAACATGTGCCGTGGATCCACAACACCAAGAATACCGATGTCATTACCGCGATTGATGATAATGCCGTGGTCAACATCGCTCGTCTCTTCAACGAAGAAAATGGACGAGCTTACCTTGTTGAGAAAGGTGTTCCCGAATCTCTAATATCGAATCTGGATTTGCTTGGCTTCTCTGGTATCTCAAATGTGCTCTCCTGCATCAAAGCCGCGAAATATTACGAGATGGACGAGAACGATGTGCTGATCACCGTCCTCACCGACTCGATGGAACTCTATCGCTCGCGCCTGCATGAGATGCATCAGGAATTTGGTCAGTACACCGAGAAAGATGCTGCTGCAGATTTTGCTCGTTACCTTCACGGTCAATCTACCGACAACATGCTCGAACTGCGCTACCCTGATCGCCGCCGCGTGCATAACCTCAAATACTACACCTGGGTCGAACAGCAGGGACGCACGTATGCTGAGATTCAGGATCAATGGTATCAACCAAATTATTGGACCGATGTCCAAACCCAGGCAGATGAGATCGATGAATTGATCGTCGAGTTCAATAAAGAAGTTGGAATAGCCTAAACAACATGACGGTCACCTTTAAGGCGACCGTCACGTTTATAATTGACCCGATGTTTCGCCCAACGGATTTGATCCTCGTTTGCATTATGCCAACCCCGCGGGACTTGGAAATCGCGCGGCTTCTGGGATGGTATCGCATCCCGCTTCGGACTGCGCCCAAAGTTGTTGCCGTGGACTATTTGGCTTTTTACCAAACCTCAGCCTTCGGTGAGCGCGGGGGACAGATCGAATTCATTGCGCAGGTCACAGGCCACGAGCTCACCACGCGCGGCGAATTGTTGAAGGACGAAGCCGATCATCCGCGCGCGAAGGAGGAATATTACAAAATTCAATTGGGCGGACTCGAAAAATTATCCCAGCCGATCACAGCCGATAAATGGAAACGCCTGACGTTTTTATACACAACCGGGGAGTACTTGTTAAACGCGAAGTTGTTGAACGATCTGGTCGTTCAAAACGAAGAGCGTGAAATATTATGGAAGAACCTGCGCGAACGTGCGGAGAACGAGCAACTCTACAAAACCGATTTGCCATCCGTGGATATTCCGCCCGAGGTGTTGATGGCATTGCTGGGCATTAAAGACATGCAGAGCGATTACCAGACCGGTGATCAGGGTAACTAATGTTTCGATTCATCGTCCGGAGACTATTGACCTTTCCCTTGATCCTGTTGATTGCCAACTTCATCGGCTTTGCTTTTGCATTTTATTTCGAACCCGTAGTCGCCAGCAGTAATCCATACATCAGTGGGGAAATTATCCTGCCGCCGATCTTTCCTGAATATTTTTCCTACATCTCCAAGTTTGCCAACCTGGATTTTGGTTCAACGTATAACGGTGCACCTGTTCTGGCTGCCATTGCGCACCTTAGCCTGAATAGTTCTGGCTTGATCGTGATCGCGCTTGCCTTGAGTATTGTATTAGGCATATTTCTAGGTCGTCTGGCGGTGCGGCAGGATAGCATGAAAGTCTCAACCTGGTTGACTGTGTTGTCCACGCTGGGATTGGCATCGCCAGGCTTCTATATCGCTATTCTATTGATTACCCTGTTTTTGTTGATCACGATCTATGGACCCGGACTCGTTATCCCATTTCAAGGCTTCGGCTGGGATGCGCATTTGATCCTGCCGGTGTTGGTGTTGATGGTGCAGCCCACCGTCAAGATCGCGCAAGTGACTGGCAGTACCTTGGTGGATGAATTACAGAAACCGTATGTCAAGGCGGGTATTAGTCTGGGGCACACCTTCCGTTCGATGAAGAACCGTTTTGCGTTTCGCAGTGTGGTTGCTCCGATCCTGCAAGCGATTGCCTATTCAGCGCGTTTGATGATTGCCGAGTTGATCATTATTGAGCGCCTCTTCAACTGGCCCGGCTTGGGAAATTTCATAGGGACAGTGCTCAAGCCTGCCACCGGTTTCGGCGCTGCCACCGTGCTGACGCCTGCAACCATGGCGGCATTGCTGACCGTGCTAGTGTTGATCTTTTTACTCATTGATCTACTCACGATCTTGATCGCACGCCTCGTAGACCCGCGTCTACGCGTGGATGTGCACGCGGAAGACAAAGGGGTGGCGCAATGAGCAATCTCCGCCAGAAACTCCGCCACCAAAACTGGACGTTGATCATCGGGGCTGTGCTGGTCGGCTTCATGATTCTGATCGCCTTCATCGGACCTTCGCTCGCGCCGCAAGATCCCATGAAGGAGAACTTTGCGCTATCGGTGAATGGTCAGATTCGTACGCCCCCATATCCGGCGTTCAAAATTCCCGGGTACCTACTTGGCACGGACCGCTGGGGGCGTGACCTGCTCAGCAGAATTCTATGGGGCGTGCGTCCCACCCTGATCATGGTAACTGCGGTTGCAGGCTTTCGTTTGGTGTTAGGAATTATTCTTGGTTTGTTCATCGGCTGGGCAGAGGGAAGCCGCGCGCGTCGACTCGATTCGGTCCTCTCTGCATTGCTATCGATCCCTGTGTTAATTGTCGCGTTATTGGGTATCTATTCCATTGGTGTGCACAAGGGTTTATGGGCGTTCATCTTCGGGCTGGGATTCACTGGTTGGGCAGAGACAGCCCGCATGGTCAGCGAACAGACGCGTCTCGTCAAACGGCAGACGTTTGTCGAAGCGGCGCGTGCGCTCGGGGCGGGGGAACGTCTCATCCTGTTCAATCATATCCTGCGGCAGATCATGTCATTGGTCTGGGCGCTGTTGGCGTTTGAAATCAGCAGTACCTTGCTCGTGGCGGCAGAGCTTGGCTTTTTGGGGATTTATATCGGCGGTGGCGTTTGGGTCGAGATCTTTAATTTTCAAGTGGCGAATGTGGAAGGCTTGCCCGAGTTGGGACAAATGCTTGCCAGTGCGCTGGTGAGGATCGCAGACCCCAGCGCGATGCTGGTGATCGGCTCGGTTATTTTTACCGGCATCCTGGGCTTTAATTTGTTGGGCGAAGGTTTGCGCATCGAATTGACCCAAAAAGAATTTGGCAGGCGCGCCGGATTGTTGCCGCAACAGATCAACGAATGGTTGGATGTGCATGTGTATATCCAGCTCAGACATTGGCTGGAACGACACGGCAGAACAGCCGGGGTCGTTACGTTCTTGATCGCGGCGACCATGGGCGGGTGGATCTACTATCAGCGCAATACGTATCTGTTCGCAAAAACGGATGTCGTTTTGCAATCGCAAGGCGATCAGCTTTGGTCAACGGAATTGCATGATTCGTATGGCACTTCGTATGTGCCGTTCAGTATGGAGACCCAACCAGAACTCAAATGGCAGGCGCAAATTCCGGGCGGCGCTTCCGGCGGACCGGTCGTGTATGCGGATGGAACTGTCGTGATCGCTGGCAGGCAAAATATTCTGATGGCATTTTCTCCGCAAGGTGAAATAGTATGGCAGGTACCGCTGGACGCAACTCCGATTGGTACACCTGCACTCGATGCGCAAGGACGCATCTATGTGGCTGATGTTGATGGACACGTCACAGCGTTTGATGCACAGGGCAAGCGCTTGTGGAATGTGGAAGCCTCCAGCACACGCCAGGCGACTTCCGGTCCCATCGTAAGTTCGAGCGGCATGATCTATGTCACCTTGATCGATGCGGTTTCAGCCATTTCACCAGATGGCGTCCTCATCTGGCGCAAGACTGCCGCGGATTTATTTGTGGATTCTCCGCCGCGTCTTAGTGCCGATGAAAGCCTCGTGTATTTAAAGGATACGGCGTTAAAGGCTGAGACAGGTCAAATCGAGAAAATTCAGATCCTGCCTGAGGGGCAGATCCTTTTTACAGAGCCGGTA
The DNA here is from genome assembly GCA_040006635.1 of Chloroflexota bacterium. Classification (GTDB taxonomy): domain Bacteria; phylum Chloroflexota; class Anaerolineae; order Anaerolineales; family Villigracilaceae; genus Defluviilinea. The sequence continues at coordinate 18,933 of JBDTWO010000079.1, forward strand.
TTCTTCACGGGTGCAGATGGGCGTGATTATTATCGCAATGGGCATGCCGTGATGCACTGGCAGAAGAGCGAAACCGGTTTGCAAGTGGACCCTGCGTTGACTTGGGAATATGCTTCGTTCGTGGTCTTCAATCCTCTCTATGAAGGTGTCTTGCCGAACAAGTTGACCTGGCTGTTCTATACTTCTGAATTCAGCGATGGGCGCATGGTCTGGCTCGATGACCAGAGTCGGCTGATCGGTAATTTTGAATTCCCGCTGATGAACTCGCATATCATGGCGATGGGCGCCAGGGGCGAAGCGTATTTGTGTGGTCCCACAGGTTTGCATATCGAGTGTGTCGCAGCATTGCCCGGCGCCCCGAAAGCATTGTGGACCGTTTCCATCGATGATGGCTCGCGACCCATCGGCGGAGCCTTAGTCCCCGGCACTTTGTATGTGACCTCATTTGATGCTCTCTCTGAGACCGGCGCGTTGTATGCACTTTCTACCAAAGGAGATTCGCAACCATGAATCTATTGATCAAGAATGGGACGCTCATTACCGCTTCCGAAACCTATCCAGCGGATATTTTGATTCAGGACGAAAAGATCATCCGCATCGGGCTCGACCTTCAAGCTGATTCAGCGCAAGTGATCGATGCTTCGGGGAAGCTGATCATGCCCGGCGGAGTTGACCCGCATGTGCATCTCGATCTGCCGATGTTTGGCACCGTCTCTTCGGATGATCATTACACCGGTCACAAAGCCGCAGCGTTCGGCGGTACAACAACAGTCATGGACTTTGTTGTCCTTGAAGACAAAGGTTTTCAATATTCTGTGGATCTGTGGATGCAGAAAGCAGAAAAAGCCGCAATCGATTATTCCTTCCACATGAACCTGACGCAGTTCAATGAAAAACTCGCTAAAGAAATTCCATCATTAATGAAGATGGGGATTCAAACGCTCAAAGTCTTCACTGCCTATAATGGACGTCTGCGAATTGACGATGGCAGTATCTTCAAAGCCCTGCGCATCGCCAAAGACAACGGCATGTTGATGATGGCGCACTGTGAAAATGGCGATGTGATCGAAGCTCTTATCCCTGAAGCACTAGCGGC